>NZ_CP012981.1:1895867-2211844 GCF_001411495.1 Burkholderia cepacia ATCC 25416 | reverse complement strand
GAGCGTCGGCGCCTTGACGACCGGATTGATCGCCCTGAACTGCTCGATATGACGGAACACCGAGAGCGACTCGTGTTCGAACGGGAGGTCGAGCAGCTTCGCCGAAATGGCGACACGGCGCACGAACGGGGAATCCAGCATGCCGATCAGCTTCATCGCAAACGCTCCGCTTGAGGGAATGGGATCGACGACTGTAGCAGCGCCGCAGGGCTTCGCCTAGCGCGCCCGTGCGCTTGATGCGCATCAGCCGGCCGCACGCGGGGCTCACGTTGTCCGGCCGCAGTGACCATAATGCAAGTTCACGCCCCTTCCGCCCCAAGGTTCGCCATGTGGTACGCCCTCGTCGAGCAGCAGCGGGAATGGATGCGCGCCTGGCGCGCGGCGACGCGGCATGCGTTCGACGCGTGGCCCGCGGCCACGCTGCCGCACGCCGCATCCTCGTGCTACGACGACCTGTTCGAGCCGCTGCTCGGGCCGCCGGGCGAGCCCCCGCACTTCGACATCGGGTGGCCGGCCGTCGGCGAGCGCATCGTCGCGCGCACGCCGTTCTGCGACCTGCGGCGCTTCACGCGCGTCGACGCGCGGCGCACGGTACTGCTCTGCGCGCCGCTCGCCGGGCATGCGGCCGTGATGATGCGGGAAACCGTCGAGACGCTGCTCGCGGACGGCGACGTCTGCGTGACCGACTGGCGCAATGCGCGCGACGTGCCGCTCGCGGCGGGCCGCTTCGGGCTCGACGAGTACGTCGCGACGCTCGACGGCTTCGTCGACGGGCTCGCGCACGACGACCGGCCGCTGCATGTCGTCGCCGTGTGCCAGGCAACCGTGCCGGTGCTCGGCGCGCTCGCGCTGCGCGCCGCTCGCGGCCTCGCGCCGCCCGCGAGCGTCACGCTGATCGGCGGCCCGCTCGACGCGCGCCGGAATCCGAGTGCGCTCGGCACCGCCGCCGCGGCCCATTCGCTGGGCTGGTGCCGCCGCCACCTGATCGACGTCGTGCCGCCGGGTTTCGCGGGGCATGGCCGCCACGTGTTTCCCACCTATCTGCAGCAGGGCGAGATCGCGCTCGTGTACCCGCAGCGCTTCCTGTCGCTGATCGAAGCGTACGCGCTGGCCGCGTCGCGCTTCGACATGACCGGGCTCGCCGGCGCACGGCGTGCGCTGCTCGAATACACGGCGCTGCTCGACATGCCCGCCGAGTATTTCCTCGACACGGTCGACATCGTGTTCCAGCGCATGAGCCTCGCGGTCGGTACCTGGGACGTGGGTGGGCGGCGCGTCGAGCCGGCCGCGCTGCGCGGCGTCGCGCTGCTGACCGTCGAAGGCGCATGCGACGCGGTCACGGGCGCCGGCCAGACGCATGCGGCGCTCGACATGTGCAGCGGCCTCGCCGACGACGAGCGCTACCGCATCGACATCGGCGACTGCGATCACTACGGGTTGTTTACCGGGGTGCGCTGGCGCGGGGAGGTCCATCCGATGCTGCAGCGCCTGTTCGCCTGGGCCGAAACCCGTCGCCCCCGCCCGCGCCGCATCAGGCGCACGTGATGCCGCGTCAGGGCCGGGCCGCGTCGAGCAACGCGCGTACCTCGTCGTCGCTCGTCTGCTCGAAGCGCGCGTAGAACTGGCTGATCCCGAAGAACGGCAGCGGCTGCCACACCGTGACGAACGCATCGACCAGATCGTCGAACGCGTGCCGCGCACCCGCTGGCGCGACCGGTGCAGCCGCGACGATGCGCGCCGGGTGACGCTCGCGCAACGTCTGCAGCGCGACGCGCATCGACGCGCCGGTCGCGACGCCGTCGTCGACGACGATCGCAATGCGGCCCTCGACCGGCAGCGGCGGCGCGGCACCGCGATACAGCGCCTCGCGGCGATACAGTTCGACCGTCTCGCGCGCGATCACATCGGCGAGCTGCGCGTCGGACACGCCCATCGAGCGGAGCACCGAACGCTGCAGATGAATCGCACCGCCCGTCGCGATCGCGCCCATCGCGAGCTCGGGATCGGACGGCACGCCGAGCTTGCGTACGACCAGCACGTCGAGCGGCGCGTGCAGCGCGCGGGCGACCGGATACGCGACGGGCACACCGCCGCGCGGCAAGGCGAGCACGACGACATTGCCGCGGCCCGCATAATCGCGCAACGCGCCGGCCAGCTGGCAGCCGGCATCGGTACGATCGGCAAAACACTCGAACACGTTCGGCTCCCTGCCGTTGCGCCGGAGGCGCGAAACCCGCGTCGGCGCCTGTCAACGAGCATGGTTCATCGGCAGCGCCGATGCAAGCAGGGTCACACCGGCGCGCGGGGCACCGAAGGAAAGGGTCAGAGGCCGCCGGCCTGCCGGTACAGCCGCCAGAACGACTGCGCATAGGATTGCGCGAGCTCGGGCGCGCGCTGGAACACGTTCACCGTTTCCGCATGCGCAGCCGCCCCTTCGGAGAGCGTCGTCAGCGCGACGCTGTCGTCCACGATCACGAAGCGCGGCGCGGGATCGCCGTGCCGCGACTCGATCGCCACGTCGATACCCGACGCTTTCAGATAGCCCGCGCCGCTGTACCGGCCCGCGTGCGGCGAACGCACGAGCACGACACGCACCTCGATCCCGCGCGAGCGGGCCGCGCGCAGCGCGCTCGCGACCGCCGGCGGCACGTGCGTATAGCCGGCCAGCAACACGCGACGCTGCGCCTGCTCGATCAGGTCGACGGTCGCGTCGGCCGCCGCATTGTCATACGAAAAGTATGTGCCGACCGATGCGGCGTCGGACGGAATCTGGCTGGCGTGGGCGCTCGCCGCGCAGCAGAGCGCGGCGAGAAGGAAGGCGGCTGGTCTCATGGCGGGCGCCATTTTAGCGACGCCAATTCGTGTGGCAAGCGCCGGCTGCAAGGCTGCTGCGCCGGCGCAACACACAGTGCGAAAGGCGACTCCGGCGAGGGGCTTCCGGGCCGTCGATCAGCCCGCCGCGACACGCGCGAGCCAGCTCGTGACGCCGTCGACGGAACGGAAATCCGCGAGGCTGCGCGCCGGCAGCGCGGGATATGCGCTACCGGCCATCTCGGCCAGTGCGCGGCCGGGGCCGAGCTCGAGGAACGCGGTCGCACCGGCCTCCACGCACGCGGCAAGACAGGCCGCCCACTCGACCGGCTCCGCGATCTGCCGGGCCAGCTTGTCGAGTCCCGCGTCGACGTCGAGCACCGACGCGCCGTCGATACCCGAAAAGAGCCGCGTGCCGGGCAGCGGCCGCCGCACGTGAGCGGCGGCGAGCGACGCGCGAAACACCGGCACGGCCGCGGCGAGCCGGCGCGTGTGCGACGCGATCCGCACGCAGACGGGCGCGACGCGCAGCGCACCGTCGCGCGACGCGTCGTCGGCCACCGCATCGACATCGGGCTGGCGCCCCGCGACCACGAACGCGTCGCCCGGGTTCGCGATCGCGATCGCCGCGTCGCGGCCGTCGCACAATCGCGCAAGCCGAGCGCGCGTCAGGCCGCGCACGAACACCATCCGCTCGTCGCCGCCGCTCGCGGCATCCATGGCACGCGCACGCGCGTCGGCCAGGTCGAGCGCGGCGTCCGGCTCGATCATCCCCGCGACGCTCCACGACGCGACTTCGCCGACGCTGTAGCCGGCGACGCAGCGCCGGCGCGGCCACACCGCGTCGAGCAGCGCGGCCGCCGCGAGCGCCTGGAGCGTGCAGAGGATCTGCGCGGCACGGTTTTCACGCAGCGCGTCCGGCCCGGCGTGCCGCACCCACGCGCGCGGATCGTCGCCGAGCAGCCGGCCGGCGTGGGCGAACAGCGCGTCGGCCTGCGGCGCGGTGCCGGTCAGGTCGAACATGTCGGCGCGCTGCGCGCCCTGTCCCGAACAGAGGATGGCCAGCGTCATCGCGCGCCTCCGTCGGCTTCGAGCGCATCGACGAAGACGCTCATCGCAAGCAGGTCAGCCGCGCCGCCCGGGCTCAGCCGGCGCGCGACGAACGCACGATGCACGGCGGCCGCGCGTAGCCGCCAGTCGCGCGCCCGCACGCCGCCGCGTGCGACGAACGCGCGTGCGGCCGCTTGCGCGAATTCGAGGCCGTCCTGCCCGCCCCGGTGCAGCAGGTTCGTATCGTCGAGCGCGGCGATCAGCGCGAAGCACGCGTCGACGCGCGCCGCTTCCGGGTCGCCGGGCAGGTCGCGCCGCGCGCGACGCAGCGCGGGCAGCCCGACCGCATAGACGGTCGTGAAACCGTCGGCCGCCTCGCGGCGCGCGCCGCCGACGCCGTAGCGGCGGCTCGCGCGTTCGCCGTGGCTGTCGGGCAGGCGCGGGCCGCCGAGGATATCGGCGCCCCAGCGGCGGGAGACGAACGCGCCGAGCGTCGTCCCGCCCGGCACGGCGCCCGGCGTCGCACGCCGGCCCGCCGCCGCGCACAGCAGCCCGAGCCCGAAGATCGCGCCGCGATGCGTGTTGACGCCGCCCGTCGCGGCGAGCATCGCGTGCTCGGCACGCAGGCCGATCTTGCGCAGCACGGCCATGTCCGCATCGCGCGCGCCTGCGTCGGCCAGTTCCGCGAAGTAAGGCCGCAGCACGGCGGCGCTACGCGTGAACGTCGCGGCATCCATGTCGGTGTGACTGCCGGTGTCGACGTGACTGACGAGCCCCGGCTTCGGATAGGTCTCGATCTCGAGCACGAGGCTGCGCTCGGCCAGTTCGGCGATGCGCCCGGCTTCGGACGGCGCCGGTATGCGGCAGGCGGCCCATGCACTCATCGCGCGCCCCCGGTGAAGGCGTCGACCGGCATCAGTTCGACGGCGATCGCCGTCTTGACCGCGACTTCAGGCTGCCGCGCATGCAGTTCGCGCCAGTTGACGCCCGCGCCGTCGTTGCGCAGCAGTTCGCCGTCGATGCGCATGGGCGCGCGCCCGTCGATCGCCGCGAGGCCGTCGAGCAGCGGCGCGATCGATGCGGCTTCCGGTAGCGGGAACACGATGTCGAGGTCAGACGACTCGCCCAGGTACGGCTCGCCCGTCAGCGCCTGCCATGCGAGGCTGCCGAACACGCGGCCCTGCACGCCGCACCGCGCGCCGAGCGCATCGAGCTCGCGCAACGGTGCGCGCCATGCGTCGGGCGCGGCCGCGAGCACGTCGGACAACGTGGGCAGCGGGCCGACCGTCGCGAGCGCATCGGCCGCTGCGTTCAACGCGATGCGCCGCTTGCCCGCGGACGGCGGCAGCGGCAGGCCGAGCGGCACGCGGCCGGCATCGGCCTCGTCGGGCGACGCGCGGCGCACGATCAGCGGCCGGCCGCGCGCGGCCCACGCCTGCACGAGCGGATCGGCGGCGAGCGCGGGATCGCGCGCGAATGCCGCGCCCCACCCTGCCGCCGTCAACGTGACGAGCGTGTGGCGGCGCAGCGGCATCTCAGTGCGCGGCACGCGCGAGCGCCTCGACACGCCGCGCGACATCGGCAGCCACCGGCCGGCCGCGCGCAGCGCGCCGGTCGACGCGCTCGGCCGGCTTGCCGAGCCATTCACCGACCTGCGCGTCGAGCGCGCGGGCCGGATCGAGCACGGCGTCGACGGCGCCCATCGTCACGAGATTGTCGAGCCCCGGCGCGAACACCGGCGTCGAGCGCGCCATCTCCTTCAGCACGTCGATCGGCAGCTTGGTCACGCGCGACATCGACGGCAGGTCCATCACTTCCGGTTCGGCGCCCGGCACCGCAAGCAGCGTGCGCGTCGCGAGCGCGGTCGCGATGAACGCGCCGGCGGCCGTGTGGCCGTACAGCACGCCGATCGTCCGGTGCCCGGCGAGATCCGCGTGCATCAGGCACTTCGCGAGATGCGACAGCCCCTCGTTCAGGCCGAGCAGTTCGTCGCGCTTGCTCATCCGCTGGCTGTCGCTGTCGACGAGCACGAGGATCGGCGTGTCGCCGCCGCGCGCGATCGTGTCGAGCACGCGGGCCGCGAGCGTCAGCGCCTCGTCGATGCCGAACGGCAAGCGGTCGGCGACGCCGATCACGTCGACGCGTGTACCGGCCAGTTCCGCATGCCCCGTCAGCAGGCCGCCAGTGCGGGCGATCGAATGGCCCTGGGGAAACAAGGCGTTCAGCACTTCATCGAGCGTCATGCGTGCTCTCCTGCAATTGATCCGCGAGCGACGCGAACGTGTCGTCGGGCATGCCCGGAATCGCTTCCGGCTTGTCGGCCCCGAGCGTGCGCCAGACGTCGAGCGCATCGTGGCATGCGCCGAACCGTTCGACACGCGCCTCGAGACGCGCCTGCTCGGCACGCAGCATCGCCGCATCGAACGTCGGAGCACGCCCGATCAGCTCGAGCGCCGCCGCGCGGAATGCGTCCGGCGTATCGGCCACGTAGCGGTCCGCGCCGCCGATCAGCCGCCGGTGCTTGCCGCCCATCGTGCGCCAGATCAGCGCGCGGTCCTTCGAATCGAACTCCTCGACGCCGCGATTGGTTTCGATCACCTCGGGGCCCGACACGCTGATACGGCCCTGCTCCGACACCGCAAGCGCCGAGCAGCACGCGGCGAGCAACCCGCCGCCGCCGTAGCAGCCCGCGCGCCCGCCGATCAGCCCGATCACCGGCACGCCGGCCGCACGCGCTTCGACGAGCGCGCGCATGATCTCGGCAATCGCGAGTTCGCCCGCGTTCGCCTCCTGCAGCCGCACGCCCCCCGTATCGAACAGGATCAGCACCGGCTTGCCGACTTCGCGCGCGGCGCGCAGCAGCCCGGTGAGCTTCGCGCCGTGCACTTCGCCGAACGCCCCGCCCATGAAGCGGCCTTCCTGCGCCGCGACGAACACCGGCTGCCCGTCGAGCCGGCCGTGGCCGACCACCATCCCGTCGTCGAACTGCTGCGGCAGGTCGAACAGCGGCAAGTGCGGGCTCGTCACGCGTTCGGCCGGCCCGAGGAATTCGTCGAAGCTGCCCGCGTCGAGCAGCCCGTCGACGCGCTGCCGCGCCGACGCTTCGTACCAGCTCGCCCCATTCGCGACGAACGCGGGCGTGTCGTGGATCGCGTCGTTCATCATGCGTCCCCCTCGATCGCGCGCACGGCCTGCGCGAGCCGCAGCGACACCATGTCGGGCCGCGCGCCGCCGTCGTTGATCGACAGCTTCAGGCCGCCCGGCGTGCGCCGCTCGACGAAATCCGTGACGACGGCCTGCCACACCGCACCGAAACCGACCGCCGCGGTGCGGATGTCGATCTCGCATTCGTTGCCCGGCAGCACGCGCTCGACGAGCACCTCGAGATTGCCGGATGCCACCACGCCGACGAGCGCCGCGGCCTGCTCGCCCTTCGCGCGCTCGCGCGCGGTGAAGCGATAGTTCAACTGTTCCATGCCCTCTTCCTCACCAGTTGCGGAACCGGGCCGGCGGCGCATAGAGCCCGCCCGACCAGTGCACGAGATCCTTGATCGAGCGCGCGGCGAGCCAGCGGCGATCGGCGTCGAGCGGATCGATGCCGAGATCCTCCGGACGGCGGATCACGCCGCGCTCGCGCAGCCGCTCGACCATCTTCCGGTCGCGGCCGCGGCCGATCTCCGTATAACCGGCGACGCCGCGGATCGCGTGCTCGCGTTCGTCCTTGTCGCGGCACATCAGCAGGTTCGCGATCCCCTCCTCGGTGACGATGTGCGTGACGTCGTCGCCGTAGACCATGATCGGCGCGAGGTCGAGCTGCAGCTTGTCGGCGAGCTTCAGCGCGTCGAGTTTCTCGACGAACATCGGCACGTTCTTGTCGCCGAACGTCTCGCCGATCTGCACGACGAGCTTGCGGCCGCGCCTGAGTGCCGCCGGCGTATCGGGGTCGGCTTCCGCGCCGGCCTTCAGCCACGGCTCGCTCGGGTGACGCCGGCCGCGCGCGTCGCTGCCCATGTTCGGCGCGCCGCCGAAACCGGCGATGCGCTCGGCGGTGACCGTCGACGAATGGCCCGACAGGTCGATCTGCAGCGTCGAGCCGATGAACATGTCGCACGCGTAGAGGCCGGCCGTCTGGCAGAACGCGCGGTTCGAGCGCAGCGACCCGTCGGAGCCCGTGAACCATATGTCGGAACGCGCGCGGATGTAGTCGTCCATCCCGACTTCCGAGCCGAAGCAGTGGATCTGCTCGACCCAGCCCGATTCGATCGCGGGGATCAGCGTCGGGTGCGGATTGAGCGCCCAGTGCGAGCAGACCTTGCCCTTCAGCCCGAGCTTCTCGCCGTAGGTCGGCAGCAGCAGTTCGATCGCGGCCGTGTTGAAGCCGATCCCGTGGTTCAGGCGCTTGATGCCGTACGGTTCGTAGATGCCCTTGATCGCGAGCATCGCGGTGAGGATCTGCGTTTCGGTGATCGCGGCCGGGTCGCGCGTGAACAGCGGCTCGACGTAGAACGGCCGGCCCGCCTCGACGACGAAGTGCACGCGGTCGCCGGGAATGTCGACGCGCGGCACCTTGTCGACGATGCGGTCGACCTGCGCGATCACGATGCCGTCCTTGAACGCGGTGGCCTCGACGACGGTCGGCGTGTCTTCGGTGTTCGGGCCGGTGTACAGGTTGCCGTCGGCGTCGGCGCTGACCGCGGCGATCAGCGCGACCTGCGGCGTGAGGTCGATGAAGTAGCGCGCGAACAGCTCGAGATAGGTGTGCACCGCGCCGAGCGCGATCTTGCCGCCGAACAGCAGCTTCGCGATGCGCTGCGACTGCGGGCCCGAATACGCGAAGTCGAGGCGCTTCGCGATGCCGCGCTCGAACACGTCGAGATGCTCGGGCAGCACGACGCCCGACTGCACCATGTGCAGGTCGTGAATCTTCGCGCTGTCGACGTCGGCGAGCGCCGTCGCGAGCAGGTCGGCCTGCTTCTGGTTGTCGCCTTCGAGGCACACGCGGTCGCCTGGCCGCAGCACCGCTTCGAGCAACGCGACGGCGTCGCGCGCATCGACCCGTTTGCCCTGCGCGAAACGCGCACCGGCCGCGAGGCGTGCATCGCGCGCCTGCCGCGCGTGATTCCATCCCGTCATGAACAGTTCTCCCGCTTCGATGGTTCAGCGGCATTCTAAGCCTGGCGCCGCCGCCGATTGATGATGTTGACGAATGCGACTCAGAGGACGCCGCGATGGATGCGGCCCGCATGCTTGGGCCGCATCGCAGCGCGCTACGCGCCGACCAGCGCGCGCGTCGTGAAGAACAGCACCGACGGCCCGAGCAGACAGCCGACGCCCGTATGGAACGTCGCGACCAATGCGCCGTACGGGACGAGCCGGCGGTCGGTCGCGGCGAGCCCCGCGCTCACGCCGCTGACGGTGCCGGCCAGGCCACCGAAGATCATCGCGGAACGCGGCGTCTTCAGGCCCATGAAGTTGGCCGCGACCGGCGTGCCGACCATCACGATGATCGCCTTCACGAGCCCCGTCGCGATGCTGAGCGCGATCACGTCGGAGCTCGCGCCGATCGCCGCGCCCGTCACGGGGCCGACGATGTAGGTGACGGCGCCCGCGCCGATGGTCGTCATGCTGACCGCGTCGGTGTAGCCGAACGCGCGCGCGATGCACGCGCCGACGATGAACGGCAGCACGGTGCCGAGCAGCAGCGACACGACGCCGACGAGCCCGGCCTTGCGTGCCTCGGTCGGCTGCACTTCGAACGCGGTCGCGACGATCGCGAAATCGCGCAGCATCGCGCCGCCCATCAGGCCGACGCCGGCGAACAGCTTGACGTCGGCCAGCCCTTTCTCGCCGCCGGTGAATGCGCCGCCGACGTAGGCGAGCACGAGGCCGATCACGATCGCGATCGCCGAGCCGTGTACACGGCCGAACGTGAGCTTGCGCGACGCGATCGACGACAGCCACATGATCAGGCCGACCAGCGCGAACGACGCGACGAGCCCGTTGTGGGCGACGACTTTTTCGAGCATCTGCAGCATGGCGGCCTCCTTCACTGTTCTTCGAATTGCGGCACGGCCGCGAAGGCCGTGTCGTCGCGCCCGGTGCGCACGAGTACCGCGATGCAGCATGCGCAGATCGCGACCGCGCCGACGGCGGCCAGCAACGCGACGGGGCCGCCCTTGAGCGCGGCGACGACGTTCTGGTTCGCGGCCATCGCGACGACGACGGGGATGTACATCGCGCCCCAGAACCCGACGCCGGCCTCGGTTTCCTTCGGCAGCCAGCCGCGCCGGTGCAGCCACAGGCGCAGGCAGATCAGCAGCAGCATCGCGATGCCGACGCCGCCGACGTTGGTCTTCACGCCGATCGCGCTGCCGAGCAGGTCGCCGAGGAACAGGCCGGCCAGGTGGCAGAACGCCAGCAGCGCGGTTCCGTAGATGATCATGAGTCGTCTCCAGTCTCTTCGTGACGGGCGCCGGACGCATGCAGGAACCGGCCCCGCACGCCGATCCCGTGCGCGGACTCGTCTCCTGCCGCGGTGCGCCGCGGCCCGGCGGCCCGTCGTGCGGGCGCGTTCTCGGGCGGTCGATGGGATGATGCGGTTTCGGGCCGGATGCCGGATGCCGTAGACTGACCGATGCAGCCGCCGGCACGACGCGGGCTACGCATCCGGTGTGCGCCGTGACGGGCACGCACCGAGGCGTGATCCGATACTAGCGCCGCAATATCCGGCCATTTATGAAGTTGTCGAAACCGATTCAGTGGATTTAGCAATGCGCCCGTTACCGCCCGAGCTGCTGCGCAGCTTCGTCGCCGTCGCCCAGTCCGGCAGCTTCACCGCCGCGTCCGAGCGCGTGAGCCTGTCGCAATCGACCGTCAGCCAGCATATCCGCCGCCTCGAGGAGCTGCTCGACCGGCCGCTGTTCGAACGCGACACGCGCAACGTGCACCTGTCGCAGCACGGCGACGCGCTGTTCCGCTACGCGGTGCGCATCCTCGAACTGATGGACGAAGCCGTCACGTCGGTGTGCGGGCCGCCGCTGTCGGGCAAGGTGCGGCTCGCGATGTCGGAGGATTTCGCGTCGGCGCACCTGACGGCCGCGCTCGCGAGCTTCGTGCAGCGCAATCCTGAAGTCGAACTCGCGATCTCGACCGGGCTGTCGGGCGACCTGTTCGACGCGCTCGACGAAGGGCGGCACGATCTCGTGTTCGCGAAGCGCATCGCGGGCAGCCGGCGCGGCCGCGTGATCCGCAGCGAGCCGCTGTACTGGTGCACGGGCCCCGATTCGCGGATCACCGGCCACGAGGCCGTGCTGCCGCTCGCGATGCATCCGGAGCCGAGCGTGTCGCGCCGCCGCGTGCTCGAATCGCTCGAAGCCGTCGGGCGGCCGTACCGGATCGCGGTAGTCAGCAGCAGCGTCGCGGTGTTGCGCGCCGCCGCGAGCGCGGGGCTCGGCGTCAGCGCGTTCGCGGGCTACGTGATCCCGGCCGGGCTCGCGCGGCTCGACGCGGGGCTGCCCGAACTCGGCGAACTCGAGTACGTGATCGACCGGCCGGCGGCCGCGTCGCGATCGACGCTCGCGCTCGAAGCCACACTGATCACGGCGGCGTCGGAGTTGTAACCGCACCGGGCGCGACGCACGCATGCGCGGCCGGACGCGCCCGCAACTGACAGTTCTGCCCGGAACGCGTCATCGTCCGCGCAGCGCCCGCTCACGACAATGGGCCCCATCGGAACGCACGGCAGCCGCCGCGCGCATCCGGTGTCCCGTCCCCTTGATCGGAGCACGCCATGAATGTCTTGCGATTCGCCGTCGCGACCGCCGCCGCCGCCCTGCTGTCCCCCGCCTTTGCCCAGACCGATGCCGCCGCGCCCGAACCGGGCCTGACACGCGCGGAAGTCATCGCCCAGCTCAAGCAGGCCTATCTCGACGGTGAACTGCCGACGAACGACGGCAACTACCCGCCGAGCGCCGCGACGCGCGCGCGCAACCGCGAACTCGTGCAGGCCGCGAGCCCGTCGTGGCTTGCCCAGACGCCGCAGGCACCGCAAACGGCCGCGCAGCAGTAGCGGAGTGCGGCCCGACCGATCGCGGCCCGACCGAAACGCTCCGCCCAGGCCCGATCACGGCAGGAAGCTGCGGCGCCGCGCGTCGATCAGCTCGACGAGCAGGCGGTCGCGTTCGGCCGCCAGTTCCTGCATCGAGCGCCCGCCCTGGATCGCGCGCAATTCGTCGTTCAGCTTGCGATCGACGTCCGGGTTGAACGACGGCGTGCCGAGGTCGTCCCACCAGCTCGTGATCGGCCCCGACAGGTGTTCGAGGAAGTGCGCGATTCCGCCCGCGCCGCCGCCGAGGTGATAGGTCAGGCACTGCCCCATCAGCCCCCAGCGCAGGCCGGGCCCCCATGCGACGGCCTTGTCCGCATCAGCAACGCTCACGACGCCTTCGCCGACGAGGTGATACACCTCGCGGAACAGCGCCGCCGCGAGCCGGTTCGCGACGTGGCCGGTCATCTCCTTGTTGAGGACGATCGTCTGCTTGCCGAGCGCATCGTAGAACGCCTTCACGCGCGCGATCACGTCCTGGCCGGTGGCCTCGCCGCCGACCAGCTCGACGAGCGGAATCAGGTGCGGCGGATTGAACGGATGCGCAATCAGGCAACGTTCCGGATGCTTTTCGCACGCTGTCTGGATGTCCGACATTTTCAGGCCCGACGAACTCGACGCGATCGGCACGTGCGCGGGCAGCACGTCGTCCATCTGCCGGTACAGCGCACGCTTCAGGTCGAGCCGCTCCGGGCCGTTCTCCTGCACGAAGTCGACGCCGTCGAGCGCACGCACGAGATCGGCATCGAACGACAGCCGCGCGGAAAGCTCGGCGGCCCGCTCGCCGAGAAACGCGGCCAGTGCGTCGCGCAGCCGCGCGTCGGCTTGCGGCGCCGGATCGGTCGCGACGACGTCGAAGCCCTGCGTCAGATAGAAAGCGGCCCAGCTGGCGCCGATCACGCCGGCGCCGACGATCGCGATGCGTCGAATGTCCATGGTTGTCCCGTGTCGTTGGTCTGCAGATAGATCGCGGCGATTGTCGCATCGAACCGCACGGGCCTGCATTGATGCAGATTGTGGATCCCCTCTTGAAATGCGCTGCGGCGGCCACTAATTACGCGTCGTCGGGCAGCGCACCACACCACGCACTGCCCCCGTTTCGACCCAGTGGAGCCCCCGCGTCGCGCCCGCCGCAGGCGTCGCGCCGTCGCGTCTCCCGCGTTCCCTGTTCAGGAGGACTCACATGAGCGGTATCCATTTCGGCAGCGACCTGTTCGACGAATTCGCCCGCGTGCAGCGGCAGGTGGCGAGCCTGCTCGGCGATCGTCCGTCCGGCATTCGCGCGGTGCGGCCCGGCGCCTTTCCCGCACTCAACGTCGGCGCCACCGACGGCGCGATCGAGATCGTCGCGTTCGCGCCCGGCATGGCCGCGGCCGACTTCGACGTGTCGATCGACAAGGACCTGCTGACGATCAGCGGCGAGCGCAAGCCGGCGCCAGGCGGAGAAGGCGACGACCTGCGCACCTATGCGCAGGAGCGCTTTCACGGTGCGTTCCGCCGCGTCGTCGAGCTGCCGCGTGACGCGGATCCCGACCAGGTCAGCGCCCGCTATGAAAACGGCTGCCTGCTGATTCGCGTCGGCCGACGCGAGGCATCGAAGCCGCGCGCGATCACCGTTCAATAATTCTCAGGATACCGACATGACTGCGAACCCGACCCTGGCCGAACGCCAAACGAGCACCGTCCACCCCGCTGCCGCCGAAGCGGCGCGCCGGCCCGCGATCACGCCGGCCGTCGACATCGTCGAGAATCACCTCGGCGTCACGCTGCGGGCCGACCTGCCTGGCGTGCCGCGCGAGAACCTCGACGTGAAGGTGCACGACAACACGCTGACGATCGAGGCCGACACGCACCTCGATACGCCGGCCGACCTCCGCGTGCGGCATGCCGAAATCCGCGCGACGCGCTATGCGCGCAGCTTCGTGCTGAGCCCCGACCTCGATACGTCGAGGATCGACGCGAACCTGCGCGACGGCGTGCTGACGCTGACGATTCCGCGCCGCGAGGAAACGCGTCCGCGCCGCATCGACGTGACGGCCGGCAACGCGTAAGCACCGGTGCGTGCCGTCGTCCCGCACGTGTGAAAAAGCCCCGCCGGGTACGCGCCCGGCGGGGCTTTTCAATGACATGGCGACATCGGCGGAGTCAGTCGAAGTCGAACAGGTCGAACACCGATTTCCGGCGACGCTGGCCGTCATGCTTGTAACGATCGCCGTGCGAGCGGCCATCGTGCCTGTCCCGGTCGTCGTGCGCGCGGCCGTCGCGCCCCCACCCGCCGTCATGGCCGCGCGGCGCTTGCGCATCGTGCCGCACGGGCGTCTCGTCGCGACGCACCGGCGCGTCGCCGGCCTCGCGCGCGATCAGCTTGTCGAGTTCGCCGCGATCGAGCCATACGCCGCGGCAGGTCGGACAGTAGTCGATTTCGATCGACTGGCGCTCGGCCATCAGCAGGTCGGGCGTCTTGCAGACAGGGCATTTCATCGCGCTTCTCCTTTCCGTGCGAATTTCGTCTGGATTCCATATGAGACGCGCGAGCCGGGTGCCGCCTGAGCGGCAGCCGGCGTCGCGCGCGGCCGCTCAGCGGCCTTCCGTCCGTGCCGCGCGCTTCACCTTCGCGCGCCGCGCCAGCATGTTCATGCCCTCGACGAACGCCGAGAACGCCATCGCCGCGTAGATGTAACCCTTCGGCACATGCGAGCCGAAACCTTCGGCGATCAGCGTCATGCCGATCACCACCAGGAACGACAGCGCGAGCATCACGATGGTCGGGTTGCGGTCGATGAAGCGTGCGAGCGGCTGCGCGGCGAACAGCATCACGGAGACGGCGACGATCACCGCGACGAACATGATCGGCACGTGTTCGGTCATGCCGATCGCGGTCACGATGCTGTCGATCGAGAACACGATGTCGAGCATCACGATCTGGCCGATCGCGGCCCACATCGTCAGGCCTGCCGCGCCGCCGGCACCGCCCGCGCCGTCACCGTCGTGCGACACGTGGTGATGGATCTCGGTGGTCGCCTTCCACACGAGGAACAGGCCGCCCGACAGCAGGATCATGTCGCGCCACGAGAACGCGTGGTCGAACAGCGTGAACACCGGTTCGGTGAGGCTTGCGATCCACGCGACGCTGCCGAGCAGCGCGAGGCGCATCACCAGCGCGAGCGCGATGCCGAGGCGCTGCGTGCGGGCGCGTTGCGCTTCGGGCAGCTTGTTGCTGAGGATCGAGATGAAGATCAGGTTGTCGATGCCGAGTACGACTTCCATCACGACGAGCGTCAGAAGCGCCGCCCAGACGGCAGGGTCGGCGGCAAGCGTCAGCAGGTAGTCCATGAAATGGGCCGATTCGAAAGTGGAAAGCCCGATGATATGCCGCCCAGAACTTCGTAAAAATCAGAGAGAATCTGATTTTTGGTTCGGTTTTTCCGAAATTACGTTCCGATGCTCAATTTCCGACATCTGTACTACTTCTGGGTCGTCGTGAAGGAAGGCGGCTTTGCGCGCGCGGCCGGGCGGCTCGACATGGCCGTGCAGACCATCAGCGCGCAGGTGCGCGAGCTCGAGAAAGCGCTCGGGCACCAGTTGCTGCGCCCGGCCGGGCGCAGCGTCGCGATGACCGACGCCGGCCAGGCCGCGTTTGCGCGCGCGGAGGCGATCTTCGAGATGGGACGGCTGATCCCCGACGAAGTGCGCGCGGCAGCCAGCCAGCCGACCGTGCGGCTCGCGGTCGGCCTCGCGGACGGCATCTCCAAGCTCGCCGCGCACGCGATCCTGGCACCCGTGCTGGATACCCCCACGCTGCGGCTGCTGTGCCACGAGGGCGAGCACGACGCGCTGCTCGCGGAGCTCGCGCTGCATCATCTCGATCTCGTGCTGGCCGGCCAGGGCGCGCCGTCCGGTTCGAACCTGCGCGTGACGAGCGAGCGGCTCGTCGCGTCGCCGGTCGACTGGTACGGCCCCGCGGCACTCGTCACGCCGGCCGCACGGGAGCACTTTCCGCAGTGCCTCGCCGAGCTGCCCGTGCTGCTGCCGACCGCGCACTCGGCGCTGCGCGCGCGCCTCGACCTGTGGCTGGAAGGTGAGCGGATCGTGCCCCGCGTGGCCGGGGAATTCGAGGACAGCGCGCTGATGGCCGTGTTCGCGGCGCGCGGCCTCGGCGTGTTTCCGCTGAGCGAACTCGGCGCGAACGATGCGTCGCTGCTGCGCGGGTTGCGGCGGCTCGGGCGCGCGGGCGACGTGACCGAGGAGATCCACGCGATCCGCTCGCGGCGCGGCGAACACCATCCGCTGACGTCGCAATTGCTGGACGCGGCGCGCGGCGCGCCGGCCGACTGAAGCGAGTGCGACATCAAACGAAACTATAATGGCGCCCCGGCCTTACGAGATTGCCGCGCGCTTCATCCAGGCACCGCCGTTGCGCGGCCTCTCGCCAAGCCTTCTGAAAGACGCCATGCACAACCGATTTCGCCTGTTTTCCGTTTCGTGCGCGCTCGCGGCCGCGACCGTGCTGGCGGCGTGCTCGTCGCCGCCCAAGCCGATCTACCAGCAGGAACAGTTCGACGCGACGAGCAGCCCGTATGCGCATACGTTCCATTCGAAATCCGACGCGGCCTGCGAGGCCGCGCGGCGCGCGCTGCTGAGCCAGGGTTATGTGGTGTCGTCGTCGCGCAACGATGCGGTCGACGGCAGCAAGAATTTCCAGCCGAACAACGACATGCACGTCGTGATCGAGTTTCACGTCGTGTGCGCGGACGCGAACGCGGACGGCTCGTCGAGCATCGCGTACGTCAACGCGGTGCAGGATCGTTACACGCTGAAGAAGTCGAATACGTCGGCCAGCGTCGGGCTCAGCGTGTTCGGCTCGCTGTCGCTGCCGATCGGGTCGAGCGACGACGCGCTCGTCAAGACCGCCAGCGAGACGATTCCCGCCGGCGTGTTCTATGAGCGCTTCTTCAATCTCGTCGAGCATTTCCTGAAGATCGACCCGGCCCGCCGCGACCGCGCGACCGTCAAGGCCGCCGAGAAGGAACCCGTCACACCGCTGCCCGAACCCGCGCCGACGCCGCAGGGCGAGCCGATGAAGATGACGACCCCGGCCGTGCCGACGCCGCCTGCGGCGCCGGTGCCGCTTTCGCTGCCGGCCGTCGCGCCCGAATCGGGCGCGCACGCGGTGCCGGCCGCGGCGTCGGCCGTGGTCGCGCCGGCGGCAATGCGTGCTGCCGCGCCGGTGGCCGCGTCGGGTTCGGGTTCGGGTTCGGGTTCGGGTTCGGGTTCGGGTTCGGGTTCGGGTTCGGGTTCGGGTTCGGGTTCGGGTGCGGGTGCGGGTGCGGGTGCGGGTGCGGGTGCGGGTGCGGGTGCGGGTGCGGGTGCGGGTGCGGGTGCGGGTGCGGGTGCAGCACCGGCTCCTGCCACCGCGTCGACGCCCGCACCGGCAATGGCACCTGCAACGGCGTCCGGAGCGGCATCCACACCGGCATCAGCGCCCGTGCAGGCTTCCGCGCCTGTTCCCGCTTCCAGTCCGGCATCGACACCCGCCGCAGCGGCATCGGCGCCCGCCGCTTCCCCAACCGCCGCTGCGACACCGACACCGGCACCGGCCGCACCTGCGCACGTGCCCACCGCATCTGCCCCCGTACCGGCATCGGCGCCCTCGAGCTCGGCACCCGCGCCTGCCGCGGCCAATCCTGTCGCCTCGTCCGCACCGTCCGGCGCGAGCGCACCGGCCGCAAACTGATCGGTCACCCGTATCGCCGCGCCCGGCCGTAACCGGCGCAGCGCGACGATACGCACCCTTCCCGTCGTTCCTCACATGAATTTCCGCGCTGCCGGCTGCCTGTCCGTTGCGTAGCCGGCATTGCGCCGACGCTTCGCAGCGGGAATACGCGGCCAATGCACGCATTCGCCGCGTTCGCCCCGATCGACGGCCGCCCCGCCTACCGCAACGTCGCGCGCAGCGTCTGCAACTGCTCGACGGTCGCCGTCACGCCGCCGCAGACGATCACGGCGATATCCGTCGCCGACGCGAGCACGGGCACTGGCCGCTCGAGCGCAGCCAGCGCGGCACCGCAGGCGGGCTCGACGACGATCCGGTGCTCGTCGACGAAGCGCAGCGACGCGGCCACCGCGTCGGCGTCGGACACGACGACCGGATGAATCTCGTGCCGCGTCGCCCATTCGACCGCCGCGTCGCACGGCCGCTTCGCGCCAAGCGACGTCGCGATGCTCGTGATCGCCGGCAATTCGGCCGGGCGCCCCTGCGCGAGCGAGCGCGCGTAGCAGTCGGCGCCTTCCGTTTCGGCCGCGACCACCGGCACGTCGTGCCAGGCGTTGCGCGCCAGCCCTTCGAGCACACCGCACAGCAGCCCGCCGCCACCGACCGCGAGCACGACCGCGTCGGGCTTCGGGCCGGCCGCCGCCATCTCGTCGATCATCGTCGCGTGGCCCTGCCACAGCGCGCGGTCGTCGAACGGGTGCACGAACGCATCGTGCTCGCCGAGCGCCGACTGCGCGAACGCGTTCGCCTCGGCCCAGCTCGGGCCGTGCACGATCAGCTCCGCGCCCTCGACACGGATCAGCTCGCGGGCGCGGGCCGATGCGCTTTCCGGCACGACGACGCGTACCGGCACGCCGAGTTCGCGGCCGCAATAGGCAACCGCGATGCCCGCGTTGCCGCCCGACGACGACACGAACCGCCGCGCGCCGGCCGCGTGCCGCGCTTCGCAGACGGCACCGATGCCGCGCAGCTTGAACGAGCCCGACGGCTGCAGCGCATCGAGCTTCAGCCGGATGGTCCTGCCGAGCCGGCGGGACGCGATTTGCGAGCGGATATAGGGAGTCGGGATATGAAGCGGCATGGGGACGGAACCAATGGGAACGGAGCGAACGGAAGAAACGCACGGAAGAAGCGCACGCGACCCGCGAGGGCGAGCGGCGATGACGGCTATCGTACGGCAGGCTCTCCATGCTTTCCAATACCATTGCATGGCACTTGCTATGCTTCACGGGTATATCAACGAACCGGAACGGATACCGCATGCGCCAGATCGAATTGCGTCACCTGCGCTACTTCGTCGCCGTCGCACAAGCCGGCAGCGTGATGGCGGGCGCCCGTGCGGCCGGCATCGTCCAGCCCGCGCTGTCGCGACAGATCCGCGAACTCGAGGACGCGATCGGCACGCCGCTGCTGGTCCGCCGCGCAACGGGCGTCACGCTCACGGCGGCCGGCACGAGCTTCCTGCAGGACGCAACCGGCCTGCTCGCGACATTGCAGGACAGCCGTGAGCGCGCGCTGCGCAGCGCGGCCGGCCAGCTGGGCGAACTCCGGCTCGGCGCGTTGCCGAACTGCCTGCCGTTGCCTGTCGTCGCGAACGTCCTCAGGGCGTTTCGCGATGCCTGCCCGGACGTCAAGCTGTCGATCGCGCCGATGCTGTCGGCCGAACAGGCGAACGCGCTGGTGCGCGGCCAGCTCGACGGCGGCATCATGGCGTGGCGTCGCGACGAGGCGCCGCACCTGTCCGGCGTCCGATTGCTGAGCGACCGCTTCGTGCTCGCGATGCCCGCGCCGCCTGGCGGACACTTCACCGCGCCGCGCACGCTGGCCGACATCGCGAACGAGCCCTTCGTGTGGTTCGACGCGCAGCGCTCCGCCGCGCATCACCGGTTCCTGATGGCGCAGTGCCGGCAGGCTGGCTTCACGCCGCGCATCGCGCAGGTCGGCAGCGACATCCCGACGCTGATCGGCCTCGTCGCGGCCGGAATGGGCTGTGCGTTCGTGCCGGAAAGCGCGTCGCCGACCTGCCCGCACACGGTCCGGCTCGTCGCGCTCGACGAACTCGCGAGCCGCTTCGACATCGAGTTCGTGTTCGACGGCGCCGCCGTGCCGCCGTCGCCCGTCGTCGCGCGGTTTCTGGCGGCCGTGCGCGATGCGGCCGGCGAAGCGAACTGACCGGACGCAGTTCGACCGAAGACGCGCCCGGCACACGATCGGGCGGCCGAATTCGCCCCGTCGATCCACGACCGGATACCCCTTCGTCAAAACGCCGGTTCGACTGGCCTCACGTACTAATCACCAGCATCGCTTCCGCTAAACATCTTTCAAAACGCCAACGGAAGGCGCCGCAGCGCCGGTGTTTTTAAATTGACACCCAAAACAGCCGTTTAACGCCGGTTCGAATTGTCATGCGTCGAAATATACTTCGCGCGCATCCAACCCTCGTGCCAAAGAGAGGATGCGTTTCTGCCCCGGTCACGGTCCCCCTGTGGCCGGGGCTTTTTTTACCTGCGCGCCTTGTCTGAAAAGGGTTTCCGGCGGTGACGCGACGCTCGCGCCGGGCGATGACCGCCACCTCGCCGGCCCGCCGGATCCGCGCCGCCGGACGGGCGGCGGACGGCTTCCGGGCCACCGGGCGAAAAAGGGCGAAACGGACATCCGTCCGCGTCGGACCGCCCATGAATTGCGCTCTCCCGGTCGAGCGTCACCCGCCCATCTTTACAACCAGCCTTCACAAAAGCCCTCCGCTCGTTCACCCGCGCCGTCTGCCGGTTTCGCTGTACGCTGCATTGTTGAAATGAAATCAAGATAATTTCGTCCGGATACGGCTTTTTCCGCAAAAGTGAAGCAGGCACACTTCGCACTGTCCTCAATGGCCTCGTGCCGTTGTTTCTCGATTACAGGAGCACATCGCGTGAACCCCACGACTTCCTCTCCTTCCCGCCCGGGCGGCGGCGCCGCGCTGCCGCTGCTGGCGCTCGCCGCCGGTGCATTCGGCATCGGTACGACCGAGTTCTCGCCGATGGGCCTGCTGCCGGTGATCGCCGAAGGCGTGCACGTGTCGATTCCGCAAGCCGGCATGCTGATCAGTGCTTACGCGATCGGCGTGATGGTCGGCGCGCCGCTGATGACGCTGCTGCTCGCGCGCTGGTCGCGCCGCTCGGCGCTGATCGCGCTGATGTCGATCTTCACGATCGGCAACCTGCTGTCGGCGCTCGCGCCCGGCTACACGACGCTGCTGCTCGCCCGCCTCGTGACGAGCCTCAACCACGGCGCCTTCTTCGGGCTCGGCTCGGTGGTCGCGGCCAGCCTCGTGCCGCGCGAAAAGCAGGCCAGCGCGGTCGCGACGATGTTCATGGGTCTCACGATCGCGAACGTCGGCGGCGTGCCGGCCGCGACCTGGCTCGGCCAGATCATCGGCTGGCGCATGTCGTTCGCGGCGACCGCGGGCCTCGGCCTGGTCGCGATCGCGGGGCTGTTCGCCGCGCTGCCGAAGGGCGAAGCCGGCAAGATGCCCGACCTGCGCGCCGAACTCTCGGTGCTGACGCGCCCCGTCGTGCTCGGCGCGCTCGGGACGACCGTGCTCGGCGCCGGCGCGATGTTCACGCTCTACACGTATGTCGCACCGACGCTCGAGCACCTGACCGGCGCCACGCCCGGCTTCGTGACCGCGATGCTGGTGCTGATCGGCGTCGGCTTCTCGATCGGCAACATCGCGGGCGGGCGTCTGGCCGACCGCTCGCTCGACGGCACGCTGATCGGATTCCTGCTGCTGCTGATCGCAACGATGGTCGCGTTCCCGGTACTCGCCAGCACGCATGCCGGCGCCGCCGTCACGCTGCTCGTGTGGGGCATCGCGACGTTCGCGGTCGTGCCGCCGCTGCAGATGCGCGTGATGCGGGCGGCCCACGAGGCGCCGGGCCTTGCGTCGGCGGTCAACATCGGCGCGTTCAACCTCGGCAACGCACTCGGCGCGGCCGCCGGCGGCGCGGCGATCTCGGCGGGCTTCGGGTATGCGGCCGTGCCGCTCGTCGGCGGGCTGATCGCCGCGGCCGGCCTCGCGCTCGTCTTCCTGCAGATCGCGCAACAGCGCCGCGCACCGGCCGCCGCGAATTCGTAATCGCGACACGCCGTCCGCCGGCGACGAATGCCGGATCACCACCCCGCACCAACACACGTTCGCGGCCGCTCGATGCGGCCGCGTTCGTTTTCAACCGTCAATTCCACTTCATTCGTTTTTCCAGTCCGGATATCCGGAATATCCGTATATCCCGCCTCAACAAGAATCAAATTCTCTTGCGAATTGCGGGAATCAATTCAATTCCCTTGAGCGATTCATTTTTTCGCCCTCTGAATTCCGCCGAATTCATTAATCAACCATTCCGTACAGGCTGATTCATCCCCGCTAATTCAGGCAAAAAGTCACGACCGAATCCAGCATGACTCATGAAGTGCTTGCTACATCCCAGGAAAATATTTCACTCAATTCGTATATTTAAATCACAAATCGCAATGCTTCCCGACTTTATTTACTCAACACCCAATCCAGATGTAACAAAATGAAACAGGGCCGATTTTAATATTGAAAGAATTGCGGGTTCGTATCAGCATTTGCGGTACCGTGGCCTGCGAAGCGCGGCATAAATCCAACGAAAATTCGATCGATGAGGGATCTGCGTGAAAGTCGCCATCGTATCCACCACATTGTCGCTCGCGCTGTCAGTCGGCCTTTCGACACCCGCCGCAGACGCCGCCGTCTATTCGAACGGCACGTCGACCGCCACCTTCAACGTCACGCTCACGCTGCAACCGAACTGCGCGATCACGGCGAATCCGCTGGCCTTCGGCACGAACGGCGTGCTGTCCGCCGCGATCAACCAGCAGACGACCTTGAGCGTCACCTGCACCAACACGACGCCGTACAACGTCGGTCTCGACGCGGGCCTGGTCACGGGGTCGACCGTCGCGAGCCGGCTGATGGCCGGCACGGCGACCGGCAACACGACGACGACGGTCGGCTTCCAGCTCTACCAGGACGCCGGACGGACGACGATCTGGGGCAACACACAAGGCACGGACACCGTGGCCGGCACCGGCACGGGGTCCGCACAGTCCTTCACCGTCTACGGCCAGGTGCCCACGCAAGCCACGCCGAAGCCGGACACTTATCAGACGACCATCACCGCAACCGCCTACTTCTGACCGGCGCTGCTTCCCATGTCCGCATTACGTCGAACGCTCGCCGCGCTGCTGTGCGCGGCCGGCGCCGCGCACGCCGCGTCGCTGCAGATTTCCCCCGTCACGATCGAATTCGGCGCCGACGACACGGCCACCGGCATCACGCTCCGCAATCCGGGCGAGCGCCCGGTGTACGGGCAGGTGCGCGTGTTCCGCTGGGATCAGGCCAATGGCCAGGATGCGTTGACGCCCACCCAGGATCTGCTCGCCAGCCCGCCGCTGATCGAGGTCGGCAAGCAGTCCGAGCAGCTGATCCGCGTCGTGCGCGCTTCGCGTACGCCAGCCGGTACCGAGCAGACCTACCGGCTGCTGATCGACGAGTTGCCGCAGCCCGGCGAGGCACCGGCCAACGGCGTGTCGATCCGGCTGCGCTATTCGATTCCGGTATTCGTCGAGCCGGCCGCCAACGGCGCGCCGCAGCTCGACTGGGCGCTCCTGCGCAGCAACGGCGGCTGGGTGCTGCGCGTGCACAACGGCGGCACGCGGCGCGCGCAACTCGCGTCGGTCGAACTCGTGACCGGCGACGGGCGCGCGTACCCGCTCACGCGCGGGCTGCTCGGCTACGCGCTGGCGGGCCGAACCGGCCAGTGGAGCGTGCCGCTGCCGGCCGGCGTCGCGCTCGGCGGCAAGGTCACGGTGCGGGCGGCCGTCAATTCGCAGCCGGCCAGTGCGGTCGTCGCGGTGGAGCCGCCGGGCTAGACCGCCGGTGCGCCGCCCGGCCTCTCCCCCTTCGCCACGCGCCGGCACGCCCCCGGCCAACGGACGCGGAACGCCGCGCCGCTCGCCGCGCGCCGTGCTCGCGGCCATCGTGGCCGGCGGCCTGCTCGCGCTCGGCCCGGTGCGCGCTGACGAACTCCCGGTACTCGTGATGACCGACGGCACGCACGACGTGATCCTCGAAGTCAGCGTCAACGGCGAAAACACGACGCTGCTCGCGCACTTCCGCGAACGCGACGGCCACCTGTCGGCGAGCGGCGCCGACCTGCGCACGATCGGCGTTGCGACCGACCGGCTCGGCCTCGCCGACGCGGCGACGGTCGACCTCGACGCGATTCCCGGCCTGCGCTACCGCTACGACGCGGCACGCCAGAGCGTCGACCTGCAGATGCCCGACTCGCTGCGCCGGCCGTACGCGGTCGACAGCCGTGCGTTGCCGCCCACGCAGGCGGCCAGCGCGTCGCGCGGCGTCGCGATCAACTACGAGGCGTACGCGCAGACGATCGGCGACCGGCAGTACTCGCTCTACACCGACGTGCGCTACTTCGATCCGGGCGGCGTGTTCGACACCACGGGCGCCGCGACCTTCTACAACGGCCAGCGGCGCTACACGCGCTTCGATACGTCATGGAGCCGCTCGGACCCGGCGCGGCCGAGCACGACGCAGATCGGTGACACGATCTCGGGGTCGCTCGCGTGGACGCGCTCGGTGCGCATCGGCGGCTTCCAGTGGCGCAGCAACTTCGCGCTGCGCCCCGATCTCGTCACGTTCCCGATCCCGTCGCTCGCGGGCTCCGCCGCCGTCCCGTCGGCCGTCGACCTCTACATCAACAACGTGCGCCAGTACACCGGCAACGTGCCGAGCGGCCCGTTCCTCATCCATGACGTGCCGGGCATCAGGGGTGCCGGCCAGGCGACCGTCATCACGCGCGACGCGCTCGGCCGCACCGTCGCGACCTCCGTGCCGCTCTACGTCGATACGCGCATGCTGTCCGCCGGGTTGTCGAGCTATTCGTTCGAAGCCGGCTTCCTGCGCCGCAACTACGGGCTGCGGTCGTTCGACTACGACGCGCGGCCGGCCGTCAGCGGGTCGATGCGGCGCGGCGTCACCGACGCGCTGACCGTCGAGGGGCATGCGGAAGCGACCGGCAGCGTGCTCAACGCCGGCGTCGGCGCGCTGCTGCGGCTCGGCTACGCGGGCGTCGTGAGCGGCGCGGTCGCGGGCAGCGCCGGCCGCTTTCCGGGCACGCAGGTGAGCGTGGGCTACCAGCTGATCGAGCCGCGCTTCTCGATCAACGCGCAGACGATCCGCGCGTTCGGCCGCTACGGCGACCTGGCCTCGCGCGACGGCGCGACGGCGCCGGCGGCGACCGACCAGGCGACGCTCGCGCTGCCGTTCATGCACCGCCAGACCCTGTCGCTCAGCTATATCGGCTTCCGGATGCCGCAAGGCCCGAGCACGCGGATCGGCACGGTGTCGTACACGCTGGGCTTCGGCGATCTCGCGTCGCTGAGCGTGAGCGCGTACCGCGACTTCGCGCAGCAGGGTGCGAACGGCGCGTTCGTGTCGCTGAACATCGGGCTCGGCCGCAACACGTCGATCAACACGACCGTCGGCCGCCAGCGCGGCCAGTCGAACTACACCGTCGACGCGAGCCGCCCGCCCGACTACGGCGGCGGCTGGGGCTGGGGCGTGCAGACGGGTGGCACGGGCGCGGTGCCCTACCGGCAGGCGCAACTGCGGTATCTCGGCCACGCGGGCGAAGTCATCGCTGCCGCGCAGCACATCGACCGCCAGACCGGCGCGTCGCTCGACGTGAGCGGCGCGCTCGTGTTCATGGACAGCAGCCTGCAGGTGTCGCGCCGCATCGACGACGGCTTCGCGCTCGTGTCGACCGACGGCGTCGCGGGCATTCCGGTGCTGCACGAGAACCGCGTGATCGGCACGACCGACCGCGCGGGGCACCTGCTCGTGCCCGACCTCAACGCGTACCAGAACAACCAGATCGCGATCGACTCGATGAAGCTGCCCGCCGATGCGCGGATCGCCCGCACGTCGATGACGGTCGTGCCGCAGGCGCAGTCGGGTGTCGTCGCGCACTTCGGCGTGTCGCGCTATCGCGCGGCGTCGGTGATCCTGCGCGACGCCGAGGGCCGCCCGCTGCCGGCCGGTGCGCGCGTGCATCACGCCGAAAGCGGCGCGGATACGATCGTCGGCTACGACGGGCTCACGTTCATCGACGGGCTGAAGGAGGACAACCACCTCGTGATCGACTCCGGCACGCAGCGCTGCATCACGGAATTCGCGTTCACCGCGCCCGGCAACGGCACGCTGCCGACCATCGGGCCCCTCACCTGCCGGGCGGCGCCATGAGGCTCGCGCTGCTGCTCGTCATCGCGTTCGCCGCGTGGTGCGGCGTGCCGCATCACGCGCGGGCCGAGTCCTGCACGGCCACGGCGTCGACGGTCAGCTTCGGATCGGTCAGCCCGATCTCCAACGCACCGGTCACCGCGACCGGCACCGTCAGCGTCACCTGCACATGGTCGACCGTCTCGCTGGTGCCGAACGTGCTCGTGTGCCTGAACCTCGGCGGCACGAGCCCGCGCAGCCTCGTCAACGGCACGAACGCGATGCAGTACGACCTCTATCTCGACGGCGGACATTCGGTCGCGTGGGGCTCGGTGTATTCCGGCACGACGCCGGCGTCCGTCACGCTCGCCAAACCCGCGCTCGGCACGAGCGCGTCCGCGACGGTCACCGTGTACGGACAGATCACCGGAAACCAGCCGACCGTGCCGACGACCGGCAACAGCACCACGACCTATTCGCAGCAGTTCGGCGGCAACACGACGTCGATCAACACCGGGTTCTACCTGCTCGTCGCGCCGACCTGCGCATCGCTGACGACGTCGAGCGGCACCTTCCCGTTCGGCGCGACGGCGGACGTCATCAACAACTGCAACATCAACGCGACCAACGTGAACTTCGGCACCGCGAGCATCCTGTCGGGCACGCTCGCGGCAACGGGGACGATCACCGCGCAATGCACCAACGGCGACGCGTGGAAAATCGCGCTGAGCAGCGGCGGCAGCGGCGACGTGACGGCGCGCCAGATGAAGCGCAGCGGTGGTGGCGGGACGATCGATTACGGACTGTATACGGACGCCGCGCACTCGATCGGATGGGGCGACGGCACGGGCGGCAGCGCGACGGTCACGGGTGTCGGCACGGGCACGTCGCAGGTCGTGACCGTATACGGCGCGGTGCCGGCGCAGGCCACGCCAGCGCCCGGCAGCTACAGCGACACGATCACCGCGACGATCAGTTTCTAGCGTTCAACGGCGTGAACGGGCGGGCGCGCCGCTCAGAACGTGACGGTCCATGCGGGCGGCGCGCCCGCGCCGATGCTGCGCGGCGCCGACCGCGCGTCGGGCAGCGCCGCGTGGCTGAGCACGAACGGCGTGCCGTGCATGCAACTGACGCTCGGCATGCCGGCATCGGCAGCGGCCTGCGGCGCGCCGGCGTCAATCGTGCAGGTTTCCGGAATGACGAGACTGACTCGCAGCGGAATCGACGGCTCCGCCGCGCTCGCGAGCGACCCTGCGCCCAGTACGGCGAGCGCGATCGCACCGCGTGTGATCTGGCCGGCTGTCATCGTGCGGCCCTCCTTCGTGCATCCATCCAGGCAGATGCGCGAATTATCGGCATGCGCGCGGAAAACCTCAATCCGCGCGCACGCGGTCGAACCCCGCCGCGCCGGTCAGCGCGCGCCGGCGAACCCGCCGAAGAACGCACGCGCGTTGGCGTCGAGGCTTTCGAGGTGATAGCCGCCTTCCTGCACGATCACCGTCGGCAACCCGAGTGCGCCGATGGCCCCGCCGAGCCGCCCGAAACCGCCGGTCGTGACGGCAACCTGCGATTGCGGATCGTCCTTGTAGATATCGAAGCCGAGCGCGAGCACGAGCGCATCGGGCTGGAACCGCGCGAGCGCGCGCAGCGCGTCGTCGAGCCGCTCGAAGAACGCCGACTCGGGCGCGCCGTGCGGCATCGGCAGGTTGAGGTTGAAACCGTCGCCGGGCCCCGTGCCCGTCTCTTCCTCGTAACCCGCGACGACCGGGTAGAAGTTGGTCGGGTCGCCGTGGATCGACACGTACAGCACGTCGTCGCGGCCGTAGAAGATCTCCTGCACGCCCTGCCCGTGATGCATGTCGGTGTCGAGAATCGCGACCCGGCGATGGCGGCCGAGCAGCGCCTGCGCGGCGATCGCCGCATTGTTCAGGTAGCAGAAGCCGCCGGCCGCGTCGCGGCGCGCGTGATGGCCGGGCGGCCGGCACAGCGCGTACGCGTCGCGTGCGCCGTCGTTGACGTCGGCCGCAGCCGCAAGCGCACTCTGCGCGGACCAGTACGCGGCGCGCCACGTGTTCGCACCGACCGGGCAACTGCCGTCGGCGAGATAGCGCGCGGCCTTCGCGAGCACGCCGCGCAGCGGGTTCGGGTCCCGCACGAACACGTTCGACATCACTTCGTCGCCCCAGTCGTCGGGCATCCGCTTCCAGTCGCGGTGCGCTTCTTCCAGAAAGCGCAGGTAGTTCATGTCGTGCACGGCCGCGATCGGCGCGGTGCCGCGGTCGGCCGGCTCGCGCACGTCGATGTCGAGCGACCGGACGGCCGCGACGAGCCGCGCCGCGCGCTCGGGCACTTCCTGCGGCTCGCGCATCCGGCCGCGCGACAGGTAGCTGCGCGGATGGTGCAGCAGCTGCTCGGGATGGAAATAGGTGTTCATCGTTTGCCCTCGTCGGTTGTTCTGTCGGTCGATCGGTCGGTTCGCGCTGTCACGCATCCTGCGTGGCGGCGGCCACGGCAACGCTCGCCGCGACGCCGGCGCGGGCGAGCACCGCATGAAGGAGCACGTTCGTGCCGCGCGTCACGTCGGCGGGCAGCGCGTCCTCGGCTTCGTTGTGCGACAGGCCGTCGACGCACGGGATGAACACCATCGCGGTCGGAACGCGGCGCGCGAGCAGGATCGCGTCGTGCCCGGCGCCGCTGACGATCCGCTCGTTCGTATAGCCGAACGCGGCAGCCGCCTGCGCGACCAGTTCGACGCAGTCGCGATCGAACGGCGTCGCCGGGCTGCGCCAGCAGGTGTCGATCGCGACCTGCACGCCGCGCGCCGCGGCGACACGTGCGCAGGCATCGCGCAGTTCGCGCTCCATCGCGTCGACTTGCGCATCGTCGTGATGACGGAGGTCGACCGTGAACGTCACGTCGCCGGCAATGGTGTTGCGCGACGCGTTGCGGATGCCGACCTGCCCGATCGTCGCGAGCCCGCGCGGTGCATGACCGGCGACGATCCGTTCGAGTTCGAGCGCCATCTGCGCGCTCGCGAAATACGCGTCCTTGCGATACGGCATCGGTGTCGTGCCCGCATGCGCGGCCACGCCCGTCACCGTCACGTCGAGCCAGCGGATCGCCTGCCCGCCCGTGACGATACCGATCGTCGTACCGTTGGCCTCCAGCACCGGGCCCTGTTCGATATGCGCCTCGAAGTACGCATCGACCGCGCCGCCC
Organism: Burkholderia cepacia ATCC 25416; assembly: GCF_001411495.1. NCBI lineage: Bacteria > Pseudomonadati > Pseudomonadota > Betaproteobacteria > Burkholderiales > Burkholderiaceae > Burkholderia > Burkholderia cepacia. The sequence continues at coordinate 2,182,585 of NZ_CP012981.1, read as the reverse complement.
GTCGCGCGCGCGCCGCGATAACCGCAGGCGTCCAGTGCCGCGCCGAGCGTGATGCCGTCGGCGTCCCGCTTCGCGAGCGCATCGTCGAGCGGCAACGCGCCCGTGAACACGGCCGAGCCGAGCATCGCCGGCGCGAAACGCGCGCCCTCCTCGTTGGTCCACGACACGATTTTCAGCGGCTTGCCGGTCGCGATGCCTGCGTCGTTCAGCGTGCGCACGAGCTCGAGCGCGGCGAGCACGCCATAAACGCCGTCGAACCGGCCGCCTTCGGGCTGCGTGTCGAGATGACTGCCGATCAGCACCGGCGCGGCCTGCGCATCGACGCCGTCGCGCCGCGCGAACAGGTTGCCGACCGCGTCGACGCTCACCGTCATCCCCGCGTCGCGGCACCACTGCGCGAACAGGTCGCGCCCGCGACGATCGTCGTCGGTGAGCGCCAGGCGCCGCACGCCGCCGCGAGGCGTCGCACCGACGCTCGCCATGTCCGCCAGGCTCTGCCACAAGCGGGCGCCGTCGATTTCCAGCAGGTCTTTCATGTGCACTCCGGATGAATTCGTTCGTTGAGGTTCACTGCGAGCCGAGCGCTTCGGCGGCGGCCGGCCGCGCTGCGCGGCGTGCGTCGATCGCGACGATGGAGAGCAGCGAGATGCCGGCCAGGCACGTGTAGAACACCGCGAGCGGCCACCACTGGCCCGTGAAGCGATGCGCGAGCCACGTGCCGACGAGCGGCGTCAGCCCGCCCGCGATCGCGCCGCAGATCTGGTAAGCCAGCGAGATCGCCGAATAGCGCACGTGCGCGGGAAACACGTCGCTCACGAAACCCGCGATCACCGAATAGAAGCCGGCCATGCACACCACGGCGAGCGCGATGCCGGCAATCAGCGACGCGGACGTGCCGCCCTGCACGAGCATGAACATCGGATACGGCGACAGCATCGCGAGCAGCGCCGCGAGTTTCAGGAAGCGCGCGCCGCCGATGCGCTCGGCGATCCACGCGGCGACCGGTTGCGCGAAGAACTGGATGATCGCGACCGCGAACAGGCTGTCGAGGATCAGCGATCGCGAGACGCCGACGTACTGCGTCGTGTACGCGATCATGAACGTGTTCGTGAAATAGACGCCCGCGATGCCGATCGTGTTCGCGCCGATGCAGAGGAACACGAGCCCCGACGCCGAGCGGAACACTTCCGCAACCGGCAGCTTCACCGTGCGGTTGGTTTCCTTCACGCGCGCGAATTCCGGCGACTCGTTCACGCCGAGCCGGATCAGGATGCCGACCACGAGCAGCACCGAACTCGCGAGAAACGGCAGGCGCCAGCCCCACGCGAGGAAGTCCGCCTTGTCCATCGACGTGACCGCGCGGAACGCGATCAGCGACAGGATCAGCCCGGCCGGGCTGCCGAGCTGCGCGAACGACGCGAAGAACGTGCGGCGCCCCTGCGGCGCATGCTCGCCCGCCATCAGCACCGCGCCGCCCCATTCGCCGCCGACCGCGATCCCCTGCACCACGCGCAGCGCAACGAGCAGCACCGGCGCGAGCAGGCCGACCGTCGAATAATCGGGCAGCAGCCCGACGCAGACGGTCGCGACGCCCATCATCATCAGCGTCGTCATCAGCGCCTTCTTGCGGCCGATGCGATCGCCGAGGTGCCCGAAGATCACGCCGCCGAGCGGCCGCGCGAAGAAGCCGACCGCGAACGTCGCGAACGACGCCATCGTGCTGACGAAGCGGTCATGCGACGGGAAATAGAGTTCGCCGAACACGAGCGCGGCGGCGGTCGCGTAGATGTAGAAGTCGTACCACTCGATCATCGTGCCGATGAACGCGGCCGTCGCGGCGCGTCCCGGCTGGCGGGCGGAAGGAAGAGACTGGGTCATGCGGGCTCCTGACGCGCGCCGCTGCGGCGCGACGCGCAATATCGTGGACGGCCGTCTGTCGCGGCCTTGCGCCGCACGCTGCGGCGCACCTCCTTTATCGGCGACCGCAAATCATTAGTCAAATTTCAAGTTATTATTCGCCGTATAAATTCAACTAATATCCACCCGACGCCTCGCCCGGAGACCCGATGCGCCCCGACCTCGCCCCGTTCCTGAACGACCGTCTCGACTGGAACCTGTTGCGCACCTACCTCGTCATCGTGCAGGAGCGCAGCGTGAGCCGCGCGGCCGCGCGCCTGCACGTGACGCAGCCGGCCGTGAGCCAGGCATTGCGGCGGCTCGAGGACACGCTCGAACGCAAGCTGATCGAGCGGCGCGGCACGCACTTCGCGACGACGCCTGCGGGCGAAGCCGTGTACCGGATCGCGAGCGACATCTACGGCGGCATCTCGCGCCTCGAAACCGAAATCGACGACAGCACGGCCGACCTGACCGGCTCGATCCGGCTGCTGACGGTGAGCCGCATCGAGTCGCCCGTCTACGACGAATTCCTCGCGGAATTCCATCGCGCATATCCGCGCATCGACCTGCAGATCGAGGTGATGCGCTCGTCGGACATCCTGTCTTCGCTGCTGCAGAAAACCGCCACGGCCGGGCTCGGCCTGTGCCGCACGCCGCACGACAAGCTGGAGATGCGCTGCTTCCTGCGCCAGCGCTATGCGATCTACTGCGGCCGCCATCACCGGCTGTTCGGGCAGACGCAACTGCGCATGGACGATCTGCTCGCCGAGAATTTCGTGTCGTTCACGAGCGACCAGATCGGCGACAGCCTGTCGCCGCTCACCGTGTTTCGCGACCAGAAGGGCTTCACGGGGCGCATCGTCGCATCGTCGCCGAGCCTCGAGGAAGTGCGGCGGCTGATCTTCGCGGGTTACGGGATCGGCTGCCTGCCCGAACACATCGTGCGCGACGACATCGCCCAGCAGCGGCTGTGGCGGCTGCCGCCCGACGAAGGGCTCGTCGACGTCGACGTGTTCCTGCTGTGGCATCGCGATCGCAAGATGAACGCGGCCGAGCACGCGTTTCTCGACGCGATGGAGCGCTGCATGCAGCGCCATTCGCTGGCGGAGCGGCTCGGGAAGTAACGGCGCGAGCGCGCCGGAGGAAAGCGCCGGGCGCACACGGCCCGGCGCGTCGGCAACGTCAGAAGCGATGCACGATGCCGAGCTGCACGCCGCGCGCATTCGCGCCCGGATACGCGAGCGGCAGGCCGGGGTTCGCCGCACCGGCGAGCGTGTAGCCGGCCTGGTTGCGGTTGCGCAGGTACGACAGCGCGCCGTAGAAGCTCGTGCGCTTCGACAGGTCGTACTCGTACATCAGCCCGAGCTGGTCCGCATTGTTGCCTTGCGACGACTGGTCGTGCAGATATGCGTAGCCGAGCGCCACGTAGTTCGCCGGATTGAACTGGTATTTGACCGACAGCCCGTACACGCGCGAATCGATGCCGAGATCGGCCCACTTCACCGCGGAAAAACCGCCGTACACGGTCGCCTTGCCGATCTCGTACGACACACCGGCCATGATCGTACGATCGGTCGTGGTCGCCGTCGCGTTCTTCAGCCACTGGCCGGCGACGAACGCACCGAACGGCCCGTGTTCGTAAGTCAGGTCGAACTGCTGGCTGGCGCCCGCCGAGCGCACGCCGCCCGCATCGCCGAACCCGAAGTACAGCCCGCCCTGGAAACCGGCGATCTCCGGGCTCTGGTACGACAGCGTATTGCTGGTGCGGAACGCGAACACGGTCAGGTTGTCCATGCCGGACGCCTGCGTGACACCGCCGAACGCATCCTGCCCGCCCTGGTCGTTGAACAGCGGCGAATTCTGGCGGCCCGCGCGCACCTTGCCCCACTGCCCCGCGATCCCGACCCACGCCTGCCGGTTGAACAGGCTGCCCGAACTCGCCAGCGAGCCGTCGTTCGGGTTGAAGCCGTTCTCCAGCGCGAACTCGATCTTCTGCCCGCCGCCGATATCCTCGCTGCCCTTCAGCCCGAACCGGCTGCCCCACTGCCCGCCCGAACCGATCGCCGCCGTATAGCCGTTGCCCGTGTTCACGTACTGCGCGAACTCGTCGATCACGCCGTACAGCGTGACGCCGTCCTGCGCGAGCGCCGCGCCCGATCCGGCGGCGCACGCCGCCGCCACCGTCACGCGAAGACCGGCGTGCACCATCCACGCCCGGGAGTCGCTGCCGCGGGACTTCATTTTCTTAGTCATACTATTCAACAGCCTGAGAATGAAACGACACCGCGCGCGGCAGCCGCGCCGCACCGGCATCGTCGAAAGGGAAACGTGAGGAAGAACCCGGCGCAGGCAGCGCCCGGCTCGCGCGGCATTCAGGCCGGCAGCCGGCCGGCCCGATGCGCGTGACGTGTCGTCAGTGGTGAACTTCGCCGCGTTCGAGCGGCAGGATCAGGCGTTCGGGAATGCTGCGGCGCGACGCACGCGCGCCCACGTAATACAGCACGGCCGGCACGATCAGGCCGAGGATCCACGAGATATCGGTGCCGCCGAGCGCGTCGACGAGCGGGCCCGTGTAGATGTGCGTCGACATGAACGGCAACTGCACGAGGATGCCGACCACGTAGATCGTGATCGCCATCACGTTCCAGCGGCCGTAGCGGCCGTCCGGATCGGACAGCGCCGGCACGTCGTAGCGCGAGCGCGTGAAGCAGTAGTAGTCGACCAGGTTGATCGCGCTCCACGGCGTGAAGAACGCGAGCAGGAACAGGATGAACGCGGTGAATTCCTTCAGGAACGAATGGCGGCCCGCGAGCGCGATGAGCGTGGAGACGCAGATCATCCCGAAGATGTAGACGAGGCGGCTCTTCGACGACACGGCGCCCTTGCCGCGGAAGCCGCTGACGATCGTCGCCATCGACATGAAGCTGCCGTATGCGTTGAGCGCCGTCACCGTCACCTTGCCGAACGCGATGCTGAAGTACAGCAGTGCGGCCACGGCGCCGGTCGAGCCGAGGCCGACGATATACGCCACCTCATGGTGCGCGAACTGGCTGCCGGCCAGTGCGGCCGCGAACACGCCGAACACCATCGCCGCCTGCGCGCCGATCACCGAGCCCAGGCCGACCGCGAGAAACGTCGCGACCGACGACGTCGAGCGCGGCAGGTAACGCGAGTAGTCGGCGACGTACGGACCGAACGCGATCTGCCACGACGCGGACAGCGACATCGAGAGCAGGAAGCTCGCGAGCGAGAAATGCCGGTTCGCGAGCAGCGCGCCGATGTCGTGGTTCGCGAACAGCTGCGTGAACATGTAGACGAACGCGGCGATGCCGATCACGCTCGCGACCCGGCCGACGGCATGGATCGCGCGATAACCGAACACGGTCAGCACGACGATCACGGCCGCGAACAGCAGGATGCCGGCCGCGTCGTCGACGTGCAGCAGCTGCGCGACAGCCTGCCCGGCCAGTACCGAACCGCTGGCGGAAAAGCCGATGTACATCAGGCACACGAGCACGATCGGGATCATCGCGCCATAGACGCCGAACTGCACGCGGCTCGAGATCATCTGCGGCAACCCGAGCTGCGGCCCCTGCGCGCCGTGCAGCGCCATCACCGCGCCGCCGACGAACTGGCCGAGCAGCAGCGCGACCAGCGACCAGAACACGTCGCCGCCGAGCACGACGGCGAGCGCGCCCGTGACGATGGCCGTGATCTGCAGGTTGGCCGACAGCCACAGGGTGAACTGGCTCAGCAGGCCGCCGTGGCGCTCGGCGTCGGGAATGAAGTCGATCGATCGGACTTCGATCAGGCCGCCGGCTTTTCCACTGGGATTCGTAGACACGGGCAAATCTCCAAAATACTCAGGATCACAAATGGTTCGAACAAGACGGGAAGCTGCGAGCCGCCCTTTCGGCTCTGCGGGTGCGGGGCGCCGTGGATCGCCGGCATGCGCCACGCACGCACGGTTTGCGCGCTGGCGCGCAAGCGGCACGACGTGTGCCGACATTGCCAGCGGATGATCTTGTATATACAACTTGCGAGATATCGGTGATTACCCGGTATCGGCCGATTTTCGAAATCGTCCGAACAATCGGCCCACGTTCGGACGATTTTGTCGAAAGCAAGACGTCGGAATAATGAAAGCTCAGATGCGCGCGGGCGATGCCTGATCGGGTTCGGCCGTCATGTCGGCGGCCGGGAGCACGGTCAGCATGCGCCGGGCTGCCTCGATGTCGCGCACGTGCAGCCACTCGTCGTAATCGTCGCGGCGCAGGATCACGACGCCCCGCTTCTCTTCGCCGGGCCGATGCATCCGTGCGAACAGCGGGTGCGCGTCGGCGTTGACCGTGAGCATCGCCATGCCCACGCGTTCGCGGCCGTCGGCGCCTTCGTAGCGCCGCCAGATGCCGGCGACGCAGCACGGTTGCCAGCCGGCGACGCCGATCCGGTGCCACACGTTGCGACCGGTTTCGTAACAGGGCTCGACGATCCAGCGCACCGGGATCAGGCAGCGCTGGCCGTTGCGCCACGCAGTGCCGTAGAGCCGCGACGAGCCGACCGTTTCCGCCCGCGCGTTCACCGTATCGAGTTTCTTTCTTTTTCGACCGTTCTCGTCGACCCGCTCGGGCTGCATGAATTTCGGCCAGAAACCGAACACGGCCGCGACGACCTCGAGGCCGTCGCCGTCGGCGCGCGCGACCGGCGCCGCGTAGTCGGGATACACGTCGGGTGCCCAGGGGTCGCGGCGGAACAGGTCGCCGAACCCGATCTTCAGTTCGCTGATGCCCGGGTCTTCATCGGGAGCGCGGTAGTGGGTGCACACGGCTCGGTGGACGGTGGAAGCGATGTCTCCATCGTAGGTCAGCGCAGGCGCCGCGGTCACGCGATCGCTTGGTATGACGAAACAGTTTTACGAAGCGACGGATCGACGAATCGACAAAGCGCCTGGCGCCTCCGCCGCTTGCCGTCATGCGTGCCGCGCGATCCGCAGCGTCAGGATTTCGTCGCCGGCGGCGTCGAGCGTGCCCGTCGGCGTCCAGCCCAGATGCCGGTAGAAGCCGTACGAGCGCGACGTCGGATCGGTCGAGCACCCGAGAAACAGCGACGTGAAACCGTTCGCGGCGAACGTGTCGATCACCTGCAGCAGCAGCCGCTTGCCGATCCCCGCCCCCTCGTATTCGGGCAGGATCGCGAGCACGACGATCTCGCCCGATCCGGTGTCGCCGAAGCAGTAGCCGACCATGCGCCCGTTCGCGCAGCAGACCCGGCCCGAGACCAGGCCGTCCCGGATGCCGTCGCCCCAGCTTTCGACGGTGATGCCGAGGTCGCGCAACTGCGCGTCGGTGAATGCGTTCTCGCGCGTCTTGCCGCGCAGTTCGATGCACGCGGCCGCATCGTCGGGAACGGCCTCGCGCCAGGTGAGTTCAGTCATCGTTCGATTTTTCCGTGGTGCGCCGGCGCGACGCATACAGGCAGATCAGCTCCAGCGCGATCGTCGCCCCGGCCAGCGACGTGATTTCCGCATGATCATACGGCGGCGACACTTCGACCACGTCCATGCCGACCAGGTTGATGCCCTCCAGGTGACGCAGGATCTCGAACGCCTGATGGCTCGACAGCCCGCCCGAAACCGGCGTCCCCGTGCCCGGCGCGAACGCGGGATCGAGGCAGTCGATGTCGAACGTCAGGTACACGGGATGATCGCCGACCCGGTCGCGAATGCGCGCGGCGATCGCGGCGGGCGTCGACGCATGCACGTGGCGCGCATCCTGGATGTCGAAGCCCATCGGCGCGTCGTTGGTCGTCCGGATGCCGACCTGGGCCGACCGTCCGGGCACGACCCATCCTTCCCGCGCCGCGTGATAGAACATCGTCCCGTGATCGATGCGCTTGACGTCGCGATCGGGCCACGTGTCGGTGTGCGCATCGAAATGCACGAGCGACAGCGGCCCGTGCACTTTCGCGTGCGCCTTCAGCAGCGGATACGTGATGAAGTGATCGCCGCCGAGCGTCAGCATCGCGCAGCCGCGCGCGAGGATTCCGTCGGCATGCCGCTCGATCGCGCCCGGCACCGATTCGGGCTGCCCGAGATCGAACGCGCAATCGCCGTAGTCGACCGCGGCCAGCACGTCGAACGGATCGAACGACCACGGCCACGGGCGCTCCCACGCGATGCCCGTCGACGCGATCCGCAACCCGCGCGGGCCGAAGCGCGTGCCGGGCCGGTGCGATGCGGCGGAATCGAACGGCACGCCCGTGATCGCGAGATCGACGCCGTCGAGCTCGCGGCTGAAACGCCGGCGCATGAAGCTCGTCGCGCCCGCGAAGGTCGGCTCGGCCTGCGTGCCGTAGAGGCTGTCGCGCGTGAATGCGAAATCGTTCTGGCTCATCGTCGGCTTCCTGTCTGAAGGGGGACGGCCGCGCGGCTGGCGACCTCGTGCCCGATTCTGCCGCCCCGGCATCCGACGAAAAATATGAACTAACATAAGCCGACTTCACAAAACGCGACGTATCGCCATGCTGACCCGATTGAGAGACATGGATGTGCAGCTGCTGCGGCTCTTTCTGACGATCGTCGAAAGCGGCGGCTTCAGCGCCGCGCAAGGCACGCTCGGCATGGCGCCCTCGACCATCAGCACGCAGATGGCCAAGCTCGAGACGCGTCTCGGGTTCCGGCTGTGCGATCGCGGCAAGAGCGGCTTCCGGCTGACGCCGAAGGGCGAACGCGTGCTGCAGTCGACGCGGCGGCTCCTGCACGCGATGGACGTGTTCACGCGCGATACGCAGCACGTGTCGGGCACGTTGCTTGGCGAGCTGCGTATCGGGCTGTCCGAGCGACTGGCGCCGGACGTCGTCGAATCGATCGCGGCGGGTGTCGGCCGCTTTCGCGAACGGGCGCCGGACGTGCTGATCGAGATGGTCGCGGTACCGCCCGACGAGCTGGAACGCCGGCTGCTGAAAAGCGAACTGCAGCTCGCGATCGGCTATTTTTCCGGCCACCAGGCCGGCCTGCACTACACGCCGCTGTTCGTCGAACACCAGTCGCTGCACTGCGGCGCCCGGCATCCGCTGTTTGCGAAAAAGACCGTGTCGGTCAACGACATCGCGGGCGCGAGCAACGTCGCGCGGCTCTACAAGACGAACACGTCGGGTGCGGCGCTGCGCAACGCGCAGCCGACCGCGTTCTCCGAAAACGTCGACGCGGACGTGATCTTCATCCTGTCCGGCGCGCACGTCGGCTTCCTGCCCGACCATGTCGCAGCACCGTGGGTCGCCGCCGGGAAGATGCGCCGGCTGCTCGCGAGCAAGCTGAGCCATACGGTCGAATTCCAGCTCGCGACGCCGCGCAACTGCGACGGCAGCGAAGCGCTGGAAGCGTTCACGGCGGCGCTCGCCGAACAGTTCGGCGAGCTCGACGGCTTCGCGGGCCCGTGACCGGCGCGCGCCGCCCGTTGCGCGTCAGGCGAGCCGGTCGGACGCGATGACCTGCACGCCCGGCCGCGCGTCGATCGCCGCGTCGAGCAGCGCGCGGGCAATCCGCGACGCGGGATTCACGCGCCACTTCGCCGGCAACACGGGGCGGGCCGCGTTCAACGCGAACACCAGCAGCCGCTCGCCGAGCCTGAATTCGTCGCGGCTGCCGCCGATCAGCCCGGGCCGCACATACGTGAGCGACGCGAACCCGACGCCGGCGAGCGCCTGCTCGACCTCGCCCTTCACGCGGTTGTAGAAGATGCTCGATGCCGGGTCCGCACCGAGTGCGGAATTCAGGACGTAGGCCGGGGTGCCGTGGCGGTGCGCGAGCCGCGCGACCGCGAGCGGATAGTCGTGGTCGACGCGCCGGAACGCCGCCTTCGAGCCGGCGGCCCGCATCGTGGTGCCGAGCGTGCAGATCACGGCATCGGCATGCCACCAATCGGCCGCGTCGGGCAGATGATCGAAATCGACCTCGAGCGCGCGCATCTTCGGGTGCGGCGACAACGGGCGGCGCGCGAGGACGATCACCTGATCGACCCGCGCATCGGCGAGCGCGACTTCGAGGACGTGACGCCCGACGAGTCCGGTCGCGCCGACGAGCAGCAATTTCATGTCCGGTTCTTCCGTGTGGAGCCTGCGTTGGCGGAGCGGGAACGCCCCGGTTTCCGGCTTCCCACATGATCGTCGGCCAACTCGGCACCGACAAGCGCCCAACATCTCGAAAAGTTACAGGCCGTGCTCATTTCCTGTCTCTGACTTGACGCGGCACGACTCCCGCTAGGCTTCGTCGACGCTTCGGTTCCGCGCACATTCGAGATTTTTATCGCATCAAAGCGCTCGATATTGATATTTATTCGACATTGATACGACAAATGACGCGGCCAATGAAAAAGAGAACGTTCATTTTTCGCTGTCTTTCGAACATGATGCGGGCGTGCGCTACGACCCGGCCGTCTCGTGTCGCGACACGCTCCAGCGCTCGTATGCCTGCGAGAACGACGACATGTCGCCGAATCCCGGTTCCTGCGTGATTTCCTTGATCGACAGCCGCCCAGGTGACGAAGCTGGAGAACGCGGGCCGCTATCCACTCGAACAGCCCTGGCTGTCGCAGATGGTCGATGCGATCGATGCGTTATGTCGCGACGTGACGGCGCCTCACGTCGACCTGCGCGCGCCGTCATGACGAAGGCGCAAGCGCTAGCGCGGAAGCCGGCGCCTCAAACGAAAAGCCGCCGGTGCGCACGCTGCGCACCGGCGGCCCCCTGTCACACCCGCCCCTCAGACATGCAACGCATGCCCGAGCGCACGCAGCGCGGCCTCCTGCAGTGCTTCACCCAGCGTCGGATGCGCATGGATCGTGCCGCCGATGTCCTCCAGCCGCGCGCCCATCTCCAGCGACTGCGAGAACGCCGCCGCCAGCTCCGACACGCCGCGCCCGACCGCTTGCCAGCCGACGATCAGGTGGTTGTCGCGCCGCGCGACCACGCGCACGAAGCCGTCGGTTGCCTGCAGCGTCATCGCGCGCCCGTTCGCCGCGAACGGGAACGACGCGCTCACGCAATCGACACCGGCCGCCCGCGCGTCGTCCGGCGACCAGCCGGCCGTGACGATCTCCGGATCGGTGAAGCACACGGCCGGGATCGATGCGGGCATGAACTTGCGGCGCTTCCCGGCGATCAGCTCGGCCACCATCTCGCCCTGCGCCATCGCGCGATGCGCGAGCATCGGCTCGCCGGCCACGTCGCCGATCGCCCAGACGTTGCGCATCGACGTCCGGCATTCGTCGTCGATCCAGAGCGCGCGGCCGTTGCGATCGAGCGGCAACGACTCGAGCCCGAAGCCGTCGACGCGCGGCCGGCGGCCAACCGCAACCAGCACGCGATCGGCCGGCAGCGTCTGCTCCGCGCCGTCGGCGGCCTGCACGCGCACCGCGCCGTGCTCGGCGAGGCCGAGCACCTTGTGGCCGAGCAGCAGCCGCACGCCGAGCCGCGCGAGCGAATCGGCAACCGGCCGCGCGAGTTCGGCATCGTACGCGGGCAACACGCGCTCCGCCGCTTCGACGACACTCACGTCGACGCCGAGCTTGCGATAGACGATCCCGAGTTCGAGCCCGATGTACCCGGCCCCGACGACGACCAGCCGCTTCGGCAGGGTCGTGGGCGACAGTGCCTCGGTGGACGACACGACATGCCCGCCGAACGGCATCGACGGCAGCGCGACCGGTTCGGAACCGGTCGCGAGCAGCAGGTGCTCGCAGCTGATTCGCGTCGTGTGGCCGCCGGCGACGACGTCGACGGTCTTGCCGTCGACCACCTGTGCGTCTCCGTGCAACACGCGCACGCCGTTCTTCTTGAGCAGCGCGCCGACGCCGCGCGTCAGCCGGTCGACGATACCGTCCTTCCATGCGACACTTTTCGCGATGTCGATCTCGGGCGTGCGCACGCGAATCCCGAGCGCGCCCTCGCCTGCATGGCCGCGCGCCTGTTCGAATGCGTCGGCCACGTGGATCAGCGCCTTCGACGGAATGCAGCCGATGTTCAGGCACGTGCCGCCGAGGCGGTCGCGCTCGACGAGCACGGTCGGGATGCCGAGCTGGCCGGCGCGAATCGCAGCGACGTAGCCACCCGGGCCACCGCCGATCACCAGTAGCGTGGTGTGTTCGTTCTTCATTGCGCTCACTCCACGAATAGCAGTGCCGGGCGTTCGAGCACCGCGCGCACCGCCTGAATGAATTCGGCCGCGTCCGCGCCGTCGACGACACGATGGTCGAACGACGACGACAGGTTCATCATCTTGCGTGCGACGACCGCGCCGTCGCGGATCATCGGCCGCTCGACGATCCGGTTCACGCCGACGATGCCGACCTCGGGATGATTGATGACCGGCGTCGACACGATGCCGCCGAGCGCGCCGAGGCTCGAAATCGTGATCGTCGAGCCGCTCAGTTCGTCGCGCTGCGCGCGGTTCGTGCGCACCGCGTCGGCGAGCCGCGCGATCTCGGCGGAAATCGACCACACGTCCTTCGCTTCCGCGTGACGCAGCACCGGCACCGTGAGGCCGCTGTCCGTCTGCGTCGCGACGCCCATGTGCACCGCGCCATAGCGCGTGACGACCCCCGCTTCGTCGTCGAAACGCGCGTTGATCTGCGGAAAGTCGCGCAACGCGATCACCATCGCGCGGATCAGCAGCGGCAGCGGCGTGAGCTTGCCGCGCGTGTCGCCGTAGCGGCGGTTCAAATCCGTACGCAACGATTCGAGCTCGGTGACGTCGATCTCCTCGACGTAGCTGAAGTGCGGAATGCGGCGCTTCGCTTCCTGCATCTTGCGCGCGATCGCACGCCGCAAGCCGATGACCGGCACCTCGGTTTCATCGTTGCGTTCGTCGTAGCCGTGCGCCCGCGATCCGCGGGCGCCGCGCGCCGCACCGCCGCCGCTGCCCGCATACGCATCGAGATCCGCGTGCAGGATCCGTCCGGCTTCCCCCGTGCCGCGCACATAACGCAGCTCGATGCCCATGTCCCATGCGCGCTGGCGCACGGCCGGCGACGCGAGCGGCCGTTCACCCGGCGCGAGTGCCGCGCGCGGCGGCTCCACGTGCTCCTTGCGTTCGGCCTGCTTCGCGTGACGCGGCTCCGCAGGCGCGTGCTTCGTCGCCGGCCTGGCGGGCGACTCTGCCGGCGCGTCGGCCACCGCCGTCGACGGCACGGCCGCGGCCGGTGCGGTTTCTACCTTTGATTCCCGCACCGGTGCGCCGGCCTTCAGGTTGCCGGCACCTTCGACCTCGAGGCGGATCAGCTCGCTGCCGACCGCCATCATCTCGCCGATCCGGCCGCCGAGCTCGATCACCTTGCCCGTCACCGGCGACGGAATCTCGACCGCCGCCTTGTCGGTCATCACATCGGCGAGCGGCTGATCTTCCTTGATCGTCTGCCCGACTTCCACGTGCCAGGCCACCAGTTCGACCTCGGCAATCCCTTCGCCGATATCCGGCATCTTGATGACATGAATCCCCATCTCACGCCTCCATCACGCGTCGCAACGCTTCACCGACCCGGGCCGGGCCCGGAAAGTACGCCCACTCCTGCGCATGCGGATACGGCGTGTCCCAGCCCGTCGTGCGCTCGACCGGCGCCTCGAGGTGGTAGAAGCAATGTTCCTGGACCAGCGACACCAGTTCCGCCCCGTAACCGCAGGTGCGCGTCGCCTCGTGCACCACGACACAGCGCCCGGTCTTGCGCACCGACGCGACGACCGTGTCGAGGTCAAGCGGCCACAGCGTGCGCAGGTCGATCACCTCCGCATCGATGCCCGTCTCCTCGGCCGCGGCGAGCGACACGTGCACCGTCGTGCCGTAGGTCAGCACCGTCACGTCGTTGCCGGGACGCACCACGGCGGCCGTATCGAGCGGCACCGTGTAGTAGCCCTCGGGCACCGCGCTCGACGGATGCTTGAGCCACGACGTGACGGGCCGGTCGTGATGGCCGTCGAACGGCCCGTTGTACAGCCGCTTCGGCTCGAGGAAGATCACCGGATCATCGTTCTCGATCGACGCGATCAGCAGCCCTTTCGCGTCGTACGGATTCGACGGCATCACCGTGCGCAGCCCGCACACCTGCGTGAACATCGCCTCCGGGCTCTGGCTGTGCGTCTGGCCGCCGTAGATGCCGCCGCCGCAGGGCATGCGGATCGTCATCGGTGCGGTGAACTGGCCGGCGGAGCGATAGCGCAGCCGCGCGCCTTCCGACACGATCTGGTCGGAGGCCGGGTAGAAATAATCGGCAAACTGGATCTCGCACACCGGGCGCAGCCCGTATGCGCCCATCCCCACCGCCGCGCCGACGATCCCGCTTTCGGAGATCGGCGCATCGAACACGCGCGACTTCCCGTATTTGTTCTGCAATCCTTCGGTACAGCGGAACACGCCGCCGAAATAGCCCACGTCCTGCCCGAACACGACCACGTCGCTGTCGCGCCCGAGCATCACGTCCATCGCCGAGCGCAGCGCCTGGATCATCGTCATCGGCTGCGTTGCTGTGCCTGTCTCGTGTTGCGCCATGATCATGCTCCCAGTTCCTGGCGCTGACGGCGCAGGTGCGCGGGCAGCTCCTTGTAGACGTCGTCGAACATCGAGGCCGGCGACGGAATCCGGTCGTCGGCCAGCGTGCCGAATTTCTCCGCTTCCTTCTGCGCGGCGATCACCTCGGCCTCGAGCTCGGCCGTCAACGCCTCGTGCGCGCTGTCCGACCAGATGCCCTTGACGATCAGGTGGCGCTTGAAGCGTTCGACAGGATCGCCGAGCGGGAAATGGGACCAGTCGTCGCTCGGCCGGTACTTGGTCGGATCGTCCGACGTCGAATGCGCGCCCGCACGGTAGGTCACCCACTCGATCAGCGTCGGGCCGAGATTGCGGCGCGCACGTTCGGCCGCCCAGCTCGACGCCGCGTAGATCGCGAGGAAGTCGTTGCCGTCGACGCGCAGCGACGCGATCCCGCAGCCGACGCCGCGCCCCGCGAACGTCGTGCCCTCGCCGCCCGCGATCGCCTGGAACGTCGAGATCGCCCACTGGTTGTTGACGACGTTCAGCACGACCGGCGCGCGGTACACGTGCGCGAACGTGAGCGCGGTGTGGAAGTCGGATTCGGCCGTCGCGCCGTCGCCGATCCACGCGGACGCGATCTTCGTGTCGCCCTTGATCGCCGACGCCATCGCCCAGCCGACCGCCTGGATGAACTGCGTCGCGAGGTTGCCGGAAATGGAGAAGAAGCCCGCGTCGCGGTCCGAGTACATCACCGGGAGCTGGCGGCCCTTGAGCGGGTCGCCTTCGTTCGACATCAGCTGGCAGATCATGCGCTCGAGCGGCACGTCGCGCGCGATCAGGATGCTCTGCTGGCGGTAGGTCGGGAAGCACATGTCGCCGTCGCGCAGCGCCATCGCATGCGCGGTGCCGATCGCCTCTTCGCCGAGGCTCAGCATGTAGAAGGAGATCTTCTTCTGGCGCTGCGCGATCATCATGCGCGCGTCGAAAATGCGGGTCTTGAGCATCGCGCGCAGGCCGGCGATCAGCCGCGCATCGTCGAGATCCGGTGCCCACGGGCCGACCGCCTTGCCGCTGTCGTCGAGCACGCGCACGAGGCTGCGGGCGAGATCGGCGGTGTCCGCCGCGGCAACGTCGATCGGCGGGCGGCGAACCGCACCGGCCGGCGATAGATGCAGATAGGAAAAGTCCGTCTTGCAGCCCGGGCGCCCGGTGGGCTCCGGCACATGCAGACGCAATGGCTCTGACAGGCTCATCGTGTCGTCTCCACGCTCGATTGTGTCTCACGCTGTTTGGGAACGCGCGACCGGTTGCCGGCCTGCGCGTGGGCTGACGGGCGGATAAGCACGTCAACCTTCAAAATTTATGCCCTGCGGCGACGGACGTCGATGCCCAAGCCGCTCGATCGCGGTGAGCAGATTTGCCATGACGGGCGTCGGCGGGCCATCGGCGCGGCAGGCGGGGTAAACCCATGATGCGTTTGCGGCGCTGCGGTACCCGGCGCGCAGCGCCGGGGCATCGGCGCCGGACGGATCGGCACACCCGGGCTGCATGACGACACGAAGCAAAAGACCCCGCGAAATCCGGAGATCCGCGGGGTCTTTTGTCGTCTGTTCGGGCGCGTCAGCGCGCCCTTGACGATCGTTGCAGCGTGCGACGGATCATGCGTCGGGGCGAAACAGGTCGAACCGGCTGTCGGGCTTGACGTGCACGTAGGCCGACGGGCCGCCCGCGCGCAGAATGATGCCGGCGCCGAACGTGTCGAAGAGGCCGTCCTTCAGCAGATCCTGCCGGATATGAACGGCGATGACCTCGCCGAGCACCAGCGACGCCGGTGTTTCCACGCCCTGGTGATCGCGCAGGCGAACCACGTCGGTCACCTTGCATTCGAAGTTGACGCCGCTTTCCGCCACGCGCGGCACGTCGACCAGACGCGACGGCACCGCGGTCAGGCCGCCCAGCTCGAACTCGTTCACGTCGTACGGCACCGCGGCACACGTCTGATTCATCCGCTCGGCGAGCTCGCGCGTCGCGAGGTTCCATACGAACTCGCCAGTCTCCTGCACGTTGCGCAGGCTGTCCTTCGCGGCGACGCTCGAAAAACCGATGATCGGCGGACGGTAGTTGAATGCGTTGAAGAAGCTGTAGGGCGCGAGGTTGACCGTACCGTCGCTGCCGCGCGACGAGATCCAGCCGATCGGGCGCGGGCCCACGATCGCGTTCAAGGGATCATGTGCAAGGCCGTGGCCTTGCGACGGTTCGTAATAGTGGTGGGTCGAATCGGTCATGACGGGCGGTCTTGCGGGATGCAAACTGCGTTGGATTCCATCGGCGCATCACACGTGCCGATGACGGTAACGGCGTTCAGTACGACGTGCGCGGCCAGTATCACATGGCGTCGCATTCGCTGCCTCGAAGGGCCACTGGACGCGGACGAACCGCAAGGCGAAGTCGCGCGGGTCGAACGACCGGACAAAGGCAGCGCGACAACGGCAACGTTCCACGCTCACGCGCGTCCGGACGCACCAAAAACAAAAAACCCGCGAGCGCATGGCTTCTCGCGGGCTTTCGTACCGTCATCGAATCGCGCTGAAAGCGATCGTGGTGCCGGGGACCGGACTCGAACCGGCAAGCCAGTTAAGGCGGCGGATTTTCGTCACACTGCTTCTTTCAAAGCCGGCGTCGCGGATGCGATGCCGTTCGTGCGCTGGACTATGCCTTCACCGTCGCGCGCGGGCGTGCCTGCTGCCCATGCGCCTTAGGCGCCCCCCGTCTAGTCTCTACACCTTCCTCGCGGATGCCGCGAGGCTTGGCTCGGCGTTGCCTCGATGCGCGCATCAGGGGTTTCGCCGAATTTGAAGGGTTCTGCACCGACCGTTTCCGGCCGGGCACTCAATCTTTTAAGTCCGCTATGTTTACCAATTTCATCACCCCGGCAAGAGGGCGGACGCGATTCTACCATTGCTTGCGCATGCGTTCCCTTATTCTGCGCCGCCGCATGGC
Organism: Burkholderia cepacia ATCC 25416; assembly: GCF_001411495.1. Taxonomy (NCBI): domain Bacteria; kingdom Pseudomonadati; phylum Pseudomonadota; class Betaproteobacteria; order Burkholderiales; family Burkholderiaceae; genus Burkholderia; species Burkholderia cepacia. Next base: position 2,165,169 of record NZ_CP012981.1, on the reverse strand, counting down.
GACATCTCCCGGCGCCGCCCGGATTCATCCCGTGCAATCGACGCCGTAACGGCGCCGCCCGCGATTTTCTCCCGCGCCGCAACATCCCCGATACAATCGAACCCGCGTCGTCCGGCGGCCCCCATCCGTCCGATGTTTGTGTCGTGCTTTTTTGCGAAACAGGCATCGCTTGCGTCATCGCGAAGTCACAAACGTTTTCGATAATTTCCCTGCCGAAAACGTTTACATCGCGCTAGTTAATGACCTCGACCATCAAGGACGTCGCTGCCCTCGCGGGCTTCTCGATCGCCACCGTCTCGCGCGCGATCAACGCACCGCATACCGTCAGCCCCGCCACGCTGCAGACAATTCGCACCGCGATCGACACGCTGCAATTCCGCCCGAGCCCGCTCGGCCGGCAACTGCGCGGCGAGCGCACGCGGCTCGTCGGTGTCGTCGTGCCGACGCTGTCGAACCCCGTGTTCGCCGACTGCCTGCAAGGCATCGACGAACTCGCGACCGCGGCCGGCTTCAAGCTGATCCTGATGACGACCGAATACGACGCGGCGCGCGAGCGTCACGCGATCGAGACGCTGCGCGAGCAGCGCGTCGAAGGGCTGATCCTCACCGTCGCCGACGCGGACACGCACCCGCTGCTCGACATGCTCGACCACGAAGGCCCGCATTACGTGCTGATGCACAACGACACGCAGCGCCGCCCGTCGGTATCGGTCGACAACCGCAGCGCCGCCTATGACGGCGTGCGGCTGCTGACCGCGCGCGGTCACCGCCGCGTGCTGATGCTGGCCGGCTCGCTCGCCGCGTCGGATCGCGCACGCCAGCGCCATCTCGGTTATGCGCAGGCACTCGAGGAAAGCGGCGTCGCCACGCTGCCGCCGGTCGAAGTCGACTTCAACGCGCCCGAGCTGCCCGATGCGGTGCTCGCGCATCTCACCGCACACGCGACGCGCCCGACCGCCCTCTTCTGCAGCAACGACCTGCTCGCGATGGTCGTGATGCGCGGCCTGCGCCGCGCGGGTTTCTCGATCCCGGACGACCTGTCGGTGCTCGGCTTCGACGGGATCGCGATCGGCGAATTGCTCGCGCCGCCGCTCGCGAGCATCGCGACGCCGAACCGCGACATCGGCCGCCACGCGTGGCAACGCCTCGTCGAATGCATCGGCGGCGCGGCGATCGAACGGTCGTCGCTGATCCTGCCGCACGTGGTGCGCGACGGCGCAACCGTCGCCCCGCCGGCCACCGACCTGCAACTGCGCAAGGCCTGAACGCGCGCACCGCCCCTGACCGCCTCACCCCAGCGCCTCACCCCAGCGCCTCACATTCGCCCGGAGACCTACCGTGTCCTTTCGCCTGACCTCGCTGCTGCGCGCGCTCGCAGCTCCCGTCGCCTGCGCCGCGCTCATCGCCGGCGCGCCCGCCGCCCACGCCGACGAAACGGCGATCTGCTACAACTGCCCGCCCGAATGGGCCGACTGGGCTGCACAGATCGCCGCGATCAAGCAGAAGACCGGCATCCGCGTGCCGTTCGACAACAAGAACTCGGGCCAGTCGATCGCGCAGCTGATCGCCGAGCAGAAGAGCCCGGTGGCCGACGTCGTCTACCTCGGCGTGTCGTCGGCGTTCCAGGCGAAGGACAAGGGCGTGATCGCGCCGTACAAGCCCGCGCACTGGAACGACATCCCCGCGAACCTGAAGGACCCGCAAGGCTACTGGTTCGCGATCCACTCGGGCACGCTCGGCTTCTTCGTGAACAAGGACGCGCTCGACGGCAAGCCGGTGCCGCGCTCGTGGGCCGACCTGCTGAAGCCGGAATACAAGGGCATGGTCGGCTACCTCGACCCGTCGAGCGCGTTCGTCGGTTATGCGGGCGCGGTCGCCGTGAACCAGGCGCTCGGCGGCAGCCTCGACAACTTCAAGCCGGCGCTCGACTGGTTCCGCAAGCTGAAGGCGAACGCGCCGATCGTGCCGAAGCAGACCGCGTATGCGCGCGTGCTGTCGGGCGAGATCCCGATCCTGCTCGACTACGACTTCGATGCGTATCGCGCGAAGTACAAGGACAGCGCGAACGTCGAGTTCGTGATTCCGAAGGAAGGCACGATCGCGGTGCCGTACGTGATGAGTCTCGTGAAGGGCGCACCGCACGACGCGAACGGCAGGAAGGTGCTCGACTTCGTGCTGTCCGACGAAGGCCAGAAGCTGTGGGCCAACGCGTACCTGCGCCCGGTGCGCGCACAGGCGCTCGGCGCCGACGTCGCGTCGAAGTTCCTGCCGGCGAGCGAATACGCCCGCGCGAAATCGGTCGACTTCGGCAAGATGGCGGCCGGCCAGCAGGCATTCGGCCAGCAGTACCTGCAAGTGATGCAGTAAGCGCCAGGACGCAACCGATGCTCGACCTGACTTTCCCGCTGCGCTGGCGCGTCGCGCTCGTCGCGCCGGCGCTCGCGGTGTTCACCGCGTTCTGGCTGCTGCCGATGGCGGCGCTCGTCCGGGTGTCCGCCGACGGCGCATTCTTCCCGCACTACGCGGCCCTGCTCGGCAATGCACGCTACATGAAAAGCCTCGGCGAGACCGTCGCGCTCTCCGCGGGTGTCACGCTCGCGACGCTCGCGCTGTCGACCGTCTCGGGCCTCCTGCTCGCGCGCCGCGAATTCGCGGGCAAGCGCGTGCTGCTCGCGCTGCTCACGTTCCCGCTCGCGTTCCCGGGCGTCGTGGTCGGCTTCATGGTGATCATGCTCGCCGGCAGGCAGGGGCTGATCGGCATGCTGTCCGCGAAGCTCACGGGCGACAAGTGGGTGTTCGCGTACTCGGTCGCGGGCCTGTTCGTCGGCTACCTGTATTTCTCGATTCCACGCGTGATCGTCACCGTGATCGCGGCCGCGTCGAAGCTCGACGCGTCGCTCGAGGAAGCCGCGCGTTCGCTCGGCGCGTCGCCGTGGCGCATCTTCGTCGACATCGTGCTGCCGGCGCTCGCGCCGGGGCTGATCGCCGCGGGCGCGATCTGCTTCGCGACCGCGATGGGCGCGTTCGGTACCGCATTCACGCTCGCCACCGACCTGAACGTGCTGCCGATGACGATCTACACCGAGTTCACGCTGAACGCGAACATCGCGACGGCGGCCGGCCTGTCGATCGTGCTCGGCATCGTCACCTGGGCCGTGCTCGCGCTCGCGCGCCGCTTCACCGGCCACACCGCCGCCGCCGCGGCCTGAGGATTCCCGCATGCAATCGCTTTCCGGCTCTTCCGCACCGTCGCCTTCACCGGCACCGGCTCCCGCGCAGGCGAACGGCATCGCCCGCCGCGCACCGCGCGTCACCGGCGCGCGCATGATCGCCGCGCTGCAATGGGGCGTCACGCTGCTGCTGTGCGCGTTCCTGATCGTGCCCGTCGTGATGTCGGTGCTCGCGGGCCTCACCGTCAACTACTTTCGCGGCCTGTCGAGCGGCCTCACGCTGCGCTGGCTGGAACAAGTGTGGCAGCAGTATCACGGCTCGGTCGCGCTGTCGCTCTACGTCGCGTTCGCGACGCTCGCGATCGTGCTCGTCGTCGGCGTGCCGGCCGGCTATGCGCTCGCGCGCAGCAAGCACCGCGTCGCACGCGCGATCGAGGAGGCGCTGGTGCTGCCCGTCGCGCTGCCCGGCCTCGCGTCGGCGCTCGCGCTGCTGGTCGTCTACGGCGGCTTCACCGCGTTCCGGATGAGCCTGTGGTTCATCGTCGCCGGCCACGTCGTGTTCACGCTGCCGTTCATGGTGCGAGCGGTGGCAGCCGTCGCGGCCGGTGCCGACCTGCGCACACTCGAGGAAGGTGCGGCCAGCCTCGGCGCATCGTTCGTCACGCGCTTCGTCACGATCGTGCTGCCGAACCTGCGCCCCGGCATCGTCGCGGGCGCGCTCGCGGTGCTCACGCTGTCGATCGGCGAATTCAACCTCACGTGGATGCTGCACACGCCCGACACCAAGACGCTGCCGGTCGGCCTCGCCGATACCTATGCGTCGCTGCGCCTCGAAGTCGGCAGCGCGTACACGATCCTGTTCCTGCTGATGACGCTGCCGCTGCTCGTCGCGATGCAGTGGCTCGGCGTCGATCCATCCGGCACGCGTGCGCTCAAGAAGCGCCCGCGCTGAATTTCTCGCAGACATGAAACTCGATTCCACTCCCATCACCCTGACCCGCTGCGCGAAGACCTTCCGCGGCACGCGCGTGCTCGAACCGCTCGACCTGTCGATCGGCGCGGGCGAAACGCTCGTGCTGCTCGGGCCGTCGGGCTGCGGCAAGACGACGACGCTGCGCCTGATCGCGGGCCTCGACACGCCGGATGCCGGCGGCACGATCGCCTTCGGCCATGACGACGTCACCGCGTTGCCGATCGAGCGCCGGCAGGTCGGCATGGTGTTCCAGAACTACGCGCTGTTTCCGAACCTGACGGTGCGCGGCAACGTCGGCTACGGGCTGAAGATCCGCAAGACCGAGCCGCGCGCGCTGCGCGCGCGCGTCGACGAGCTGCTCGCGATGATGCGGCTCGACGCGCATGCGGACAAGCCGGTCGACCAGCTGTCGGGCGGCCAGCGCCAGCGCGTCGCGCTGGCCCGCGCGCTGGCGGTGCGGCCGCGCGTGCTGCTGCTCGACGAGCCGCTGACCGCGCTCGACGCGAAGCTGCGCGACGTGCTGCGTCGCGAGATGAATGCGCTGCTGCGCGAGCTCGGCGTGACGACGGTCTACGTGACGCACGACCAGGCCGAAGCGATGGAGCTCGGCGACCGGATCGTCGTGATGGGCGCGGGCCGCATCGAGCAGATCGGCACGCCGCGCGACATCTACTACCACCCGGCGAACCGCACGGTCGCGCAGTTCATCGGCACGCTGAACCGGCTCGCCGGGCAGTGGCGCGACGGCACGCTGGTGACCACGGGCGGCGCGGTCGCCACGCCGCACGCGGCCGACGAATGGTTCTTCCGCCCCGAGGATGCGCAACTCGCCGATCCCGCGCATGCGCCGCTGCGCGGCGCGGTCGGCGCGTGCGCGTTCCTCGGCGAACGCACGCGGCTCACGATCGAGCACGCGGCCCCCGATGCGCTCGTGATCGACGTGCCGGGCCGCATCGCGCTCGCACGCGGTACGGCGGTCGGCCTCGCGATCGCACCGGAAGGCCTGATCGCGCTCGGTGCGTAATCCATCGTTCGGGCATCATTCATGCAGCCCCCCACCGCGACGCGCGACGCCGCCGCGACAACAACCAGACGATTCCGAGGAACGACGATGCTGCTTGCTCAAATCAGCGATCTCCACATCAAGCGTCCGGGCCAGCTCGCGTACCGGCGCGTCGACACGGCGGCCGCGCTCGCGCGCTGCATCGACAGACTGAACGCGCTCGTGCCGCGCCCCGACGCCGTGCTCGTCACCGGCGACCTCACCGACTTCGGCCACGATGAAGAGTACGGCAACCTGCGCGGGCTGCTCGCGGCGCTCGAGATTCCGTACTACCTGATGATCGGCAATCACGACGACCGCGCCGGGCTGCGCCGCGCGTTTGCCGATCGCGCCGAGCTGCAGGATGGCGAATTCGTGCAGTACGCGCTCGACGTCGGCGCGGTGCGCGTGCTCGCGCTCGATTCGCAGGTGCCAGGCGCAAGCCACGGCGACCTGTGCGACGCACGGCTCGCGTGGCTCGCCGCGCAGCTCGACGCCGCGCGCGACCGGCCCGTGATTGTCGCGCTGCATCACCCGCCGTTCGCGGCGGGAATCGGCCACATGGACAAGCTGCGCCTCGCGCCCGCCGCCGCCGCGAAACTCGACGCGTTGCTGCGCGCTCATCCGAACGTCGAGCGCGTGCTGTGCGGCCACGTGCATCGCACGATGTTCACGCGCTTCGGCGGCACGCTCGCGTCCGCGGTGCCGTCGCCCGCGCATCAGGTCGCCTTCGACCTGCGAACCGACGCGCCGTCCGCATTCCGGCTCGAGCCGCCGGCGTTCGCGGTCCACCGCCATGCGCCCGATACGGGGATGACGTCGCATCACGTGTATGTCGATGAAGGCGCCGGGCCTTATCCGTTCTACGAGCCGACGGGCGAGCTGGTCGATTGACGGGGTGAAGCGCGCGCGATGACGGGCGGTTTGCCGGTTTGCCGGTTTGCCGGCTTTACCGGTCCGCCGCGCGCCCGGCAGGATTCACGCCGCTCCGGTATGATCGGCAGCCTTGACCGGCGCCCCGCGCGCCTGCGCACCCGATGCGTGCGCCGCGCGCCGCGCCGCCCCACTCCGTCCGCGCAGCCATGTCCACCGCCCCCACCGACCATCCGACCGACGCCGCCTCGCCCCACTATTCGCGCAGCCTGCTGTTGCTGCTCGCGACGATCGCGGGCGTATCCGTCGCGAACATCTACTACAACCAGCCGCTGCTCGACAGCTTCCGCTCCGCGTTTCCCGACGGCGCTTCGTGGATCGGCGCGGTGCCGACCGCGACGCAGCTCGGCTATGCGGCCGGCATGTTCCTGCTCGCGCCGCTCGGCGACCGCTTCGACCGCCGCCGGCTGATCCTGATGCAGATCGCCGGCCTGTCGGTCGCGCTGATCGTCGCGGCCGCCGCGCCGTCGCTGGCCGTGCTCGCCGTCGCGAGCCTCGCGATCGGCGTACTCGCGACGATCGCGCAGCAGGCCGTGCCGTTCGCCGCCGAGATCGCGCCGCCGGCCGAACGCGGGCACGCGGTCGGCACCGTGATGAGCGGCCTGCTGCTCGGCATCCTGCTCGCGCGCACCGCCGCCGGCTTCGTCGCCGAATATTTCGGCTGGCGCGCGGTGTTCGCCGCGTCGGTCGCGGCGCTCGTCGCGCTCGCCGCCGTGATCGTGCTGCGGCTGCCGCGCAGCTCGCCGACGTCGACGCTGTCGTACGGCAAGCTGCTCGGCTCGATGTGGCATCTGGCGGTCGAACTGCGCGGGCTGCGCGAGGCGTCTTTGACGGGCGCCGCGCTGTTCGCGGCATTCAGCGCGTTCTGGCCCGTGCTCACGCTGCTGCTCGCCGGCGCGCCGTTCCATCTCGGCCCGCAGGCAGCCGGCCTGTTCGGGATCGTCGGGGCGGCCGGCGCCCTCGCGGCGCCCTACGCGGGCCGCTTCGCGGACAAGCGCGGCCCGCGCGCGATCATCTCGCTCGCGATCGCGCTGCTCGCGCTGTCGTTCGTGATCTTCGCGCTGTCGGGCTCGAGCCTCGTCGGGCTCGTGATCGGCGTGATCGTGCTGGACGTCGGCGTACAGGCCGCGCAGATCTCGAACCAGTCGCGCATCTATGCGCTGAAGCCCGAGGCGCGCAGCCGCGTGAACACGGTGTACATGGTGTGCTATTTCATCGGCGGCGCGCTCGGCTCGTCGGCCGGTGTGGCCGCATGGCACGCGTTCGGCTGGATCGGCTTGTGCGCGACCGGGCTGGCGTTCACCGCGCTGGCGGGCTGGTTCCACCATCGCGGCGGCCGGCGCGGCTGAACGCGACCGGCCACGGCAGCGTCACGCGTCGGTGCGGGGCGCTGCCGGTTCGGCGGCGGGTGGCGGCGCGAACGCCGGCGCCGGATCCACGACCCCGGCGGGGTCCATCACGGCAGCCGGGGTCGGCACGGCCAGCGGAACGGCGGAAGGCGCCAGGATCGGCGCCGCATCCGGCACCGCGATCTGCTCGGGTGCGGACGCAGCCTCCGCCACCGGCGTGGCCGCCGCGGCCGCCGAACCGGCGGCTGCCGCGCGCGCCGCGGGCCGGCGCGCCGGATCGAACACGAACGACAACCCGACGCTGCCGAGGATCGCGACGGTCGCGACCACGGTCGCCATCGTCACCGGCTCGCCCAGCAGCAGCGCACCGAGCGCGACCGCGACGATCGGGTTCACGTACATGCAGCTGCTCGCGATGATCGGGCTCGTGTGGCGGATCAGGTAGCCGTACGCAACGTACGCGGCCATCGTGCAGAACACCATCAGGTACAGGAACGCGAACACCGGCCCCACCATCACGTGCTCGATGCGCTCGCCGATCAGCCAGGCAACGAGCGTCGAGATCATGCCGCCCAGGCCGATCTGCAACGACGTGGACAGGAACAGGTCGGACGGAAGCTTGAGCCGCGTCGCGAGATGCGCGCCGCCGGCCCAGAACAGTGCGCCGGCCAGCACGCAGATCGTGCCGAGCGCCGAATTCTGCGCGGCCGCGCCGCCAGAATTCAGCACGACGATGCCGACCATCCCGAGCGCGACGGCCGCCCACTCGCCTTTGGTGACCGGCCGCCCGGCGACCGCCGCGATCACGGTCGCGAACAGCGGCACCGTGGCCACCATCACCGCGGCCGAGCCGCTGCTGACCGAACTGATCCCGAGCGCGATCGTGCCGGACGACAGCGCGACGAGCATCGTGCCGACGATCCCCGCATTGCGGATTTCGAGCGGCGTCGGCCATTCGGGCTTGCGCCGCAGCGCGAAGATGAACAGGCCGATCCCGCCGAGCAGGTTGCGCAGCCCCGACAGCAGCAACGGCGGGAACGACTGCAGCGCGAAATGCAGGCCGCTGTAGGTCGAACCCCAGACGAAATAGATGAACACGAGCGCCAGCGCGACGCGGCCGCCGCGGCTTTGCGGCAGGCGGATCCGGAACGAGAAGCGGGCGAGGAAATCGAGGAGACGGTCGAGCGGCGTCATCGCGCAGCCTGCCCGCACGTCGCGCCGCGTGCTCCGCTGAAAGACGCCGGCGATGCCGGCAAACGGCCCTGGCGGGACCGGGAAGGCAGAGCGAACGTGCGGAACGACATGGCAGTGCGAACGGCGACGAAAGAGAACCGGCAGGCGGCGGCAGAGGGACAAAAAAAATGCGCGCAACCGTTTCGGCTGCGCACGCTCGGCATTATGGCATCAAGGATTCGAAAGCATCATCGGACCTGTCTGAAAGGATCGCGAATGATGTTTCCGCGCGACATTTTACGGCCGGCGGACGGGCGAAATCGGGGGCCGGATACACCGCGCGCTTGCGCTGCCGGTGCCGGCTCGCCTCCACCGCCAACGGCGATCCAGCGCGCCCGAACCAGACATCGGCCGAACGGCCAGTCCTGCACGCCAGCCACTGCTTCCCCCTTATCGTGACGGTCGACTCACGCGCCGCGCGCCCTGCGCGACCTTCCTTCAAAACCCGCACCACCCATACAAAATTTTGTATAATTCGACCATTCTTCCGCCGAAGCCGGTTGTTTTCGTCGGCAGCGCCCTCGCCGATCTTCGCGGCTTTCCGCTGCCCGCGCGACGCGAAGCCGGCCACCAGATCGACCAGGTGCAACGCGGCCTGGCGCCGGACGACTGGAAGCCGATGCGCACCGTCGGCGTCGGCGTGCGGGAAATTCGCCTGCGCGATGCGAGCGGTGCATTCCGGATCATTTACGTCGCGACCTTCGCCGACGCCGTCTACGTGCTTCACTGCTTCCGGAAGCAATCGGCGCGTACGACCAGGGCCGATATCGAACTGGCCGCCCGGCGCTATTGCGCGCTGATGATGGAGAGGAAACGATGACCAACGAACGTTACGAGAGCGTCTGGGACGCGATCGAAGGCCAGCCGGCCGAAGCCGAGAACATGAAGCTGCGCTCCGAACTGATGATCGCGCTCAAGCAGCGCATCGCGCAACTCGAACTCAGCCAGGCCCAGGCCGCGAAACAGCTGGGTGTCACGCAGCCGCGCGTCTCCGACCTGCTGCGCGGCAAGATCAACCTGTTCGGGCTCGACGCGCTCGTCAACATGGCGGCGGCTGTCGGCCTGCGCGTCGACCTCCAGGTGCGTGAATCCGCGTGATGCATCGCGGCACGCGCCGCCACCGCATGCCACGCACCGCTCACGATCCGCCGAACCAGTTGTACCCCTGATCGACCCAATAGCCGCCCGGATACGTATCGGTCACGAAGATTTCCATGATGTGCTTCGGGTTCTTGTAGCCGAGCTTGGTCGGCATCCGCAGCTTCATCGGGAAGCCGAATTCCGGCGGCAGCCGGCGGCCGTCGTAGTCGAACGCGAGCAGCGTCTGCGGATGCAGCGCGGTCGGCATGTCGATGCTCTCGTAGTAGTCGTCCGCGCACTTGAAGCCCACGTACTTCGCCCGTGTATCGGCGCCGGCCCGTGCGAGAAACGCGCCGAACGGCGTGCCGCCCCAGCGGCCGATCGCGCTCCACCCTTCCACGCAGATATGTCGCGTGATCTGCTCCGCGTGCGGCAGCGCATACAGTTCGTCGAGCGTCCACACGCGCTTGCCCGTCACGCGGCCGGACAGCACGAGCCGGTACGTCGACGCATCGACGTGCGGCACGTCGTCGATCCCGTAATACGCGTTGAACGGGAACGGTCGCGTGATGTCGGCTTCGGTGTAGGTCGGTGCGAGCCGTTCGCCGCTGAACAGCCACGCCTGCACGCGGTCGTTCATGCGCGACACCGTCTCGAGGAACGTGTTGACCGACGCGTCGTCCTTCAACGTGCAGCCGGTCAGCATCGTCAGGCCGCCGAGCGTCAGGATGCGCCGGTTGAAGAGGCGCCGCGACGGCATCTCGAGCTCGCGGCGCACGTCCAGCTCGAGCGACTTCCGGTCGAGCGTCCAGCGCGAACCCTCGCGCTTGTATTCGGATTCCGACATGATGATTTCCTTCGCCCGCGGCTCGCGGGTCAGCGGCCGCGCAGCATCGCGAGCAGCGAGCGCGGCACCAGCAGCGCCATCGCGACGTGAACGACAACGAATGCGACGAGGAGCGACATCGCCCAGAAGTGCACGACACGCGCGTTGTCGTAGCCGCCGAACAATTCGCGCAGCAGCGGGAATTGCACGGATTTCCAGATCGTGAGCCCCGACAGCACCAGCACGACGAGATCGACGATCGCGGTCAGGTAAGCGGCACGCTGCACCGCGTTGTAGACGCTCAGGTCGTCGTGCGACAGCCGTCCGCCCAGCGCGGCACGCACGTCGCGCCATATCGACGCCGGCGTGACCGGCAGCATCTTGCGCGCGAGGCGCCCCGTCGCGATCGACATCGCGAGGTAGAACAGCCCGTTGCCGACCAGCAGCCACATTGCCGCGAAATGCCATTGCAGCGCGCCGCCGAGCCAGCCGCCCAGCGTGATGCCGTGCGGAAACACGAACGGCGGATAGATCGGCGACGCGTCGTAGATGCGCCAGCCGGACAGCACCATCAGGATCGCCGCGAGCGCATTGAGCCAGTGGCTCGCGCGCACCCACAGCGGATGAATCGGGCGCGCGGGCGGCGTGGCGGTCGCGCGCCCGGTAGCGGGAACGGTTTGCATGATGAAGACTCCGGGAATGAGTCGACGAGACAGGATGCGATGCGGGCGGCCGCCGTGCGACGCACGCGCCGGCCGCGCCGCGTCCGCCTCCGTCAGTTCGACGGCGCCATCTTGTCGCCCGACGGCTTGCCCATCTCGTCGTGCGACATCGCGTCCTTCTTCATCGCGTCTTTCTTCATCGCATGCTTCTTCATGCCGTCCTTCTTCATCGCGTCATGGCCCATTGCATCCTTGGCCATCGCGTCGTGACCCATCGCGTCCTTCGACATCGACGAACCCGGCTGCGACATCGCGTCGTTCTGCGCATACGCGCCCGTGGCAATCGTGGCGATAGCGGCGACGCAAGCGGCGATCAGTACTTTTTTCATGACATCTCTCCAACACATGGGTTTAAGGAGCCGAATAGACGGACGACGTCGCGGGAAATGACAGCCGCTGCGAAAAAATTTTTTGAGGTTGCGCGAAAGCGCGCCATGTTGCACCGCTTCACCCCGGCCGGCCAAGCCGTGGGGCCATGCGGCGGCGACGCGCGCTGCCATTTCGACGGGCCATCGCACCGCCCGCCATGCTGCGGCCGCACCGGGGCAGCCGATTCTCTCCCGGTTGAAACCGCCGCGAAGCCAGTGTATCGTGTGCGCTGCTAACGCGGGGGTCCTGCAATGCGCGCGGTCAAACAACCGGCATTGCGGGTGAGAAATACCCTTTGAACCTGATCTGGATAATGCCAGCGCAGGGAAGCGTACGGATTTCGCCGCCATCCTTCTGACGAAATCCGCCGCCTCACCAAGCCTCGTCTCCTGCTTAGCTCGAGCCCCACATTCGTCAAGGGCTCCGGGCAAGCGCCGAAGCGCCTGTCCGGCGCTCATACAGGAGATTGCATGAACGCCAATCCGAAGTTTCTGTCCGCCGACGCACACGTCGACGCCGCCGCTGTCGCCCCGCTGCCCAATTCGCGCAAGGTTTATGTAACCGGCTCGCAGCCCGACATCCGCGTGCCGATGCGTGAAATCACGCAGGCCGATACGCCGACCGGCTTCGGCGGCGAAAAGAATCCGCCGATCTACGTGTACGACACGTCGGGCCCCTATACCGATCCGGACGCGAAGATCGACATCCGCGCGGGCCTGGCCGCGCTGCGCCAGGGCTGGATCGAGGCACGCGGCGACACCGAAGTGCTCGGCGGCCTGTCGAGCCGGTACGGCCTCGAGCGCGCGGCCGACCCGGCCACCGCCGACCTGCGGTTCCCGGGCCTGCACCGCAACCCGCGCCGCGCACAGGCCGGCAAGAACGTCACGCAGATGCACTACGCGCGCCAGGGCATCATCACGCCGGAAATGGAATACATCGCGATTCGCGAGAACCAGCGCCGCGCCGAGTACCTCGAGAGCCTGAAGGCGAGCGGCCCGAACGGCGCGAAGCTCGCCGCGATGATGGGCCGCCAGCACCCGGGCCAGGCGTTCGGCGCAGCGGCCTTCGGCGCGAACGCGCCGGCCGAGATCACGCCGGAATTCGTGCGCTCGGAAGTGGCATGCGGCCGCGCGATCATCCCCGCGAACATCAACCACCCGGAATCCGAGCCGATGATCATCGGCCGCAACTTCCTCGTGAAGATCAACGCGAACATCGGCAACTCGGCCGTCACGTCGTCGATCGGCGAGGAAGTCGACAAGATGACGTGGGCGATCCGCTGGGGCGGCGACACGGTGATGGACCTGTCGACCGGCAAGCACATCCATGAAACGCGCGAGTGGATCATCCGCAACAGCCCGGTGCCGATCGGCACGGTGCCGATCTACCAGGCGCTGGAAAAGGTCAACGGCAAGGCCGAGGACCTGACCTGGGAAATCTTCCGCGACACGCTGATCGAGCAGGCCGAGCAAGGCGTCGATTACTTCACGATCCACGCGGGCGTGCGCCTGCAGTACGTGCCGCTCACCGCGAACCGGATGACGGGCATCGTGTCGCGCGGCGGCTCGATCATGGCGAAGTGGTGCCTCGCGCATCACAAGGAAAGCTTCCTGTACGAACACTTCGAAGAGATCTGCGAGATCATGAAGGCGTACGACGTGAGCTTCTCGCTCGGCGACGGCCTGCGCCCCGGCTCGATCTACGACGCGAACGACGAAGCGCAGCTCGGCGAGCTGAAGACGCTCGGCGAACTCACGCAGATCGCGTGGAAGCACGACGTGCAGGTGATGATCGAAGGCCCCGGCCACGTGCCGATGCAGCTGATCAAGGAGAACATGGATCTCCAGCTCGACTGGTGCAAGGAAGCGCCGTTCTACACGCTCGGGCCGCTGACCACCGACATCGCGCCGGGCTACGACCACATCACGTCCGGCATCGGTGCCGCGATGATCGGCTGGTTCGGCACCGCGATGCTGTGCTACGTGACGCCGAAGGAACACCTCGGCCTGCCGAACAAGGACGACGTGAAGGAAGGCATCATCACGTACAAGCTGGCCGCTCACGCCGCCGACCTGGCGAAGGGCCACCCGGGTGCGCAGGTGCGCGACAACGCGCTGTCGAAGGCGCGCTTCGAGTTCCGCTGGGAAGACCAGTTCAACATCGGTCTCGATCCGGACAAGGCGCGCGAATTCCACGACGAAACGCTGCCGAAGGATTCCGCGAAGGTCGCGCACTTCTGCTCGATGTGCGGCCCGCACTTCTGCTCGATGAAGATCACGCAGGACGTGCGCGAGTTCGCGGCGCAGCAGGGCGTGTCGGAAACCGAAGCGCTGAAGAAGGGGATGGAAGTCAAGGCGGTCGAGTTCGTCAAGACCGGCGCCGAGATCTATCACCGTCAATAAGCACGCGCGGCGGTCCGCCCGGACCGCCGCGTCTCGCGCTTCGGCGCTGCGCAAGCCCGCTTTCGAGCGGGCTTTTTTGTGCGTGTGCACACCGCGTGCCTGCCGGCGCGAGGGAAACAAATGATTACGAAACCGCCCGAGCCTTAACAAGTCCTTACAGCAGCCCCATGGGACGGCGCGTAGATTGGGGTCATGCGCGGTCGCCAGCCGGTCGCGCGACCTCCGTTCACTACCACAAGGACAACGATCATGAACTCGATTCGGCGTTTTGGGGTATGCGCTCTGCTCGTCGCGACGGTGGCCAGCCTGTCGGCCTGCGATTCGATGTCACGACGCCAGCGCGATACGGCAATCGGTGCAGGTGTCGGCGGCGTTGCCGGCGCGGCGATCGGCGGCAGCGCGCTGTCGACGCTCGGCGGCGCAGCGGCCGGCGGCATCATCGGCAACCAGGTCGGCAAGTAAAAGGCGGCGCAGCGCGCCGCGACAGTCGGCCAGACGGCGTTTTCGCGGTGCGGAAGCGCCGTTTTCGCATGCGGCGCCGCAACGTGGCCGGCAGCCCGTGCGGAAATGATCCGTTACCGTTTTGCACACCGTGTCATCGGCGCGCGGCCTAAGCTTAAGCATCTGCCGATTGCCGGCTCCGCCGGAGAGACATCATGAACAGGACCCTCGTCGCCGCGGCGCTCGCCTGCGTGACGCTCGCCGGCTGCTACTACCCGTACGGCTATTATCCCGGCGGCTATTACACGGCTGCACCGGCCCCGGTCTATGTCGATCCGGGCCCCGCCTATTACTATCCGGCACCTGCCTACGCGCCCGCATGGGGCGGCTATTGGGGACCGGCGGTATCGCTCAATTTCGGCTTCGGCGGACGCGGCGGACACGGCGGCTGGCGCCATCACTGACCGGGCTCGACCGCCGGCACGCGGCCATCGCGTGCCGGCAACCGGCGACATTCCCGTTTCTTGCCATTTCATCGAAACGTGAAACGACGGCCTGGTAACGGGGTGTAAGATTCCCGCATCCCTTCCCCGCCCTTCACACTCGATGTCGCCCAAGAACGCCCTTCTGCTGACCGTGCTCGCTGCCCTGTGGGGTGCGTCGTTCCTGTTTATCCGGATCGGCGTCGTCGATCTCGGCGTGGCGCCGCTGATGGCGTTGCGGGTCGGTATCGGCGCGCTGTTTCTCGCCGGCTTCGCGCTGACGCGCTTCAAACCCGCCGATCTCGGCACCCGGCTGCGCCGTCACGCGTGGCCGTTGTTCGTCGTCGGCGCACTGAACTCGGGCATCCCGTTCTGCCTGTTCGCGTTCGCCGAGCTGACGCTGTCGGCCGGCGTGACGTCGGTGATCAACGCGACGACGCCGCTCTGGGGCGCGCTCGTGGCCTACCTGTGGCTGAAGGACAAGCTGTCGCTGCCGCGTGCGCTCGGCCTCGTGATCGGGTTCGCCGGCGTGCTCACGCTCGTGTGGAACCAGATCGCGAATGCGCATGGCGAAACGGGCGCCGCCGCGACCGCGCTCGCCGCCGCCGCGGCACTCGGCGCGACGCTGCTGTACGGCATCGCGGCCAATTACACGAAGCGCAAGCTGACCGGCGTCGATCCGCTCGTCAACGCGACCGGCAGCATGATCGGCTCGACCGTCCTGCTGCTGCCGTTCGCGATCGCCACCTGGCCGGCCGCGCCGGTCAGCGCGCACGCGTGGGGCTCGGTGCTCGCGCTCGGCGTCGCCTGCACGGGCATCGCGTATTTCATCTACTTCTACCTGATCGCGCATGTCGGCCCCGCCCGCGCCATCACCGTGACGTTCGTGATTCCGGTGTTCGGCCTGCTGTGGGGCGCGCTGTTCCTCGGCGAACACGTGTCGGCCGTGATGATCGAAGGCTGCGCGATCGTGCTCGTCGGCACCGCGCTCGCGACCGGCGTGATCAAGCGGATTCCCGGGATCCGGCCGCGCAGCGGCGAAGCGACCTGACGATTCATTCGGGTGCACGTATCGCCATCGGCCGGGCCGTGATGCCTTCCGACCGGGTGCCGGCTGTTCTCCGCGTCGCCGTGGAGGGTGACGCAGCGCCGCCGGCATTCGTCTGACGGCGACATGCGCTCGCGGCCCTGCCGGCCGCCGGGATTGCCCGCCTCGCCTCATCGTGCGCACCATGCTCACCATGCCGCCGGGTTGTCATGTGCGGCGGCGGCGCCCTTCGCGCCGCGGCGGTCATGCGCGGCACGCATGCGGGCGGCGCCGGCCGCAGCCGCATACCCGCGTGCGTCTGGAGTTTCCCTGATACGCGAGCGGCCCCATTCCCGTTACACTCCGAACACTTACCCGCAGAAGGCGGCCTCGATGTCTCACGTCCTTTCGCGTCCGCCGGCGCGTGCGACCGCTTCAGCGCGGCGGCGCGCTACCGCCCCGCCGCTCGCCCCCGGGCTCCGTTGACATGAAGCCCGCCCGCGACCTCTCGCTCGACTCCCTGCTCGACCGTCTCACGCCGACGCCCGGCGGCTGGGTCGCCACCTATCGCACCACGACGCTGCGCAGCGTGTTCCAGCCCGTGCTGTCGATCACGCACAAGCGGGTCGTCGGTTACGAGGCGCTGCTGCGCGTCGTCGACGCGAACGGCGCACTGATCTCGCCCGCCGCCCTGTTCGACAAGACGCGCGCCGACGCCGACGCGCTGCTGCTCGACCGGCTCGCGCGCTGCCTGCATACGGCCAACTTCGTCGCTCAGGGCATCGGCGACGGCTGGCTGTTCCTGAACGTCACGCCGCGCGTGCTCGACTCGGGCCTCGTGCAGCGCGAATTCGTCGAGGCGCTGTGCCGGCATTTCGCGCTGCCGCCGAACCGCATCGTG
This sequence comes from Burkholderia cepacia ATCC 25416, assembly GCF_001411495.1. Lineage (NCBI taxonomy): Bacteria > Pseudomonadati > Pseudomonadota > Betaproteobacteria > Burkholderiales > Burkholderiaceae > Burkholderia > Burkholderia cepacia. Next base: position 2,148,219 of record NZ_CP012981.1, on the reverse strand, counting down.
CTGGAGGTCGTCGAACAGCCGTCGCGCGACGAAGCTGCGCTCGCCCGCACGATCGACATGATCCAGCATCGCGACTTCCTGATCGCGATCGACGATTTCGGCACCGGATTCTCGAACTTCGACCGCGTGTGGCGCGCGCGCCCCGACATCGTCAAGCTCGATCGCTCGCTCGTCGAACGTTCGACCGGTTCGGCCGACGATCGCCGCATCATGCATCACCTCGTGTCGATGCTGCACCAGGCCGGCGCGATGGTGCTCGCCGAGGGCGTCGAGAACGACGATTCGCTGCAGGCGCTGATGGAAGCCGACATCGATTTCGTGCAGGGTTTCCAGTTCGGCCAGCCCGACGCATCGATCGCCCATGCCAGCGCGGCAGCACCCGCGATGCTCGACGCCGCGTGGCAGCGCTTCATCGCCCGCCGGCACACGCCGGTCGTCGCCGAGCAGCCGGGCTTCGACGCGATCGAGCGGCTCGTGCTGACCGGCGCGGCCGCGTTTTCCGCGAGCGGCAACCTGCAGGACGCCGCGCATCGCGTGTTCGCGGTGCCGGCCGCCCGCCGCGTGTTCGTCACCGACGAAACCGGCGAGCAGTTCCTGCCGTCGATCGGCGCGCCCGCCGACGACGGCCAGGCCGGCGTCACCCGCCTCGCACCGCTCTTTCCGGAGACCCACAGCAACTGGTCGCGGCGCCCGTATTTCCAGCGCGCGATCGCCGCGCCCGGACGCGTCGCGCTGATGGGCCCGCATTTCTCGCTGACGGAAGGCCGCGACTGCTATACGGCCGCCGTCGCGATCCGCGCGCAGAGCCGGCTCGTCGTGTTCTGCGTCGACTTCGTACTCGACAGCGCCGGGACCGTGATGCGGTAACCGGCGCGGGTGCGGGCGCCCGGCTGTCGCACCCGCGGCTCGTCCGCCCGACCATTCGTCAGTCGATCACCTTCCCTCTTCCCGACTTCACCGCGCTGCGGCGCGACTTGTGCTCGAGCCGCCGCTCCTTCGACGCGCGCGTCGGCCGCGTGGCGACCCGCGCGCGCGGCGTGAACGCAACGCCGGCGATCAATGCATCGAGGCGCGCCAGCGCGGCCTCGCGGTTTTTCTCCTGGGTGCGGTATTCCTGCGACTTGATCACGACGATGCCGTCGCGCGTGATGCGCTGGTCGGACAGCGCGAGAAGCCGCTCCTTGATGACAGGCGGCAACGACGACGCACGGATGTCGAAGCGCAGGTGGATCGCGCTCGACACCTTGTTCACATTCTGCCCGCCGGCGCCTTGCGCGCGCACGGCCGTCCATTCGACCTCGGCCGGATCGAGCGTATAGCGGATCATCATCGCGACGCCTCCATGCGGCGCCGTGCAAGCGCCTCGTCGACGCGCGCCGCGAGCCCCGAATCGCGCTGCGTGCGCGTCGCGACCGCCTGCGCCAGCACGCGCCGCGGCCCGATCACCTGCACGCGCGTGCGGGCACGCGTGACGGCCGTATAGACGAGTTCGCGCGTGAGCACGCGGCCGAACGATGCCGGCAGCACGAGCGCGGCTTCGTCGAATTCCGAGCCCTGCGATTTGTGGACCGTCAGCGCGAACGCGGTTTCGTGCGGCGGCAGCGCGGCCGGCGACACCGCGCGCGCGGTGCCGTCCGCACGCCGGAACCACACGCGCAGCACGCCGTGCGCGTCGGGCAGCGCAATGCCGATATCGCCGTTGAACAGCCCGAGCGCGTAGTCGTTGCGCGTCACCATGATCGGCCGCCCCGTGAACCAGTGCGCGCCGACCGCCAGCGGCACGCGCGCCGCGTGGCGCACGTGCGCGGCCACGAGCGCATTGACGTGCTCCGCGCCGCGCAAGCCGCTGCGGGTCGCGCACAGGATCCGGAACCGGTTGAGCGCGTCGAACAGCGGCAGCGGATCGGGCACCGGCGCCGCCAGCGCGTCGCGCAACGCGTCGAGGTAAGCACCGAACCGCCGCGCAAGCCGCTCGAGCGTCGACGTCGCGAGCGACTCGCCCGCATCGTCATGGAACGACGCGGCCGCCGAATCGTCGGCGGGCAGCGCGTCGAGCGCGGCCTGCACGTCGCCGCTGCGGATCGCGAGCGACAGCCGCCCGATCGGCGAATCGAGACCGAAGCGGTAGTTGCGTTCGAGCCAGACGACGCAGTCGGCGAGCGGTGCGGGTGCCGGCGCGGGCGTGGGCGCTACGGACGCGGCGGCGGGTTCGCCCGGCGGGTTCGATGTGACCGACGCAAGCGCCACGTCGCCTGCGTCAAACGGCGGCAGTTCGACGGCGTCGAGCCACGCCAGTTCGTCGACCTCGATCCATGCGGAGGCCTCGCCTGCGTCGCCAGCTTCACCGGTTTCGGCCGGCGGCGGCGCGACGTTGGACGACGAAACTTCGTCATCCTGCGGTTCGTCGTCGAAGAGCGATGCCTGTCTCGCATCGGCCTTCCGTCGCGACGCCGGCTTGCGTGTGGTGGCCGATGGCGGCGCCGGGACGCGGGACGCAGCGGAAACCGGATGCGCAGCGGGAACGGCCGCGACCACGGTCGCGGCCTCGTCCTGCACCGGCAACGCCGCGACGAATGCCGCCTCGTCGATGCCGAGCGCCTGCGCGATGCGCGTACGCGCCGCGACGGTAAACGCGGGTCGCGCGCTCAGCTCCGCGAATACGGCACCCGCCTCGACCGCGGCCAGTTGATCCTTGTCGCCGAGCAACACGAGCCGCGCGCCCGGCGCGAGCGCATCGAGCAGATGCGCGGCCAGCGCGACGTCGATCATCGATGCCTCGTCGACGACGATCAGGTCGTACGGCAGCGGATTGTCGCGATGATGCCGGAAACCGGCCGCCCCGCCGCCGCCCAGCAGCCGGTGCAGCGTGTACGACGTATCGGGCAGGCGCGCCGCGAGTTCGGGCGGCAGGTCGCCGGCCCGCGCATGCAATGCCTCCTGCATCCGCTGCGCGGCCTTGCCGGTCGGCGCGGCCAGCGCGACGCGCAGCCCCGGATGCGCATCGAGCAGACAGGCCAGCACGCCGACGACGGTCGTCGTCTTGCCCGTGCCCGGGCCACCGCTGACGATCGTCACGCGGCCGGTCAGCGCGACGATCGCCGCGACGCGCTGCCAGTCGACTTCGCCGTTCGCCGGCCCGAAGTAACGCGCGAGACTGTCGCGCAGCCGGTCGGGCGCAAGACCTTCGTCCGGCACGGTCGCACCGGCCTGCGCGACGAGCGCATCGGCGAGCCGCCGTTCGTAGTCGAAATAGCGCGACAGGTACAGGTGGTCGTGGCGGTCGACGATCAGCGGCCGCTCGTCGCCACGCGCGAGCGTGCCGAACGCGACCACGCCGCTCGCGGCGAGCGCCGCGCGAACCTCGTCGAGCGGTGTTTCGTAGCGCTGCGCGAGCGCGCCGAGCGCGACGCACACGTGGCCGCCTGCCGTCGCACGACTCGTCGCGAACGCGGCGCGCGCCGCCCAGCGCGCGGCCGCGGCCGGCGCGCCGGCGCGGCGAGCGAGATCGCCGATCCGCCGCGCGAAACCTTCCGCGAGCGCGATGCCGAAATCGGCGGGCTCGGGCAGCCGCGCGACGAGGCCGCCGGTGAATTCGAGCGTATCGTCCTGCGCGTTCATGCGCGGCCCCCTTCCATCACCCGGTCGAGTGCGTCGACAAGCGCGCGCGCGGGCCGCCGCGCATGCACGCCGGCCGGCTCGCCGCCGCTGCGCCAGCCGGGCCGTACACCCCGCACGAACAGGTACAGGTAGCCCGCGACATGCGTGTCGTAGTCGTAATCGGGCAACCGCCCGCGCAGGTAGCGATGCAGCGCGACCGTATAGAGCAGCGCCTGCAGGTGATATGCGTGGTCGGCCATCGCGACGTCGAGCGCGCGCGGGCCATAGGCGTCCGGCGTCGTGCCGAGATGGTTCGACTTCCAGTCGACGATCCAGAAGCGGCCGTCGTGTTCGACGATCATGTCGATGAAACCCTTGATGAAACCGGCGAGCATGCCCGCCTCCAGTGCAACGTCCGGGTAGCCGTGCGCGACCAGCAGGCGGCGTAGCGCCATCAGGTCGAGCGACGGCGCCGGGAACAGGAACCCCATTTCGTCGAGCCGCTTCGCGGGATCGAGATCGACGAGCCGCATGCCCGGCACGAGCTCGGTGTGCACGACGTCATCGACCAGTTGCACCATCATCGCCGGCAGACGTGTCGCGAGTTCGGGCCCGGCCTCGACCGGCCGGTCGTGCAGCGCACCGAGCGCGGCCTTCGGCCACGACTCGGGCTCGGTGAACCGGCTGAGCTCGAACAGGCGGTGCAGGCACTCGCCGGCCGCCGCGCCGCGCGGGAACACGAGGATGTCGTCGTCCGGCGGTTCGGGCGCAACCGTATCGGCCAACAGCCACTCGGCATCCGGCGCGACCGCGGCGAGCGCATCGTGGTCGGGCCGCAGTTCGTCATCCGGCACGGCCGCGACGCCCGCCTCCTCGCGCGCCATCGACGCGGTCAGCGAACTGAAGCTGGCCATCCGCCAGGCATCGCGCAGCACGCGCGTCGCATGGCGCGCCGCGAGCGTCTGCGACGCGTCGTGCCCGGCCGCCAGACGCTCGGGGCGCGCAGGCGCCGGCAGCGGCGCGACGCTTACGGGGCCGCCCGCGAGCGCGTGCCACGCCGTATCGAGCGCGGCTTCGTCGGGCGGCTCGTCGAGCCATGCATCGAACGACTGGCCGGCGCCGGCGACGAGCCAGTTGAGCACGCTGCGTCGCGCCTCGCGCGTCGAGCGCGACGACAGGTACGGCCCGGCGACGACGTAGCAGCGATAGACCGCACGCGTGAGCGCCACGTAGACGAGCCGCGCGCGCTCCGCGGCCTGCTCGCGTAGCGCTTGCTGCGCCGCATGCGCGGCCGCCTCGTCGTCGCACCCGTAATGCAGCACCGCGTCGCCCGCATCGTCGTGGTATTCGCGCGCATCGGGCAACGCGGACGCGGGCGGCTCGCGCAACCCGCCGTCGTTCAGGAACGGACAGAACACGATCGCGTATTCGAGGCCTTTCGACTTGTGCACGGTGACGATCTGCACGAGGTTGCGATCGGATTCGAGCCGCAACTGCGCTTCCTCGCCGCCGCCGTCGAGCCGTTGCGCGGCAAGCCAGCGCAGCGTCGGCGCGATGCCCGGCTGCGCGGACGCGCGTGCCTGCGTCAGTTCGGCCAGATGGTTGATGTCGGTCACGCGACGCTCGCCGTCCGCGCCGGCCATCAGCCGCTCGGCGATCCGCAATTCGCGCGTGAACGTGCGCCACATCACCGCGAAACCGCGTTCGCGCCACAGCAGCCGGTACCGCGAGAAGCGCTCGACCCAGCTCATCGCGTCGGCGCTGTCAGCCGCGGACGCTTCGTGTGATGCATCACCGTCGCCCTGCTCCATCCGCCACAGTGCGCCGGCATCGAGGCCGAACCAGTCGGCTGCGAGCGCCGCGCGCAGACGTCGCAGGTCGCCCGGCGCATCGATCGCCGCCAGCACGCGTTCAAGCTGCTCCGCGTCGCCGGTCGAGAACACCGAGGCCTGCGCCAGTTCCACGCTGCCGATGCCCCACGTGGCCAGCACGCGCTTCACGAGACTGCCCTGCCGGTGCGTCTGCACGAGCACTGCGATATCGCCCGGCGACAGCGGCGACTCGCCGAGCCGCACGCGCCCTACGCGCGCGCCCCGCATCAGCCGGGCAATCTCGGCGGCACAGGCCTGCGCGGCCTGTGCCTGCGCATCACGCTTGAGCAACGTGCCTTCACCGCCAGGCAACGCCCACACCCGGAAGTCGCCTGCCGGGCCCGGATCGGTTTCGTCGACGAACGGCGCGCGCACGCGCGTGCCGGCACGCACCGCGTAATAGTCGAGCCCGTCCAGCACGAACGCGCGCGGATTCGACATGAAGAAGCGGTTGCACGCATCGACGATCGCGGGCGTCGAGCGCTGGTTGACCGCGAGCGTGTAGCACGCGCTCGCCCGCGCGCGCGCCGCCAGATAGGTATGCAGATCGGCCGCGCGGAAGCTGTAGATCGCCTGCTTCGGATCGCCGACGAGGAATAGCGGGCCGCCCGGCGCGAAGATCCGGTCGAAGATCGCGAACTGCAGCGGGTCGGTATCCTGGAACTCGTCGATCAGCGCGGCCGGATAGCGCGCGCGCAGCGTCTCGGCGAGCCACGGATGCGCATGCAGCGCGTGGTACAGGTTCGCCAGCAGATCGTCGAACGACACGATGCGCCGCGTGCGCTTGCGCTCGGCCAGCTCGCCCGGCGCCATGTCGAGCCATTCGGCGATCAGCGCGAGCCAGCGCGCGCGTTGCGCGGCTTCAGCCGCCGCCACGGCCGCCTCGAGCGCGTCCGCCACGTCGAAGAACGCGTGTTCGGGCGTCGCGCCGCCTTTTTTCGTCGCCTTCACGAGCGCGGTGCGCGTGAGCTTCAGCGCGGCCTTCGGCAGCGCAGCCGTCGCGTCGCCCTGCGCGAAATGCGCGGCCCATGCGGCGAGCGCATCGGCAACTGCTTCGGGTTTGTGCGAACGCTGGTTGAGCGCGGGCTGCGCGGCGCGCAGCAACGCATCGATCGCTTCGCGCTCGGCCGCCCATATCCGCCCGGCCTCCGCGAAGCATTCGGCCGCGGCGGCCTCGGCCGATTCGTCGGGCTCGGTCACGCCGTCCCAGCGCAGCGCGGCGAGCGGCTTCTTCAGCCGGCGCGCGAGCTGCGCGTCGAGCGCGGCCGGCCCGGCGCCCGATTCGACGAGCCAGGTCGCGAAACCCGGCCAGCGTGCGGCCGCCGGTTCGACGCGCGTGCGCCAGAAATCCGCCGCGAGTTCGAAGCGCAGCGACGCATCGTCGGCCTCCATGTCGAACGCGAACGGCATCGCGGCCGCGAACGGCGCTTCCTGCAGCGCGCGCTGGCAGAACGCGTGGATCGTATGGATGGCCGCCTGGTCGAACGCGCGCAGCGCACGCCGGATCCGTTTCGCGGCCGTTTCGGGATCGAGCTCGCCACCTTCGCCGAGCGTCGTCTCGAGCAGGCGCTCGATGAACCGATCGCCGCCGTCGTCCCCCGTGTCGAGCGCATGCGCAAGCTGCGCGAGCCGGCCGCGAATCCGCTCGTGCAGCTCCGCGGTCGCCGCTTTCGTGAAGGTCACGACGAGGATTTCGTCCGCGCCGAGATCCTTTTCCAGCAGCAGGCGCACATAGAGCGCGCAGATGTTCCAGGTCTTGCCGGTGCCGGCCGATGCCTCGATCTGGTTGACGCCATCGAGCGGACACGCGAACACGTCGAGTTCGAGCGCCTGCTGCGGCTGCGACACGGCGCTCATGCAACCTCCTTCAGATGCTCGACGAGCGGATCGAACACGAGCCGCGCGAGCGTGGCGAACGGCTCGTCGAGCGACGCATGCGCGCCGCGCCATGCGATCGCGATGGCCGGATCGTCGGCTTCGCTCACGACCCGTTCGTTGATCCAGACACTCGCGGCCTTGGCCTCGCCGTCGGACACCCGCGCCCATGCGCTGCGCGGGAAAAACCGCAGCGGCATGCGCCGCCCCGCGCGAAACAGCGCGGCAAGCGGTGCGAGCTGCTCGAGCGGCGCCGCGACAGGCGTCAGCTCGAACGCGCCGCCGCTGCCGAACCACAGCGTGCGGCGCGGGCCGCCGGGCTCGATCGCGCAGTAGACGAGATGCGCAAGCCACGCGGACAGGTAGTCGCGCGCACTCGGCCTCGCATAACGGTAGATGATCTGCCCGGCCTGCGTCAGCCGGTTCAGCGTGCCGTGCAGTTCAAGCGGCGCGCTCACCGCGTCGCCCGACAGCAGCGCGTCGTGCGCGCCGAACAGCGCCTGCTCGGTATCGGGCCACGCGGGCACGACGGTGAGCGAGAACGACCGCCGCTCCATCCCGTCGGCCAGCGCACGACGCACGTTCGACGCCAGCTGTGTCATCGAGCCGAGCGCCTGGTCGCGCCACACGGCGCCTGTCGCGCCGCCCGGCAGTTCGGGGCTCGCGTCCGCGATGCGCAGCGCATGATCGTGCACGCCGCCCTCGTCCGACTCGATCAGCAGCGGCAGCACGCGCTCGGCGAGCGCATCGCTGCCGGCGAAGTCGAGCGCGAACGGTTCCGTATCGAGCAGTTCGGCCTGCGCGTCGGCAAGCACGATGCCGAGCCGGCCACGCAGCAACGCGCGCGCCGGATGGCGCCAGAAGCGTTCGAATTCGCTGAATGCGACAGGCTCGACCGGTTCGGCCGGCAGCGGCTGCGCGAAGAACGGCAATTCGCGCGGGCCGTCGCGCGACGCTTCGGCGGCGAGCAGCGACGCGAGCGTCGCCCGCTCGGCGTCATAGGACACCAGCGCGCTGCCGGGCTGGAAATACGCGGCCGCGAACGGTTGCAGCGGATGCTCGACGATGAACGCGCGCCGCGCGGCATCGACCGCGTCCGGCGCGGCGTCGGGGCCTGCCGTGACGAGCGCGAGATGGTCGAGCAATTCGTCGACGAGTGCCGCGGGCGGCAACGGCGCGTTGTCGCGAATGCTGCGGCCCGTGTACGCAATCAGCAACCGGTCGCGTGCGGCGAGCAGCAGGTCGAGAAACAGGTTGCGCTCGTCGTCGCGGCGCTGGCGATCGCCGAGCTTCGGCAACACGGCCATCAGGTCGAATTCGTCCGCGCGCGCGAGGCTCGGCAGCACGCCATCGTCCATCCCGAGCAGGCAGACGACGCGATACGGCAGCCCGCGCAGGCTCGTCAGCGACGAGAACGTGACGCCGCCCCACGGCACCCCGCCGCGCGCCGGATCGTCGAGCGCGGCGGCCAGCCCGGCCCGGACGACGGCCGCCGGCAGCGCTTCGTCGGGCGCCCCCTCCGTCATCGCGGCCAGCATCGCGTCGAGCGCGTCGCGCACGCCCGCGAGCGCATCCGCATACGCGGCGCCCGAATCGAAGAAACGCGCGAGCGTGTCGGCGAACAGTTCGCTCCAGCCGTGCGGCGTATGCGATTCGGCCAGCCGCCGCGCGAAGCCGTCGAGATCGTCGGTGAAGCGTGCAAGCCGGCCGAGCAGTTCGGCCTCGCTGCCGGTGGCCGCCTCGATCGGCAGCCACGCGCCGACCGGCGCCGCGCCTTCCGGCATCGCATAACCGAGAAAGAGCCGCGCGAGCGCATCGGAGAACGTATGACGCGGCGACGGCACGGCCGCATCGTCGCTCGCGAGCAGCGACAGCCCGCGCCGCGCGCCGGCGGCCGCGAGCCAGGTCTGCACCGTCTCGAGCGCCGTCGCGTCGATGCCGTAGCGTGCCGACACCGCGTCGACGCGCAGCCATTCGACCAGCTCGGGCGCACCGACCTGCCGCTCCGGCAACGCGAGCCAGTCGAGCAGCACGCGCGCGACCGGGTTCGCCTGCGAAGGCGGCAGGCCGGTGATCCGGTAAGGCACGCGTGCACCGCCACTGCCGGCCGTGCCGAACACGGCATCGATCAGCGGCCCGGCCGCCGCGAGATCGGCGACCGCGACGAGCACGTCGGACGGCTGGAGGCTCGCGTCGGCGTCGAACCACGCGAGCAGCCGGTCGTGCAGCACCTCGAGCTGGCGCGCGAGGCTGTGGCACACGTGCACCTCGATGCCGCGCTCGGCCGGGGCATCGCCGGCTTCGGCCTCGGGCCGCAGTTCGAGGATCGCGTTCTGCACACGCGCGAGCCACGTCGGCGCGGGATTCTCGATGAAACGCGACGCGTCGCCCGACGCGGCGCTTTCAGTCAGTTCGTGCAGCATGTGCAGCTGCGCCTGGGTCTGCCTGCCCCATTCGGCGAGCAGCGGATGGCCGACCTCCTGGTAGTCGAGGCGCCCTGCCGCGTCGAGCGCCTCGGCATGCGCGGCGGTCACGATGTCGAACCAGAATTCGCGGCACGGGTTCAGCGCATAGACGCGCACGTCGATCCAGCGCGACAGCTCGCGCAGCAATGCGACGTGCAGCGGCGGCATCGTCGGCAGCGCGAACACGCTGACCGATTCCGGCCAGTGCGAGCGTGCGCGCGCGACGGTTTCGGGGTCGAGATGGCGCGCCTCGACGAGGAAGCGGTGCGCCGGCGGCGTGCCGCTGTCGCTCAGCTCGGCGAGCAGCGCGCGCCACAGCGCGGCCTGCCAGCGCTCGTCGTCGCGCGCGGCGTCGCTGATCCCGCGCGGCGCGCCGTCGCCCGCGAGCACGGACTCGCCGGCCTGCCACGCGGCGAGCCACTCGGGACGATAGGTCAGGTAATGGTCGAGCACGGCCGCGACGCGGTGGGCAAGCTCGTAGCGCATCGCATCGTCGGACGCGGACAGATACGCGGCCAGCCGCGGCGACGCGAGCCACGGCGCACCGTCGGATGCCTGCGCGAACAGCCGGTAGCAGCGCCACACGAGGCGGTCGGGTGCGAACGGCGAACGCGCGGGCACCGTCAGCACGCAGCCGATCTGCGCCCACAGCCACTGCGCGAGATACGTGAACTCGACGTTCGCGCATACGCCGTTGCGTGCGGCGATGTCGAGCTCGAGGCGACGGCGCAGCGCCGCGCTCGGCACAATGACCTGTTGCGGCGCCCACGGGCCGTTGCGGGCCGGGAACGCGGCCAGATCCTCGAGCAGCGCGTCGGCCAGCGTTTCGTGACGGTTCGAATAGAAGAGATGGAGCATGAAGCAGGCGTCGGAACCTCGCGCGGGCAGGGCCGGGCGAACAGGATCATCAAGGATAGCAAATGGACCGCCTCCGCGAACCTCGGCCGGAAAGCCAGGTTTTGCGGACCGCGAAATACGATAGACTCGTCGCCAGTCAATACGCCGCCCCGGGCGTCTTCGTCTGCCATTCAGTCCATCGATGCGCTATTCGGTCGAAATCAGAAAGTTTTTCTACAGCCAGTACTTTTTCGGCGGCCTGCGGATCGCGGTCGGCGTTTCGCTGCCGGCCGTGCTGTGCCTGATCGTGTTTCACAACCGCGAGCTCGGCTTCACGATCTCGACCGGCGCGCTCGGCGCCTGCGTCGTCGACATGCCGGGCCCGCTCAAGTACAAGCACAACGAAATGCTCGCGTGCAGCGTGATCGGCTTTCTGGCCGCGCTCGCGACCGGCCTTGCCACACCGAACATCTTCGTGCTGTGGCTCACCATCGTGCCGCTCACCTTCGTGCTGTCGCTGATCGTCGTCTACGGCAACCGCTGGCCGCAGATCAGCTTCGCGACGCTGTTCATGATGGTGATGACGCTCGAGGAGAAGTTCTCGCCGCTGCAGGCGTTCATCAACGCCGGCTGGATTCTCGCAGGCGGCCTCTGGTACACGTACTGGGCCACGCTCGTGTCGCGATGGCAGGCGCGCCGGATCGAGCAGCAGGCGCTGGCCGAGAGCCTGTTCGCCTGCGCCGACTACCTGCTCGCGCGCGCGCAGTTCTACGACCTCGATGCCGATCTCGACGAGTGCTACCGCAATCTCGTCGCCAAGCAGATCACGGCGGTCGAAACCCAGGAAACCGCGCGCGACATCGTGCTGCGCAACCTGCCGAAGCTGCGCCGCGGCAAGCTCGATCCCGGCCGCACGACGATGTACAACCTGTTCATCAACAGCGTCGACCTGCACGAGCTGTTCGTCGGCGCGCACACCGATTACCCGCTGGTGCGCAACACGTTCGGCGGCTCGGACCTGATCATCTTCTATCGCGACCTGATCGGCAAGGCGGCCGCCGATCTCGAGGAGATCGGCCTCGCGGTGCTCGAAAACCGCGCCCCGCATTCGCGGATCAGCGTGAAGGCCGAGCTGCGCGCGATCGAATACGAGATCGAGCTGATGCGCAAGAAGAACTTCCCGGCCACCAACGCGGAGGCGTATGCGGCCGTGCTCGCCACGTTCCGGCGCATCTGGAGCGCGACGCGCCTGATCGACCGGATGCGCCGCAACCTGTCGGGCCACGCCGATCCGCAGCAAACCGAACTGAAGATCGACAAGGCGCTCACGCGCTTCCTGCAGCGCCGCCGGATGTCGCCGCTCCTGATTTTCTCGAACCTGAACATGCGTTCCCCGAGCTTCCGCCACGCGCTGCGCGTGACGATCGCGGTGGCGGTCGGGTTCTGGCTCGGCCGGCTGCTGCCGCTCACGAACGCGTACTGGATCGTGATGACGACCATCATCATCCTGAAACCCGGCTACTCGCTCACCAAGCAGCGCAACGCGCAGCGGATCATCGGCACGCTGATCGGCTGCGCAGCGAGCATCGCGCTGATCTATACGGTGAAGGAGCCGCACCTGCTGATCGCGATCATGTTCGGGTCGATGGTGATGAGCTACAGCCTGCTGCTGTTCAACTACGCGGCGAGCGTTGTGTTCACGTCGTCGTACGTGCTCCTGATGTTCCACCTGCTCGCGCCGGGCAGCATGCGGATCATCGGCGAGCGTGCGATCGACACCGTGGTCGGCTGCATGATCGCGATCGCCGCGAGCCGGCTGTTCCCGTACTGGGAATACCGGCTGATGGGCAAGCAGGTGGCCGACATGCTCACCGCGACCCGCAAGTATTTCGAGGCCGTGTGGCGGGCCGGGCGCGGCGTGTCGCCGCCGCCCGTGCCGGCCGCCGACGGCGCGGCCGTCGTGCCGGTGGTCGCCGCGGCCATCGAGGCGCCGGCCACGACCCTCGACGACGACTACCGCTACCGCCTCGCGCGCAAGGACGTGCACATCGCGTTCGCGAATCTCGGGCAGGCGTTCCAGCGGATGATGATCGAACCGAAGGCGCACCAGCGCTTCGTGCCGGAACTGAACGACCTGCTCGTGCAGACCCACGTGCTCGGCGCGCAGATCACGGCCGCCGCGCCGCTGATCCGCACGGCCTGCGCAGCCGATGGCAACATCCTTCACGACGATGCGCTGCACCGCGGCCTCGCCGCCGTGCTCGACAATCTCGAGAAGGCCGAGGCCGGCGAGCCGCCGCCCGCCGATCAGCTCGACGCGTCGAAGCAGATCACGCGCGACCTCGACGCGATGGTCGTGTCCGCGGAGAAATCCGATGCGGTGGGTGCCGAGCTCACGCACGACCTGAAGGTACTCGCACATCAGTGCAAGCAGATGCTCGCGTCGTCGCTGCTGATCCGCAAGGATGCGAGCGTGATCCGCCTGCCCGCCTGACCGCGGCTTTACCCCGCCGGTGGCCGGCCCGCGCATGCCGCGGATCGGCCACCGGCGCTCCCCGATTCAGCGATCCCCGAAGCATGACCCGAGCGTTCCAGGCGGCCCGCGCCTCCCATGCGCGACCGCCCTGCCCCCTGTTGCGCCCGTCGCGCCAGTCAGGGAATACCCGATTCCGGTCATCCGGCCCGGCTTGTTATCATTCGTTCACATTCAAGTTGTATAGACAACTTGACGCAATCGGACCGGCCCCGCTCGCCCGGTCCGTCGCATAACGATATCGGAGACACGATGAAAAACTTGCAGCGCCACCTGAGCGCGCGGCACATCCGCTTTCTCGCGCTGGGTTCGGCGATCGGCACGGGTCTGTTCTACGGTTCGGCGTCCGCGATCCAGCTCGCGGGCCCGGCCGTGATCCTGGCGTACATCCTGGGCGGCGCGGCCGTCTACATGGTGATGCGCGCGCTCGGCGAGATGGCCGTGCGCGAACCCGTCGCCGGCTCGTTCGGCCACTATGCGACCGAGAACCTCGGCCCGTTTGCCGGCTTCGTCACCGGCTGGACCTACACGCTCGAAATGGTGATCGTCGCGATCGCCGACATCACGGCGTTCGGCATCTACATGGGCTTCTGGTTTCCGGATGTCCCGCAATGGATCTGGGTGCTCGGCGTCGTCGCGATCATCTGCGGGCTGAACCTGTGCCACGTGAAGGTGTTCGGCGAACTCGAGTTCTGGCTGTCGATCATCAAGGTCGGCGCGATCGTCGCGATGATCGGCGGCGGCGTGGCGATCCTGCTGACCGGCATGCACTTCGGCCATTCGGCCGACGTGCCGACGTTCGCGAACCTGTGGAACCATGGCGGCTTCCTCCCGAACGGCGTCGGCGGGCTGATCGCGTCGCTGTCGGTCGTGATCTTCGCGTACGGCGGGATCGAGGTGATCGGGATGAGCGCCGAAGCCAAGGATCCGGAGCGCGTGATTCCGCGCGCGATCAACGCGGTGCCCGCGCGCATCCTGCTGTTCTACGTGCTGACGATGGTCGTGCTGATGTCGATCAGCCCGTGGACGGGTGTCGGCAGCGACGGCAGCCCGTTCGTGCAGATCTTCTCCGCGCTCGGCGTGAAGTCGGCCGCGACGATCCTCAACCTGGTCGTGATCAGCGCGGCGATCTCCGCGATCAACAGCGACATCTTCGGCGCGGGCCGGATGATGTTCGGGATGGCGCGCCAGGGCCAGGCACCGCGCGTGCTGATGACGACCTCGCGGCACGGCGTGCCGTGGGTCACGGTGCTCGTGATGGCGGTCGCGCTGCTCGCCGGCGTGCTGCTCAACTACCTGATGCCGAAGGACGTGTTCCTGATGGTCGCGGCAATCGCGACGTTCGCGACCGTGTGGGTCTGGCTGATGATCCTGCTGTCGCAGGTCGCGATGCGCCGCCGGCTGTCGAGCGCCGAAGTCGCGGCGCTGAAGTTCAAGGTGCCGTTGTGGCCGGTCGCGCCGGCGCTGACGATCGCGTTCATGGGCTTCGTGATCGTGATGCTCGGCTGGTTCGAGGACACGCGTGTCGCGCTGTATGTCGGCGCGGCGTGGCTCACGCTGCTCGCGGTCGTGTTCTACGCACGGATCCGCCCGAAATTCGCACCTGCGTCACGTTGACGCACGGCTGACCGGCGTACGCGGCGCGCCGGTTCCGGCGCCCGCTTCGTTCCCGGCTCCGCGCGGCATCCGCCGCGCCAACAGCCGGGCACTCGTCCCCTTCACCTCGACGCCACGTGCGCGGCCCGCCGGGCCGCGCATCGGCACGTCAGTGCGATGCGGCGCTCGCGGCCTCGGCCGGATGGGCTTCGTCGTACGCGTGCTTCTGCGAAATCGCGTTGTACAGGATCGTCCCGATCACGAGCAGCACGGCCACGACGATCAGGATGCTCACGTTGCGGACTGGGTTCTTCTTGCGCTGATCGTTCATGGTCGGGGCGACTCCGTCAAATTCATCGAAGCGGGCATTCTACGCGCTTGCGCCCGTCCCGCGACGCCCCGTTTCCGCACCCCTTTCCCGTCCTCCGCCTGCTCGTCGTTATCTTTCATTTGATAACGGTTCCCATTTCGATCTAGAATCCCGAGTCTTTCATTTTGTAATATTCCGGGTCGCTCGAGCGGCAGGCGCGCCCCGGAACGCTCCCTTCGTCCACCTGCCCCTCCGGAGTCTTCATGTCGAATCCGCGCACCCGCCTGCTGCCGCTCGCCGGCGCCCTCGCCCTTGCCGCCGCTGCCTTCGCGCCGCCGGCTCATGCGGCCGAGGAAGTCAGCCTGTACACCACCCGCGAACCGAAGCTGATCCAGCCGCTCATCGAAGCGTTCACGAAGCAGAGCGGCGTCAAGGTCAATACGGTGTTCGTGAAGGACGGCCTGCTCGAGCGCGTGAAGGCGGAGGGTGCGCAGTCGCCGGCCGACGTGCTGATGACGGTCGACGTCGGCAACCTGCTCGATCTCGTCGACGGCGGGCTCACGCAGCCGGTGCGCTCGAAGACGCTCGACGACGCGATTCCCGCGAACCTGCGCGGCGCGAACGGCGACTGGTACGCGCTGTCGCTGCGCGATCGCGTGCTGTACGTCGAGAAGGACCTGAAGGTCGATGCGTTCCGCTACGAGGATCTCGCCGATCCGAAATGGAAGGGCAAGGTCTGCATCCGCTCGGGCCAGCATCCGTACAACACGGCGCTCGTCGCGGCGATGATCGCGCACGACGGCGAAGCCGCGACCGAGAAGTGGCTGCGCGGCGTGAAGGCGAACCTCGCGCGCAAGGCGACGGGCGGCGACCGCGACGTCGCACGCGACATCCTCGGCGGCATCTGCGACGTCGGCCTCGCGAATGCTTACTACGTCGGCCACATGAAGAATGCGGAGCCCGGCAGCGACGCACGCAAGTGGGGCGATGCGATCAAGGTCGTGCGGCCGACGTTCGCGAACGCGAAGAGCGGCGGCACGCACGTCAACATCAGCGGCGCGACGGTCGCGAAGCACGCGCCGCACAAGGCCAACGCAGTGAAACTGCTCGAATACCTCGTGTCGCCGGAAGCGCAGGCGCTGTATGCGCAGGCGAACTACGAATACCCGGTGCGCGCGAACGTGAAACTCGATCCGGTGATCGCCGGCTTCGGGACGCTGAAGATCGACCCGCTGCCGCTGGCGGACATCGCGAAGCATCGCAAGCAGGCGAGCCAGCTCGTCGACAAGGTCGGTTTTGACAACTGACGCAACCACCGCCGGCGCGCGCCGCGTGGCGTGCCGGCCGCGCCTGCTGCCGCGCGCGGGCAGCCTGTGGCTGCTCGCGGCGCTGGCGATCGCCGCGGCGGTCGCGGCGCCGCTCGCGGTGCTCGTGGCCGCCGCGTTCGACGCCGATCTCGCGCACTGGCGGCATCTCGCCGAATTCGTGCTGCCGCAGGCGCTCGTCAATACGCTGCTGCTGCTCGCGGGCGTCGGCACGATCGTGTCGATCGTCGGAACCGGCTGCGCGTGGCTCGTCACCGCATACGACTTTCCCGGCCGCCGCGTGCTCACATGGGCACTGCTGCTGCCGCTCGCGGTTCCCACCTACATCGTCGCGTTCGCGTATCTCGACCTGCTGCACCCGATCGGCCCCGTACAGGGCGCGGTCCGCTGGCTGCTCGGCTTCGACAGCCCGCGCCAGTTCCGCCTGCCCGACCTGCGCTCGCTGCCCGGCGCGATCTTCGTACTCGGCTTCGTGCTGTATCCCTATGTTTACCTGAGCACGCGTGCGATGTTCGTCACGCAGTCCGCGAGCCTGCTCGAAGCCGCGCGCACGCTCGGCGCGGGACGCATCGCCACGTTCTGGCGCGTCGTCGTGCCGCTCGCGCGGCCCGCGATCGCGGTCGGCGTGAGCCTCGCGCTGCTCGAAACGCTGAACGATATCGGCGCATCGGAATTCCTCGGCGTGCAGACGCTGACGGTATCCGTCTACACGACATGGATCACGCGGTCCGATCTTGCCGGCGCCGCACAGATCGCGCTCGCGATGCTCGCGATCGTCGTGGGCATGATCGTGCTCGAACGCTACGGGCGCCGCCGCCAGCGCTATGCGCACGGCCGGCGCATGCGGCCGATCGCGCCGCGCCGCCTGACGGGCACGGCCGCATGGGGCGCCGCCGTGCTCGGCTGGCTGCCCGTGCTGCTCGGCTTCGGCGCGCCGGCCGCGTATCTCGCGGTCGAGACGGCCAAGCGGCTGCATCTCGTCGGCGGCGTGTCCGCGCAACTGATGACGGGGCTCGCGAACACGCTGACGATCGCCACCGCCGCCACCGTCGCGACACTCGCGTGCGGGCTCGTCGTCGCATGGGCCGCGCGCGCGCAACGCGACAGCGCAGGCGCGGGCCCGGCCCGCGTGTGCGCGAGAATCGCGAGCCTCGGTTATGCGGTGCCCGGCACCGTGCTCGCGATCGGCCTGCTGATCCCGTTCGCGGCGGCCGACCGGCTGTTCGGCGCGGCACTCGGCCGCGACGGGCTGCTGCTGATGGGCTCGGCGGCCGCGCTCGTGATCGCCTACACGGTGCGTTTTCTCGCGATCCCGGCCGGCAGCATCGAGGCCGGCCTCGCGCGCATCCCGCCGTCGCTGGAACAGGCGGCGCGCTCGCTCGGCGAAACGGCCGGCGGCACGCTGCGCCGCGTGCACCTGCCGCTGCTGCGGCCCGCGCTCACCACGAGCGCACTGCTGGTGTTCGTCGACGCCATGAAGGAATTGCCGGCGACGCTGCTGCTGCGTCCGCTGAACTTCGACACGCTCGCCACCTGGCTGTATGCGGAAGCGGCGCGCGGCACCTACGAGGAAGGCGCGGTCGCCGCCCTCGCGATCGTGCTGGCCGGGCTCGTGCCCGTGATCCTGCTCGCCCGCACCCGCCACAAGATCGGAGCCTGACACCGTGAACCTGCTCGAACTCGATGACCTCTGCCTCGCATACGACACGCCGCACGGCCGCCGCACGGTGGTCGACGGCCTGAGCCTCGCGCTGCCGCGCGGCGACATCGGCTGCCTGCTCGGTGCGTCGGGCTGCGGCAAGACCACCGTGCTGCGCGCGATCGCCGGCTTCGAACCGGTGCGCATGGGGCGCATCGTGCTGGACGGCGCGCCCGTCGCGGCGCCGTCGCTCGACGTGCCGCCCGAGCGGCGCCGCATCGGCATGATGTTCCAGGATTACGCGCTGTTTCCGCACCTCAGCGCGGCCGACAACGTCGCGTTCGGTTTGCGGCGCATGCCGAAGACCGAACGGCGCATGCGTGTCGCGGAAATGCTCGATCTCGTCGGCCTCGCCGATTCCGGCAGCGCCTATCCGCACGAGTTGTCGGGCGGCCAGCAGCAACGCGTCGCACTCGCCCGTGCGCTCGCGCCGTCACCGGAACTGCTGCTGCTCGACGAGCCGTTCTCGAATCTCGACGTCGATACGCGCGAGCGGCTCGCGTTCGAGCTGCGCGACATCCTGAAACGCACGGGCCACACCGCGATCCTCGTCACGCACAACCAGGCGGAAGCCTTCGCGATCGCCGACCGGATCGGCGTGATGAAGGATGGCCAGCTCGCGCAATGGGATACGCCGTACGCACTGCATCACCATCCGGCCAGCCCGTTCGTCGCGGATTTCGTGCGCCGCGACGCACTGGCCGACGAGCGCGCACGCGCACTGGCGCGCGGCCGCTGAACCCGCGGGCGCGCTGCACGCCCGCGCCGTTTCATTGCCGCGCTACGCCGGCTCGGCAAGGTCGCGCACGGGCAGCGCGGTCGAATACTTGATCTGCTCCATCGCGAACGACGAGCTGACGTCGAACAGCGGCACCGTACGAATCAGCTGCTTGTAGACGCGGTCGTAATCGTCGATGCCGGCCACCACGACGCGCAACAGATAGTCGGTCTCGCCGCTCATCCGGTACACCTCGACCACTTCCGGCATGTCGCGCACGGCCTGCGTGAACCGCTGCGCCCATTCCTCGGTGTGCTGGTTCGTCCGAATCGCGACGAACACGGTCGTGCCGACCCCAAGCTTGCGCGGATCGCACAGCGCAACCTGCGCGCGAATCGCGCCGGTTTCCTTGAGCCGCTGCACGCGCTTCCAGCACGGCGTCTGCGACAGGTTCACGCGCTGTGCCAGTTCCGCGATCGGCAGCGTGGCATCCGCCTGCAACAGCTCCAGCAGCTTGCGATCGATGGCGTCCATTTCTCCAGTCCCTCGTAGATAGAAATTTATTCTATTCATCCTGCACAACGGGGAACAATATGAAAACCGCCTCGCCGCGTCGACCGGTATAAATACCGATCCGGTACACGCGCGGGACGGGTGAGTCCGCCGGCACGCGGCCCGCTCCAGACGAAACAGGCGATCCCGCCCGTCAAGGTGGAATCGCCTGGCGTTCCTGCACGTCGCGACCGGCCCGATGCTCACGCGCCGGCCGGCGCGCCGCTCAATACGCGACCGTCGCGATCTCGCGCACGAAGCTGCCTTGCTCGAGCGCATCGACGAACGCGACCGCGTAGTCTTCCGTCGAGATCCTGCTGTTGCCCTGCGCATCCACGATCAGCTTGCCGACGCCCGTGCGGAACGTGCCCGTGCGCTCGCCCGGGGCGATCATCGCGGCCGGCGCGAAGAACGTCCAGTCGAGGTCGTCGACCGTCTTCAGGTAGCCGAGCGCATCGCGGTGCGCGAGCGCCTGCGCCTTGTACGCTTCAGGAAAGCCTTCGCTGTCGACCAGCTGCTTGCCCGGCGCGATTTCGAGCGAACCCGCGCCGCCCACCACCACGAGCCGCTTCAGGCCCGCCTGGCGGGTGCCGGCGACCAGCGCTTTCGCGGCCGCGACGACCTTCGCCGCATCGTCCTGCTTCGGGCCGTATGCGCTCGCGACGACGTCATGACCCGGCAGCGCGGCCGCGATGCTGGCCGCGTCGAACAGATCGGCCGCCTTCGCGGTGATGCCGTCGCCGGCCGCGCCGGGATGGCGCGACAGCGCGGTCACGCGATGGCCGCGTCGCACGGCTTCCGCGGCAATGCGCGAGCCGATCGTGCCGGTGGCGCCGAACAGCGCGATATTCAGGGTACGTTGCGTCATGTCGATTCTCCAGTAAGCAAAATATGTAACAAAGTCAATTACAGATAAGACCGAAAAAAACGGGGCAAAGCCCCCGTTGCGCCGGTCGCCGCGCAAACGCGCCGTCCGGCTTCCTGCCCTGCCGCCGGTTACCCGCCGGCGCGCGCCTCATGTTGCGTGCGCTGCTCCAGATCCAGCACGTCGGCCGTGACGTCGGCCAGCGTGCGCGTAGCAAGCGAGGCTTCCATCGCGCGCTGCGCGTCGCCGATGTAGTCGGTCAGCGCGCCCTGGATGTGCCGCCCGACGAGACACGCGGGATTCGGCGCCTCGCGGTGCAGCGCGAACAGCTGCGCATCGTCGACCGCCCGATATACGTCGAGCAGCGTGATCGCGCCAGGCTCGCGCGCCAGCAGCGCACCGCCGCCCGCGCCCAGCTGCGACGTGGTCAGCCCGGCGGCCGCCAGCATCGACAGCAAGCGGCGGATCAGCGCCGGATTCGTGTTCACGCTGCCCGCGATGATGTCGGACGACAGCGGCACGCCCTCCTGCATCGACAGCAAGGCAAGCACGTGGACGGCAAACGCGAACCGGCTGCTGGTATTCATTCCTCACTCACTTGACGACGCCGGCCCATCCTGCGGCCGGCGACATATGTAACCATCATAATTACATTTCGTGGATCATGCAAGCCCGCGTCACTCTCCGCTCGCGGGCTTGGCGCCCGACGCATTCTGCTGGCTCCACTGCTGCAGCTTCTTGCCGGCTTCGGCGATCTTTGCGCCGGCTTCGGAAGCCGCATGCGCGACGACTGCGGAAGCAGCCGCGTCGATCTGCGCCTGCGCGGCGGAGGCGAGGCCGCTCGCGGACAGCGGCGGCACGGCCGACGCCGCGGACGCGATGCCGGCCTTCGCGGCGTTGATCTGCTGGTTGACGGTGCTCGCCACCTGGTCGAGCGCCTTGGCCGCATTGTTCGCGGCATCGGCGGCCGCGCTCGCGGCCGTATCGGGTTGCGTGACCGGCGCACCGGACTTCTCGCAGCCCGCGAGCAACAGCAGCGCACCGGCGGCCACGGCCGCCAGTACGGACCCGGGCACGCGACGCGCCCGCGAAGTCTTCATCTTCATCAGCAATCTCCGGCTGCGCGTGGCGCGGCCTCGTGGTTGGACCGACGTCGATGATACCGCCTGTTGAACAGGGCCAATCACGTCCCGCCATTAAAAATGGCTTTAAATTTCGGACTCGTCTGATTCAATCGCACACGCGAGGACTCTAAAGTGGGCACGCTTCAACCCGCTTCGGACGTGCCCCCTTTTTCTCATGGATTTCCTCGTCGACTGGCTCATCGCCCTGGCCGCATTGCTCGCCGCCACCCTGTTCCTGTGTCTGCGCCCGCGGTCGGCGCACCGCCTGGCCGAATCCGGACGCCCGCGCCGCGTCGCAACCGCGCGCCTGCTCGCGCAGGCCGTGATCGGCTTCTGGACCGCCGCGCTGATCGTCGCGCAAGGCATCCTCGGCCCCGACGGCGACGGCCAGTCGCTCGCGGGCTTCGCGGCGCTCGCGTTCGCTGCGCTCGGGCTGACAACCGTCGCCGCCTACTGGTCGGCGTGCGCGCTGCGGCTGCGCCGGCCACCCCCGCTGTTCACGCGCCACTAATGCGCCACTAACGCGCCGGTTGGTGCGCCCGCCACGCACCATCGCGCACCACGCCGCACCAACCAGCTCGTCACGCGCACCAGTTCCGTACGCGCCGCACCACGTGCGTGCACCAGGTATCTCGCTCGGCCCGCGCCGGCTACGCCCTCTTCCCGTGCACGACCCATCGGAATGCCTCACCACGCGGCGCACGAGCACCAACTCCATGCGACGGCTCACCAAGTTGGCTCGATATTTGCATTCCTTGCCCGTTTTTTGCGCAAGGAAGCCACGGCATGGATGGTCTGAAATCCGGCGTCGACTCACTGTTCCTGTTGATCGGCGCCGTCATGGTGCTCGCGATGCACGCGGGCTTTGCATTTCTCGAACTCGGCACGGTCCGCAAGAAGAACCAGGTCAACGCGCTCGTGAAGATCCTGGTCGACTTCTCGGTGTCGACGCTCGCGTATTTCTTCATCGGCTACACGATCGCGTACGGCGTCGAGTTCTTCGACGACATCGGCACGCTGTCCCAGCACAACGGCTACGCGCTCGTGCGCTTCTTCTTCCTGCTGACCTTCGCGGCGGCCATTCCCGCGATCGTGTCCGGCGGCATCGCCGAGCGCGCGAAGTTCAATCCGCAGCTCGTCGCGACGCTGATCATCGTCGGCTTCATCTATCCGTTCTTCGAAGGGATCGCGTGGAACGAACGCTTCGGCGTGCAGGCCTGGCTCGCGCACGCGTTCGGCGCGCCATTCCACGATTTCGCAGGCTCCGTCGTCGTGCACGCGTTCGGCGGCTGGGTCGCGCTGCCGGCCGTCCTGCTGCTCGGCGCGCGCCACGGCCGTTACGCGAAGGACGGCCGGATCGCCGCGCACCCGCCGTCGAACATCCCGTTCCTCGCGCTCGGTGCGTGGGTGCTCGCGGTCGGCTGGTTCGGCTTCAACGTGATGAGCGCGCAGACGCTCGACAAGATCAGCGGCCTCGTCGCCGTGAACTCGCTGATGGCGATGGTCGGCGGCACGCTCGCCGCGTGGATGGCCGGCCGCAACGACCCGGGCTTCACGTACAACGGGCCGCTCGCGGGCCTCGTCGCGGTATGCGCGGGCTCCGACGTGATGCACCCGATCGGCGCACTCGTCACGGGCGCGGCCGCCGGCGCACTGTTCGTCGCGATGTTCACCTGCGTGCAGAACAAGTGGCGCATCGACGACGTGCTCGGCGTGTGGCCGCTGCACGGCATGTGCGGCGCGCTTGGCGGCCTCGCGGCCGGCGTGTTCGGCCTGCCCGCGCTCGGTGGCCTCGGCGGCGTGTCGTTCATGTCGCAGCTCGTCGGCACGCTCGGCGGCATCGCCATCGCGACCGTGGGCGGCACGCTCGTGTACGGTGCGCTGAAGGCGACCGTCGGGCTGCGCCTCGACCGCGAAGCCGAGTTCGACGGCGCGGACCTGTCGATCCACCGCATCTCGGCGACGCCCGAGCGCGATTGAGCCCCTGACGAACGCCCGGCCCGCCATTACGTTTTCAATTCAAAAAACTTTCATCGAGCGTCCTTACACTTCCGTCCAGTTTTCAATTTGCCTTCGCGACGCTTGCCGAGCGCCTGCTTCGCGAAGGCCATTCTTCCAACAACTGAAACTGGACTCCACATGCCCGCGTTGCCCAATGCTTCCCGTCGTCAGGCCCTGAAGATCCTCGCCGGCGCGCCGATGCTTCCCCTTTCCGGCCTCGCGCTGCCGGCCCTGCTGACGGGTTGCGGCGGCGACGACAATCCGGCGTCGACGCCGGCCCCGGTCGCCGCCGCGTACACGTCGGCGACGTTCTCGGCGATGGCCGCCCCGACGCTCGACAACGCGGCCGCGATGGCCACGACGACGGTCGGCTCGACGCTGTCGGTGTCGTTCTCGGACGGCTCGGCGCGCAACTTCAAGCTCGCGTACCGGCCGTTCTTCGTGACGGGCGACATGGTGCCGGACGGCAAGGGCGGCACGACGCTCGCGGGCGGCTACTACGACATCAACAACCAGCCGATCATCGACCGCTCGGTTGCCGGCAAGGAGCGCCAGTTCTATTCCGACTGCCCGGACGGCAGCTCGATGCTGACGCTGAAGAACGCGAACGTGCCCGGCGTGAAAGGCAACACGGTGTTCGCCGTCGTGCAGTTCGAATACACGACGCGCGACCAGGCGAGCGCATCGCAGTACGGCCAGCTGCCGTCGCCGATCGCGGTGCTGACGCTCGACCAGGATCCGGCCAACGGCGCGCTGAAGGTCGTCAAGTACCACAACGTCGACACGTCGAAGGCGCACGGCCTGTGGATCACGTGCGGCGCGAGCCTGTCGCCGTGGGGCACGCACCTGTCGAGCGAGGAGTACGAGCCGGACGCGACCAAGGCCGCGACCGACGCGCAGTTCAAGGCGTTCAGCAGGAACACGTTCGGCGACGAGACGAAGGCGAACCCCTACCACTACGGTCACCTGCCCGAGATCACCGTGAATCCCGACGGCACGGGCACCGTGAAGAAGCACTATTGCCTCGGCCGCATCTCGCACGAGCTGATCCAGGTGATGCCGGACCAGCGCACCGTGATGATGGGTGACGACGCCACCAACGGCGGCCTGTTCATGTTCGTCGCCGACAAGGCCGCCGACCTGTCGGCCGGCACGCTGTACGTCGCGAAGTGGACGCAGACCTCGTCGGCCGGCGCCGGCACCGCGACGCTCACGTGGATCAGGATCGGCCACGCGACGAGCGGCGAAATCGAAGCGCTCGCGAACACGTTGAAGGCGTCGGACATCATGGACCTGGTGACCACCGACCCGAACGATGCGAGCTACACGAAGATCCACTTCGGCGGCAAGTTCAACTGGATGCGCGTGAAGCCGGGGATGGAAAAGGCGGCCGCGTTCCTCGAGACGCACCGCTATGCGGCGCTGCTCGGCGGCAGCATGGGCTTCACGAAGCTCGAAGGCACGACCGTGAACGCGAAGGACAAGATCGTCTACACGGCGATGTCGCGGATCGAGACGTCGATGGTCAAGGGCAATGCGGCGTCGCGCGACGTCGCGGTCGACAAGAAGATCGCCGCGGGCGCCGTCTATGCGCTGAACCTGAAGGGCAGCCAGCGCGACACGACGGGCAGCGCGATCGACAGCGAATGGGTGCCGGTCGACATGGGCGCGCCGGCCGCGCTCGTCGGCGAGGATCTCGCCGCGGCCGACGGGCTCGGCAACCTCGCGAACCCGGACAAGATCGCGAACCCGGACAACCTGAAGTTCTCCGAAAAGCTGCGCACGCTCTTCATCGGCGAAGACTCGGGCATGCACGTGAACAACTTCCTGTGGGCGTACAACGTCGACACGAAGTCGCTGGTGCGCGTGCTGTCGTGCCCGGCCGGCGCGGAATCGACGGGCCTGCACGCGGTCGACGAGATCAACGGCTGGACGTACATCATGAGCAACTTCCAGCACGCGGGCGACTGGGAATCGCCGCTGCACGACAAGGTCAAGCCGACGCTCGACCCGCTCGTGCGCGCGAACTTCAAGGACCGCTTCGGCGCGAGCGTCGGCTACCTGACCGCCGAGCAGACCAGCATCAAGCTCGCGAAGGCCTGACCGGGCCGCGCGAGGAGGCGCCGCCCGCCGGCCGGGGTGTCCCTGACCGGGCGTCCCTGACCGGGCGTCCCTTTCTTCATCACCGATCATTCGTCGGCGCTCCACGCCGTTTGATGCGCGATGCCCAGTGCAGGCATCGCGCTTTTTTTTGCGCGTGCGAATCGCGTCAGGCGCACGCGCGAGCAGGCGCCGCGCGGGTGTAAACGGGGGGTTTCGACGATCGGGGGATAATACGGGCCTGACGCGTCCGGGCGGGCGAGCAGAAAAACGGGCAAAAAAAAGCGCCACGGAGACCGTGGCGCTAAAAAAGTTCTAGCCATTCCGAGGGCCGTGCTAGAACCTGAGAGACTGCGCGAAACATCGTTGCCGGTTAAACTCTTGAAACGATGTTTCGAAAACGTGAGACATTCTTTCCGTTTCCGCCCGACAAGTCAAGCGGTATTTGCACCGGTTCATGCACTTTCTGGCAACGCTCATTTGAGCGTTTTCCTAATAAACCAAGGGTGAACCCGTAAAATCTCATCCAATGACCGGTTCACCCGCGGAACATGCATCCTTTGACAATAGTCCTACAATACCAACAAAATTGAAATCGAGTTTCGGAAATAGAGAGAATCCCTCGTGTCGACCACTGTAACCCCTCCCGCGTCGCGGGACCGTGAATCCTCGCCCGACGAAATCACCGCCCTCGCCCGCGGCCTCGCCGTCCTGCGTCGCATCGCGGCTGCCGACGCGCCCGTCAGCAACCGCGAGCTGACCGAACTGACCGGCATCCCGAAGCCGACCGTCTCGCGCATCACCGCGACGCTCGTCAGCGCCGGCTTCCTGTTCCAGTTGCCCGACAGCGAGCGCTTCGTGCTCACCGCGTCGGTGCTCGAACTGAGCCACGGCTTCCTGCGCAACTTCGACATCCGCGCGCGCTCGCGGCCGTTCATGATCGAGCTGGCCGAACGCACGTCCCTGTCCGTGCACCTCGCGGTGCGCGACCGGCTCGACATGGTCGCGATCGACGTGATCCGGCCGCGCTCGGCCGTGCTCGTCACGCGTCTCGAGATCGGCTCGCGGATGGACATCGCACGCACCGCGGTAGGCCGCGCGTATCTCGCCGCACTCGAGGACGACGAACGCCGCCTGCTGCTCGAGTCGCTGCGCACCACGGCCGGCGACGACTGGCCGCACGTGTCCGCGCGCCTGACCCCCGCGCTGGACGACGCAATGCGCGACGGGTGCGCGATCGCGATCGGCGAATGGCGCGAGGGCCTGAATGCGGTGGCGGCCGGATTCGTCGGCCCGTCGGGCCAGCGCTATTCGGTGAATTGCGGCGGCGCGTCGCACCAGTGCCCGCCCGAATGGCTGCACGAACACGTGGTGCCCGCGCTGCACGAATGCATCGCGAAAATCACCCGCGAGATCGGCGGCGCACCGGCCCGGCGGCACGCCGTGTAATCGATTCGTCATCGTCCAATTGCGTTCTGTAACGACCGTAACCCGTTGAAAGATAGTCCACTGGACTGTAACGGGGACGGGACGTAGGATCATGCCCATCGTCGCGCCGCCTTCGCGGTGCGCACCGCTCTTTTCCCGCGCAGGCCGGCGGGGCCCCGGACCGAGCCGGGCGCCCCGTCCCGGCACCGCCCGCCCACGCGCAGCCCAGCAGTCCGATTTCCGGCACGCCGCGCCGTCTTCCTGACAGAACACGATGGATAACGAACAAAAGCCCACGCCTCCTTCGAACGACCCCGCGTCTCCCGCCGCACGGCGCCCGCGCCGCACGCTGATGGCTGGGGCGCTCGCGGTCGTCGTCATCGGCGGCCTGCTGTGGTGGCACCCGTGGAACCGCACGCCGGCGGCCGGCAGTGCCGCGACGGGCGCGGGTGCAAGCGCCGCCGGTGGCGGCGGCGGCCACCGCGGCCGAGGCGGCCCCGCCGCGATGGCGAACATTCCGCAGCCCGTGCAGGTCGCGACCGCGACGCAGGGCGAAATGCCGATCGTACTGTCCGCGCTCGGCACCGTCACGCCGCTCGCGAACGTGACGGTCAAGACGCAGCTGTCGGGCTACCTGCAGTCGGTCTCGTTCCAGGAAGGCCAGATCGTCAGGAAAGGCGACGTGCTCGCGCAGATCGACCCGCGCCCGTACCAGGTGTCGCTCGAGAACGCCGAAGGCACGCACGCGCGCGACTCGGCGCTGCTCGCGACGGCCCGCCTCGACCTGAAGCGCTACCAGACGCTGCTGTCGCAGGATTCGATCGCGTCGCAGACGGTCGATACGCAGGCTTCACTCGTCAAGCAATACGAAGGCGCGGTGAAGACCGACCAGGCCGCGATCGATTCCGCGAAGCTGAACCTCACGTATGCGCGCATCACCGCGCCGGTGTCCGGCCGCGTCGGCCTGCGCCAGGTCGACCCCGGCAACTACGTGACGCCGGGCGATGCCAACGGCATCGTCGTGATCACGCAGTTGCAGCCGATGAGCGTGATCTTCACGACGTCGGAAGACAACCTGCCGCAGATCCTCAAGCAGGTGAACGCGGGCCAGAAGCTGTCGGTCACCGCGTACAACCGCAACAACACGGTGCCGCTCGAGACGGGCTCGCTCGCGACGCTCGACAACCAGATCGACACGAGCACGGGCACGGTCAAGCTGCGCGCGAACTTCGATAACAAGGAAGGCATGCTGTTCCCGAATCAGTTCGTGAACACGCGGCTGCTCGTCGACGTGATGCGCAACGCGACGATCGTGCCGACCTCCGCGGTGCTGACCGGCTCGATCGGCCAGTTCGTCTACGTCGTGAAACCCGACAACACGGTGACGGTGCGCAAGGTCACGGTCGGCCCGGTCGACGGCGAACGCACGAGCATCGTCAGCGGCGTGTCGCTCGGCGAGCGCGTGGTGACCGACGGCTCCGACCGCCTGCGCGAAGGCGCGAAGATCTCGATCCCGGCCGACAAGCCGAAAGGCGCGTCGGGCGCGCGCGGCGCCGGTGCGGCGTCGGGTGCATCGGGCGCCGACGGCCATCGCGGCGGACACCGGCACGGCGCGTCGCAGGCAGCGGCC
The DNA here is from genome assembly GCF_001411495.1 of Burkholderia cepacia ATCC 25416. Classification (NCBI taxonomy): domain Bacteria; kingdom Pseudomonadati; phylum Pseudomonadota; class Betaproteobacteria; order Burkholderiales; family Burkholderiaceae; genus Burkholderia; species Burkholderia cepacia. The sequence continues at coordinate 2,119,693 of NZ_CP012981.1, read as the reverse complement.
CCCGCGGCCCAGTAACGCGCGGGCCGCTCGATGAATCCATCCCGCCTTTTCATTCTCCGGCCGGTCGGCACCGCCCTCCTGATGGCGGCGATCATGCTGGCCGGTCTCGTGGCGCTGCGCTTCCTGCCGCTCGCCGCGCTGCCGGAAGTCGACTATCCGACGATCCAGGTCCAGACCTTCTACCCGGGCGCGAGCCCGGAAGTGATGACCTCGTCGGTCACCGCGCCGCTCGAACGGCAGTTCGGGCAGATGCCGTCGCTGAACCAGATGTCGTCGCAGAGTTCGGCCGGCTCGTCCGTGATCACGCTGCAGTTCTCGCTCGACCTGCCGCTCGACATCGCCGAACAGGAAGTGCAGGCCGCGATCAACGCGGCCGGCAACCTGCTGCCGTCCGACCTCCCTGCCCCGCCGATCTATGCGAAGGTCAACCCGGCCGACGCGCCGGTGATCACGCTCGCGGTCACGTCGAAGACGCTGCCGCTCACGCAGGTGCAGGACCTCGCCGACACACGCCTCGCGATGAAGATCTCGCAGATCGCGGGCGTCGGCCTCGTCAGCCTGTCGGGCGGCAACCGCCCGGCCGTGCGGATCCAGGCGAACCCGACCGCGCTCGCGCAGTACGGGATGAACCTCGACGACCTGCGCACGACGATCTCGAACCTGAACGTGAACACGCCGAAGGGCAACTTCGACGGCCCGACGCGCGCGTACACGATCAACGCGAACGACCAGCTCACGAGCGCCGATCAATACAACAGCGCGGTCGTCGCATACAAAGGCGGCCGCCCGGTGATGCTCACCGACGTCGCGACGGTCGTCGCCGGCTCGGAGAACACCAAGCTCGGCGCGTGGGTGAATTCGGAGCCCGCGATCATCCTGAACGTGCAGCGCCAGCCGGGCGCGAACGTGATCCAGACGGTCGACGCGATCAAGGCGCAGCTGCCGAAGCTGCAGGAAACGCTGCCGGCCGCGCTCGACGTGCAGATCGTCACCGACCGTACGACGATGATCCGCGCCGCCGTGCGCGACGTGCAGTTCGAACTGCTGGTCGCGGTCGGGCTCGTCGTGCTCGTGATGTACCTGTTCCTCGCGAACATCTACGCGACGATCATCCCGAGCCTGTCGGTGCCGCTGTCGCTGATCGGCACGCTCGCGGTGATGTACATGGCCGGCTTCTCGCTGAACAACCTGTCGCTGATGGCGCTCACCATCGCGACCGGCTTCGTCGTCGACGACGCGATCGTGATGATCGAGAACATCGCGCGCTACGTCGAGGAAGGCGAATCCGGGCTCGAGGCCGCGCTGAAGGGCTCGAAGCAGATCGGCTTCACGATCATCTCGCTGACGGTGTCGCTGATCGCGGTGCTGATCCCGCTGCTGTTCATGGGCGACGTGGTCGGGCGCCTCTTCCATGAATTCGCGATCACGCTCGCGGTGACGATCGTGATCTCGGCGATCGTGTCGCTCACGCTCGTGCCGATGATGTGCGCGAAGCTGCTGCGCCATTCGCCGCCGCCCGAGAGCCATCGCTTCGAGGCGCGCGTGCACCACGCGATCGACTGGGTGATCGCGCGCTATGCGGTCGCGCTCGAATGGGTGCTGAACCGCCAGCGCTCGACGCTCGTCGTCGCGCTGCTGACGCTCGCGCTGACGGGCCTGCTGTACGTCTACGTGCCGAAGGGCTTCTTCCCCGCGCAGGACACCGGCGTGATCCAGGCGATCACGCAGGCGCCGCAGTCGATCTCGTACGGCGCGATGGCCGAGCGCCAGCAGGCGCTCGCGGCCGAGATCCTGAAGGATCCGAATGTCGTGAGCCTCACGTCGTTCATCGGCGTCGACGGCAGCAACATCACGCTGAACAGCGGCCGGATGCTGATCAACCTGAAGGCGCGCGACGAGCGTTCCAAAACGGCCGCGCAGATCATCCGCGACCTGCAGCACCGCGTGGCGAACATCACCGGGATCTCGCTCTTCATGCAGTCGGTTCAGGATCTGACGATCGACTCGACCGTCAGCCCGACGCAGTACCAGTTCATGCTGACGAGCCCGAACTCGGAAGAGTTCGCGACCTGGGTGCCGAAGCTCGTCGCGCGTCTGCAGCAGGAGCCGTCGCTCGCCGACGTCGCGACCGACCTGCAGAGCAACGGCCAGTCCGTCTACATCGAGATCGACCGCGCGAGCGCCGCGCGCTTCGGCATCACGCCGGCGACCGTCGACAACGCGCTGTACGACGCGTTCGGCCAGCGCATCGTATCGACGATCTTCACGCAGTCGAACCAGTACCGCGTGATTCTCGAGTCCGAGCCGAAGGAGCAGCACTACGCGCAATCGCTGAACGACATCTACCTGCCGTCGGCGGGCGGCGGCCAGGTGCCGCTGTCGTCGATCGCGTCGTTCCACGAACGGCCGTCGCCGCTCCTGGTCGCGCACCTGTCGCAGTTCCCGTCGACCACCGTCTCGTTCAACCTCGCGGCGGGCGCGTCGCTCGGCGAGGCGGTCAAGGCGATCGAGGCCGCCGAGAAGGACATCGGGCTGCCCGCGTCGTTCCAGACGCGCTTCCAGGGCGCGGCGCTCGCGTTCCAGGCATCGCTGTCGAACCAGCTGTTCCTGATCCTCGCGGCGGTCGTCACGATGTACATCGTGCTCGGCGTGCTGTACGAGAGCTACATCCACCCGATCACGATCCTGTCGACGCTGCCGTCGGCCGGCGTCGGCGCGTTGCTTGCGCTGATGATCACCGGGCACGACCTCGACATCATCGGGATCATCGGCATCGTGCTGCTGATCGGTATCGTGAAGAAGAACGCGATCATGATGATCGACTTCGCGCTCGAGGCCGAGCGCGTCGAAGGCAAGCCGCCGCGCGAGGCGATCTACCAGGCGTGCCTGCTGCGCTTCCGGCCGATCCTGATGACGACGCTCGCCGCGCTGCTCGGCGCGGTGCCGCTGATCGTCGGCGCCGGCGCGGGCTCCGAGCTGCGCCAGCCGCTCGGGGTCGCGATCGCCGGCGGCCTGATCGTGTCGCAGGTGCTGACGCTGTTCACGACGCCCGTGATCTACCTCGGCTTCGACTCGCTCGCGCGCCGCGTGCGCGGCTGGTTCGAGCGCCACGGCCCGCAAGCCGGCACGCGCACGGATGCGTAAATGACACGACCCCCACGCTCACTTCGTTCGCGTGGGGGGGCGCAGCCCCCCCATCTCCCGAAAACGCATCCGTCGGAACACGCGGCGGCCCAGCGAGTGCCGACATGAACCTGTCGCGCCCCTTCATCACCCGCCCCGTCGCGACGACGCTGCTCGCGATCGGTGTCGCGCTCGCGGGCCTGTTCGCGTTCGTCAAGCTGCCGGTGTCGCCGCTGCCGCAGGTCGACTTCCCCACCATCTCGGTGCAGGCGTCGCTGCCCGGCGCGAGCCCCGAGACCGTCGCGACCAGCGTGACGAGCCCGCTGGAGCGGCACCTCGGCTCGATCGCCGACGTCTCCGAAATGACGTCGACGAGCACGGTCGGCAATGCCCGGATCATCCTGCAGTTCGGGCTGAACCGCGACATCGACGGCGCCGCCCGCGACGTGCAGGCCGCGATCAACGCGGCGCGCGCCGACCTGCCCGCCGCGCTGAAGAGCAACCCGACCTACCGCAAGGTCAACCCGGCCGACTCGCCGATCATGGTCGTGTCGCTGACGTCGGAGACCTCGTCGCCCGCGAAGCTGTACGACGCCGCGTCGACGGTGCTGCAGCAGTCGCTGTCGCAGATCGACGGGATCGGCCAGGTGTCGGTGAGCGGCTCCGCGAACCCGGCCGTGCGCGTCGAGCTCGAGCCGCAGGCGCTGTTCCACTACGGGATCGGCCTCGAGGACGTGCGCGCGGCGCTCGCCTCCGCGAACGCCAACGCGCCGAAGGGCGCGATTGAGTTCGGCCCGCAGCGCTACCAGCTCTATACGAACGACCAGGCGTCCGAGGCGTCGCAATATCGCGACCTCGTCGTCGCGTATCGCAACGGCGCGGCCGTGCGGCTGTCCGACCTGTCCGACGTCGTCGATTCGGTCGAGGATCTCCGCAACCTCGGCCTGTCGAACGGCAAGCGCGCGGTGCTCGTGATCCTCTACCGCTCGCCCGGCGCGAACATCATCGATACGATCGACCGCGTGCGCGCGGCGCTGCCGCAGCTCACCGCGTCGCTGCCGGCCGACATCACGGTCACGCCCGTACTCGACCGCTCGACCACCATTCGCGCGTCGCTGAAGGACACCGAGCACACGCTGCTGATCGCGATCAGCCTCGTCGTGATGGTCGTGTTCCTGTTCCTGCGCAACTGGCGCGCGACGCTGATCCCGAGCGTCGCGGTGCCGATCTCGATCGTCGGCACGTTCGGCGCGATGTACCTGCTCGGCTTCTCGATCGACAACCTGTCGCTGATGGCGCTGATCGTCGCGACCGGCTTCGTCGTCGACGATGCGATCGTCGTGCTCGAGAACATCTCGCGGCATATCGAGAACGGCAAGTCGCGCATGCAGGCCGCGTTCGACGGCGCGCGCGAGGTCGGCTTCACGGTGCTGTCGATGAGCATCTCGCTCGTCGCGGTGTTCCTGCCGATCCTGCTGATGGGCGGCATCGTCGGGCGCCTGTTCCGCGAGTTCGCGCTGACGCTGTCGCTTGCGATCGCGGTATCGCTCGCGGTGTCGCTCACGGTGACACCGATGATGTGCGCGCGCCTGCTCCCCGAGTCGCACGAACCGCAGAACGAAGGCCGCTTCGCGCGATTCCTGGAACGCTGTTTCAGCCGCATGCAGCGCGGTTACGAACGCTCGCTGTCGTGGGCGCTGCGCCGGCCGCTGCTGATCCTGCTGACGCTCGTCGCAACGATCGGGCTGAACGTCTACCTGTACATCGTCGTGCCGAAGGGCTTCTTCCCGCAGCAGGACACCGGGCTGATGATCGGCGGCATCCAGGCCGACCAGTCGACGTCGTTCCAGGCGATGAAGCTGAAGTTCTCCGAGATGATGCGGATCGTGCAGGGCAACCCGAACGTGAAGAGCGTCGCGGGCTTCACCGGCGGCACGCAGACCAACTCGGGCTTCATGTTCGTCACGCTGAAGGATCGTACCGAGCGCAAGCTGACGGCCGACCAGGTGATCCAGCAACTGCGCCCGCCGCTGGCGGACGTCGCGGGTGCGCGCACGTTCCTGCAGGCGGCACAGGACATCCGCGTCGGCGGCCGGCAGAGCAACGCGCAGTACCAGTTCACGCTGCTGGGCGATTCGAGCGCCGACCTGTACAAGTGGGGGCCGATCCTGACCGAGGCGCTGCAGAAGCGCCCCGAGCTGACCGACGTGAACTCGGACCAGCAGCAAGGCGGCCTCGAGGCGATGGTGACGATCGACCGCGCGACGGCCGCGCGGTTCGGCATCAAGCCCGCGCAGATCGACAATACGCTGTACGACGCATTCGGCCAGCGCCAGGTCTCGACGATCTACAACCCGCTGAACCAGTACCACGTGGTGATGGAAGTCGCGCCGAAATACTGGCAGAGCCCCGAGATGCTGAACCAGGTGTGGGTCAGCACGTCGGGCGGCAGCGCGAACGGCTCGCAGACCACCAACGCGGCGGCCGGCACCTACGTCGCGACGTCGGCCGGCACGTCGAGCGCCGGCACGGCCGCGCAGAGCGCCGCGGCGATCGCGTCGGACTCCGCGCGCAACCAGGCGCTCAACGCGATCGCGGCGAGCGGCAAGTCGAGCGCGTCGTCGGGTGCGTCGGTGTCGACGTCGAAGTCGACGATGATCCCGCTGTCGGCGATCGCGACGTTCGGGCCGAGCACGACCCCGCTGTCGGTCAACCACCAGGGGCTGTTCGTCGCGACGACGATTTCGTTCAACCTGCCGCCCGGCGTGTCGCTGTCGCAGGCGACGCAGGTGATCTATCAGACGATGGCGCAGGTCGGCGTGCCGCCGACGATCGTCGGCAGCTTCCAGGGCACCGCGCAGGCGTTCCAGCAGTCGCTGAACGACCAGCCGATCCTGATCCTCGCGGCGCTGCTGGCCGTCTATATCGTGCTCGGGATCCTGTACGAGAGCTACATCCACCCGATCACGATCCTGTCGACGCTGCCGTCGGCCGGTGTCGGTGCGCTGCTCGCGCTGCTGCTGTTCAAGACCGAGTTCAGCATCATCGCGCTGATCGGCGTGATCCTGCTGATCGGTATCGTGAAGAAGAACGCGATCATGATGGTCGACTTCGCGATCGACCAGACGCGCCACTACGGCAAATCGTCGCTCGACGCGATCCACGAGGCGTGCCTGCTGCGCTTCCGCCCGATCATGATGACGACGATGGCCGCCCTGTTCGGCGCACTGCCGCTCGCGTTCGGCAGCGGCGACGGCGCCGAGCTGCGCGCGCCGCTCGGGATCGCGATCGCCGGCGGCCTGATCGTGTCGCAGGTGCTGACGCTCTATACGACGCCGGTCGTCTACCTGTACATGGATCGTTTCCGCGTCTGGGCCGAGAAGCGGCGCAACCGCCGCGGGAATTCCGGCGGGCCGGCCGTCGCCGGGAAGTGATGGAAGCGGCCGCCCGCCGGGCGGCCGCTCGCCGCGCTTGCGCATCGGCAGCGATCGGCTATCGTGAGTCCATGCCCACCGCGGGACCCTTCACGGGGACACGCCATGAACGTCCAGCTCAACCATACGATCGTCTGGTGTCGCGACAAGCGCGCCTCGAGCCGTTTCCTTACAGAGCTTCTGGAACTGCCGCCGCCGACGCCGTTCGGCGCGATGCTGGTCGTACCGCTCGACAACGGCGTGTCGCTCGATTTCTACGAACAGGCGGGGGAAATCCGGTCGCAGCATTACGCGTTCCTGCTCGACGAAGCCGGTTTCGACCGCGTGCTGGCACGCATCCGCGAGCGCGGGCTGCCGCACTGGGCCGATCCCGCGAAGCGGCAACCCGATGACATCTACCGCCACAACGGCGGCCGCGGCGTGTATTTCGACGATCCGGACGGCCACTTCCTCGAAGTGATGACGCAGCCTTATGCGCTGAACGGTCAGGTCGGCTGACGGGCCGGCATTGCGCCGGCCGTTGTTGCGCTGCGAGAAACCGGCCCGGGTGCCGACCTGCTTCGGACGACACCCGGCCGGGGGACGTTACCGGGTCACTACCCGGCTCGGCCGTTACCTCAGCCCCTACACGACCATTACTCGGCCGCTGCCGCCGTCTTGCGCGGACGCCGCGCGCGCGGTGCCGCCTTGCGGGCCGGTTTCTTCGGCTTGGCTTCGGCGGGCGCCTCGACAGCTGCCTCGGCCGGTGCGGCAGCCACCCCGCCGCCGACATCGCCGGCCGCCGGCTCGACGTGCGTCACCGCGGCGGGCCACATGTCGCCCTGCTCCGGGTCGCGATGCGGGTCGCCCGCATGCTTGCCGTGCGCGTGCTTGTCGCCGCCGTGCTTCGCCGCGCCATGCCCGGCGTCGTCTGGCCTCCCGGCCGACTCACGGCCTGCGCTCTTCGCGGCGGCGCCCTTCTTCGCGCCGGTCTTCTTCGCCGCGCTCTTGCGCGCACGCTTGCGGCCATCCTTCGCTTCGCCGTGCGCCTCGGCTGCTTCGACCGCTTCCACGAATTCGGTCGTTTCAGCCGGCACGACTGCCGCGATTTCGGTGGCTCCGGCCGATTCGGCCATCGCCGCGTCGTCCGCGTCGACCTGCACCGTTTCATGCACGACGGCTTCCGCCCGCTGCTCGCGACGTCGCGGCTCGCGGCCGGCCCGCGCCGGCTCCGCCGCGCGCGCGCCGTGGTGGCCACCGTGGTGTGCGGCCCCGCCTTCGCCGGCCTGCGCAACCTGCTCCGCAGCCGCCGACTGGCGTGCCCGCGACACGAACGCACCCGACTTGTCGTCACGCCCCACTTCGAGCAGGCCGCGCGCCTGCGCCTCGTCGAGCAGGTTGCCGAACGCGCGGAATCCGTAGTACGACTCGTTGAAATCCGGCTTGCGACGCTTGATCGCGCTCTTCAGCACCGACGCCCAGATCTTGCCGACGTCGTCCCGCTCCGACGCGAGCGCGTCGAACGTCTCCACGGCCAGCGCGATCGCCTCGGCCTTGCGCGCGTCCAAGTCGTGCTTGCGCGACGCCGCCGGCTCGTCCGGCCGCTTCGCGCCGCCGTTGCCCGCGCGCTGCTGCTGTTCGCGCTTCGCGAGCGTGCGCTGCTGCTCACGTACCAGATCGTCGTAGAAGATGAATTCATCGCAGTTCGCGACCAGCAGGTCCGACGTCGATTTCTTCACGCCGACGCCGATCACCTTCTTCGCGTTCTCGCGCAGCTTCGACACCAGCGGCGAAAAATCCGAGTCGCCGCTGATGATCACGAACGTATCGACGTGCGACTTCGTGTAGCAGAGGTCGAGCGCATCCACGACAAGCCGGATGTCGGCCGAATTCTTGCCCGACTGGCGCACGTGAGGAATCTCGATCAGCTCGAAGCTCGCCTCGTGCATCGACGCCTTGAAGCCCTTGTAGCGATCCCAGTCGCAATAGGCCTTCTTCACGACGATGCTGCCCTTCAGCAGCAGGCGCTCCAGCACGGGCTTGATGTCGAACTTCTCGTACTTCGCGTCGCGCACGCCGAGCGCGACGTTCTCGAAGTCGCAGAACACGGCCATGCTGACGTTGTCCAGGGGTAATGCCATGTGTACTCCAACCGGTGGGCCGCTGCGTTGTATGACGTAGCGGCGAAAAATGCATCGCGCACATGATAGCCGGTCGGCGCGTCATTCCCGCATCCGTGTGAACGAATGGCGGCAGGAAGGCCCGTCGCCGGTACGCCCCTTAATACACACCCGCCGCACGGGCAAATCGACATTACACTTGAGTTATCGGTCGTCCGTCCCTATCTGGGAGGACGACGCATCGAGCAAGGAGCGGTTTCATGACGACGAAGGTACTGCTGATTGGCGCGACCGGCCGAACGGGCCAGGCCTGCGCGGATCTGCTGCTCAAGCAGCCGGAGTTCGAGGTCACGGCGCTCGTGCGCCGGCACGGCTATGCGCTGGCGGGCGCGCGGGTGGTCGAGGCCGATCTGACGAACGATTTCTCGCACGCATTCCAGGGCATCACGCACGTGATCTACGCAGCCGGATCGGCCGAATCGGAAGGCGCGGCCGAAGAGGAGCAGGTCGACCGCGACGCGGTCGCCCGCGCGGCCGAATACACGCTGGCCTACAACGCGCAGAAGCTCGTGGTGATCAGCTCGCTGTCCGCGTACCGGCCCGAACTCGGCCCGGACGCGCTGCGCCACTATTCGCAGATGAAGCGCGAAGGCGACGATCGCGTGATCGCGTCGGGTGTCGACTACGCGATCCTGCGCCCCGGCCCGCTTACGGACGACCCGGGCGTCGGCAAGATCGCGCTGACCGACGCGTGGTTCGACGGCGCCCCGCCCGTGTCACGCCAGGATGTCGCCTGGGCCGCGATCGAGGCGATCAAGCTCGGCATCTCGCGCAAGATCGTCGGCTTCGTCGGCGGCAGCGTGCCGATCGAGCAGGCCTTGCGCGCCTAGCGCCCTCACACGCGCCGCCGCGCGGCGGCGCGCCGATCCGTACCGGCGGCCCGCACGACGGGCCGCCTCGACGCTTGACGCACGCGGTGCCCCGGTGCCCCGGTGCCCGTTTACTGCTTCGGATGCGCGTCGGCCCACGCCTTCACGGCGGCGAGCGTGTTCTCGACGTGCTTGTCGGGCGACATGCTCGTGTATTCGTAGAGGATCTTCCCTTCCGGAGAAATCACGTAGGACACGCGGTTCGCGCGGTCGATCGCCGGCAGTTTCGCGTCGTATTCCCGGATGATCTTCGCGTCCGGATCAGCCGCGACCGGGAACTTGCTCCGGCACTCGCTCACCGAGAACTTCGTCAGCGTGTCGATCTTGTCGGCGGATACGCCGATCACCGTCGCGCCGTAAGCCTTGTAACGGTCGACTGCGTCCGCGAACGCGTGCGCCTCGATCGTGCAGCCCTTCGTGAACGCAGCCGGGTAGAAATAGAGCACGACCGGCCCCTGCTTCAGCGCGTCCGCGAGCGCGTAGGTGTAGGTCTTGCCGCCCAGCGACGCCTGCGTCGTGAAATCGGGCGCCGCGGCGCCCGGCTTCAGTTCCGCCTGCGCCATCAGTGCATGACCGGCCACCAGCGCCGCCACGGCGGCGCCCAGCAACAGTTTTCGCTTCATCTGCATCCTCATTTCTTATAAAGTCAGCCTCGATGTGGGCCACGCGGGCGTTCGCCTGTCGAACACTTGCGTGACCGATTCGGACCTGCGGCAGCGCCATCCGCGCCCGGCCCGTTAAAGATTCCGCACAGTCTGCCGTTATTCCTTCCGGACAACCGGTTCCAGCCCTTCACGTCAGCGAGAAACATGGAAGCCAACAGGAAACAGACGTCACGCAAGGGCTCCTGGCGCAGCGCCTTGCATACGCTGCGCCGCTTCGCCTGGTCGGGCGGCGCGCTGATGCCCGCGCGCGCCGGCGCCCCGCGCCGCGACGACTCCGTACGCAACTGGCTGGAACAGACGGTTGGCACGGTGGATTTCCTCGCCCATGTCGACCGTGAACTGCGTTTTCTTTACGTGTCGGACGCGAGCCTGCGCTTCATCGGCTACCACCGCGACTACCTGCACACGCTGACGCTGCGCGACCTGATCGCCGAACAGGATACCGCGGCGCTCGAAGGCCTGCTTGCGCGCGCCGCGCGTTCCGGCCAGGTCGAGAAGGCGACGATGTGCATCGTGAAATCGCTGACCTACCCGCTCGACGTCGAGATCCGCGCGTTCAAGAGCCGCCACCACGGGGTCGACGGGTTCGCGATCGCGGCGTTCGACGTGTCGTCGTGGCGCGCGCTCGAGGCGCGCCTGACCTACGAGATGCACCACGACCCGATGACGGGCCTCGACAACCTGTCCGCGCTCGTGCCCGCGCTGATGCGCGCGCAGCAGGCCGCCGACGAGGGCGGCACCTGCGCGGCGCTGCTGCTGCTCGACCTCGACGACTACCAGCGGATCAACCGCGCGCTCGGCTACGACGCGGGCGACACGCTGCTGCGCGAAACCGCGCAGCGGCTGAAGGCGCTCGTCACGCAGAACGAACAGCTCGCGCGCGTCGCGAGCGACAAGTTCGCGGTCGTGCTCAGTGCGCCGGACCGCACGCAGGCGAGCAATGCCGCCGATGCACTCGCACGCCGGCTGCAGGCCGCGGTGCGCCAGCCTTACGTGTACCAGGGGCAGACCGTGCACCTGTCCGCGAGCATCGGCATCGCGCTCTACCCTGACGAGCGCGCCGCCCCGCATCGCGCGCAGCACCACAGCCCGCTGCTGCGCCGTGCCGATCACGCGCTCGCGCAGGCGAAGGCGTCGGGCGGCAACGCGCTCGCGTTCCACGCGCCCGTCGACGACCCGGCGGACGCCGAACGGCTGAAGCTCGAAGCCGACCTGTACGACGGCGTGCGCAACGGCGAGTTTTCGCTCCATTTCCAGCCGATCACGCGCAGCCAGTCGGGCGCGGTGGTCGGCGTCGAGGCGCTGATCCGCTGGCGCCATCCGGTGCACGGCCTCGTGCCGCCGGCGACCTTCATTCCGCTCGCCGAATCGATCGGCCTGATCAACTATCTCGGCAACTGGGTGCTCAAGGCCGCGTGCATGCAGCTCGTCGCATGGGACCGCCAGGGGCTCGCGCTGCAGTACGTGGCGGTCAACGTGTCGCCGCAGCAGTTCCGCGACCCGCGCTTCACGCAAAGCGTGCGCGAGGCGATCGCGCTGACGGGCATCGACCCGCGCCGCATCGTGCTCGAGATCACCGAAAGCCTGCTGATGCACGATCCCGCGCAGGCGAAGGGGCTGCTCGAGGAACTGACCGATCTCGGCATCCGCTTCGCGATCGACGATTTCGGTACCGGTTATTCGAGCCTCGCGTATCTGCAGCGCTTCCCGCTCGCGAAGCTGAAGATCGATCGCAGTTTCGTCGAGAACCTGCTGACCTCGCGCAACGACCGCGCGATCGTGTCGGCCGTGGTCGGCCTCGCGCAGACGCTCGATCTCGAGCTCGTCGCGGAAGGCGTCGAGACCGAGGCGCAGCGCGAATTGCTGACGGAAATGGGCTGCAACCATATCCAGGGCTGGCTCGTCTGCCAGGCGCTGCCGTCCGAGGAGCTTGCGCGGCGCTTCGAGGCCCATCAGCTGCACCTGCACGCCGCCGCCTGACGCGCGGCGAACCGGACAGATCCGTATGTCAATCACCGAACACCTGCCCCGCACCGCGCTGCTCGACAAGCTGTGGGCCCGGATGAACGAACGGGGCGATTTCCCGTTGCTGTCGGAATCGCTGCGCGCGACGATGGCCGCGATGAAGAACGACGACCTCGACTTCACCGCGCTCGTGCGCGTCGTGCTGTCGGACTTCGCACTCACGCAGAAAGTGCTGCGGCTCGCGAACTCCGCGATGTACATGGCGTTCGGCGGCAACATCACGACCGTGACCCGCGCACTGATGGTGCTCGGCATGGATGCCGTCGGCCATCTGGTCGTCGGGCTCAAGCTCGTCGACCATTTCCACCACAGCACGCCGCGGCGCATCGACGCGAAGCTCGAACTGAACCGCGCGCTGCTGTCCGGCTGCGTCGCACGCAAGCTCACCGAACGCGTCGAGCTGCGCGCGGGCGAGGAAGCCGTCGTCTGCACGCTGATGCGCCAGGTCGGCAAGCTGCTCGTGGTCTGCTATCTCGACAGCGAATGGGACCGGATCCGCCGCCGCGCGGCCGAACTGAACGGCGACGAAGCGGCCGCCTGCATCGACGTGCTCGGCGTCGGCTTCGACGAGATCGGGCTCGAGGCGGCCGCGCGCTGGCGGCTGCCCGACGTGATCCGCGCGGGGATGGCCGACCACGACCACGTGGTCCGCACCGACGCGTTCGGCAACGACGAGGACGACCTCGATGCGGGCGAGGTGTCCGACGACGGCCCGACCGAGCGCGTCCGCTGGCTGCGCGAGATCAGCCGCTGCTCGACCGACGTCGCGGGTGCGCTCGTGATGCCCGCGAGCCCGCAGCGCGACGCGCGCATCGCGGCGCTCGCGCAGCACTACGGCGCGGAACTCGGCATGGAACCCGACGCGCTCGTCGAGATCGCCGAGCGGCTCGCGCGCGAGGAAGCGAGCGACACCATGATGCGCGAGATCGTCGAGCTGCGCGCGAACGCCGATGCGATCGCACGCGCGCAGGCCGAGCCCGAGGCGTGCCTCGAAGCCGGCCTCGCGGACCTGCGCGCGCTGCCGTCCGAGCACGTGCTGACGCCGGTACTCGCGCTCGCGTCGGAAAGCCTGCTGGCCGGCCTCGCGTTCACGCGCACCGTGATGTTCGTGCGTCACGACGACGGCATGTTCGCCGCGCGCCTCGGCTTCGGCCCCGGCGTCGATACGATGCTCGACCGGCTGCGCTTCGACGAGCGCTTCGAGCCGGACGTGTTTCATCTCGCGATCTCGAACTCGGTCGGCATCTTCATCGAGCAGGCACGGGAGCCGAAGATGCTCAAGCGCCTGCCCGCGTGGTATCTCGACGCGTTCGACGACACGCGCGCGTTCGTGCTGCTGCCCGTGCGCGTCGGCACGACGACCGTCGCGCTGCTGTACGGCGACTGGGCCGGCGCGCAGCCCGCGCGCAAGATCACGCAGCAGGAAATGGGCGTGCTCAACGAGCTCGCGCGCGAACTGGGCCGGTTCTTTCCGGCGTGACGCGGCGCCGGCCGCTCCCCGCCGTTTTCGGCGGTTTCACACCCTGTTTCACACCGTTCCCCGCCTGCAAAAGCAAACCGGCCGCATGAGCGGCCGGTTTGCTTGCATCGTGCGATCGAACGCAACGCTTACTTGAGCGTCACGGGCACGCTGAAGTACTTCTTCGCGAGGTTGTCGATCGTGCCGTCGGCCTTCAGGTCCTTCAGCGCCTGATCGAGTGCGGTCTTCAGCGCCGCGTCGTTCTTGCGCAGGCCGAAACCGACGCCCGAGCCGAGGATCTCGGCGTCGCTCACGGTACCGCCCGCGAACGCGAAGCCCTGGCCCTGCGGCTTCGCCAGGAAGCCCTTCGAACCGGCTTCCGCGTCCTGGAACGTCGCGTCGAGACGGCCGGACTTCAGGTCGGCGTAGGCCAGGTCCTGCGTCTGGTACGGCACGACCTCGACGCCTGCCGGCGCCCACTTCTTCTTCGCGTACGCTTCCTGGATCGTGCCCTGCAGCACGCCGACGCGCTTGCCCTTCAGCGATTGCGGGGTCGGCAGCAGGCCGCTGCCCTGCTTCGCGATCAGCTGGTTCGGAATCGTGTAGATCGGATCGGTGAACGCGATCGCATGCTTGCGCTGGTCGGTGATCGTCATGTCCGAGTTGATCGCGTCGAACTTGCGCGCCTGCAGCGCCGGGATCAGGCCGTCGAAGTCGTTCTCGACCCACACGCACTTCGTCTTCAGCTTCGCGCACACCGCGTTGCCGATGTCGATATCGAAGCCGGTCAGCTTGCCGTCGGGCGTCTTGTATTCGAACGGCGCGTACGAGGCTTCGACGCCGAAACGGATCTCCTTCAGATCCGCGGCAAACGCGCTGCCTGCCGCCACCGCCGATGCCGCCACCGCCGCATGCGCGGCCACTTTACGCCAATCCAACTTCATCAGGTGCTCTCCTCGATACTCGAATGTTCCGGAACTACGGGCGCTTGCATCATTGCAGGGTCGGATGACCACGACAATCGCGATGCCACGCCGTGATGCGGCGCAACAGCCGCAAGGCCGCGATTGTACCAATCCGCGCGGCCCGATATGGCAAAGCGGGCGACGTCGTGCGATGCTGCGCTGCGTGCGCGGCACCGGTCAGGCGATCCGCCGAACTTGCAAAACGGTGTCGCAAATACGCAAGCCGGGGGCGCGTGCCGTCGGCCCCGGCTTGCGGGCGACGACGACGGGATACCGGCAGGTTGCGGGTCAGGCGCGGGCCGCGTGCCGTCGCGGCAGCGCAATCAGCAGCCGGTCGGGACATGCGCTCAAACGAGCGCCGCGATCGTCTCGCGCGTCGTGTCGATGACGAGCAGGCCCGCGCGCAGGCCCGGCTTCACGGTCGGGTTCGGAAAGACGATCCGCTCCTCGTCGTGCATCACCGTGTAGCGGTAGTCGCCGTCCTGCGCGAGCACCGTGCCGCGTGCAAACGCGGTGAAGTTCGCGACGTCGGCCGCGACGAACAGCTCCAGCGCATCGCTCTGCTTCGTGATCTGGTCGATCACCGTGAACACGCGCGGCAGCGGCGGATGATCGCCCTGCACGACGGCATCTCCTCCCGCGCCCGACACGAGCTTGCGCACCGCGCGATCGGCCGGTGCGAAGCGCGTCAGGTCGTTCTGGCCGAACGGGCGCACCTTGCCGAGTTCCAGCGTGCACGCGAGCGCGCCGCAGTGCTCGGCCGTGAAATGCGAATACGTATTGCCCTTCGCGGTATGCAGCAGCACGGCCGCGATCCGCGCGTCGCCGAGCCATTCGAACATCGTGCGCGTCGGCGGCGTGCCCGTGTGCGGCAGCAGTGCGAACTGCTCGAATACCGACGCGCGGATCGCCGTGTGCATGTCGATGTGCCAGCGCGCGGCGCCGGCCGGCGCGTCCGCGAAGAACGCGGCGGCCGCCGCTTCCAGCTGCGCGGCGCGCGGTGCTTCGCGGCTGGCGGGCACCTGCGCATGACGGCCGCTGAACAGGCGGTTCAGGTCGTCGTCGAGATAGCGTTCGCCGGCACGCATCGCCGGCACGTTGCCGAGCACGACGAGCAGCCGGCACGCGAGCGGCAGCGCGCCCGATGCGAGATCGCGCACGAGCATCGGCAGCAGCTCGATCGGCGCCGTCTCGTCGCCGTGCACGCCGGCCGACACGAGCACGCTCGGGCGCGCCGCGCCGGCGGCCGCGGCCGGTTCGAGCGCGAGCAGACCGTCGCCGCGCCATGACCAGCGCACGGCGCCGGCCGCGCAGGTGCCTTCCGTCGCGGACGGCGCGCTACCGGCCAGCGTGAACGCAAGGAAGTCGTCGAGCAGCACGTTGGCCGGCATCCGTGCCTCAGCGCTGGAAGTCATACAGCGAACCGACGCGCAGGATCTGCGTGAGCTCGTCGAGCGCCGTGCGCGATTCGTCGAGCAGCGCCGGATCGGCGAGGTCTTCCGGTGCGAGGCGATCGCGATAGTGCCGGTCGATCCACGTGTCGAGCGACGTGAACAGCGTGTCGTTGATCCACACGTTCGACGTGACGGCCGCGCGTTCCGCGTCGTTCAGCACGACACGCAGGCGCAGGCAGGCGGGGCCGCCGCCGTTCTTCATGCTTTCGCGCAGGTCGAACACGAGCACGTCGTGAATCGGGCCGTTGCCGGCCGCGAGTTCGTCGAGATAAGCCGCGACGTTCCCGTTCTCGCGGCATTCCTGCGGCACGACGAGCACTTGCGAGCCGTCCGCGCGCGACAGCAGCTGGCTGTTGAACAGATACGACGTGACCGCGTCGTTCACGCTCACGGCCGCCTCGGGCACCTCGATCACGTTCAGGCGCGCGCCGCGTGCGTCGAGCGCGGCGGTCAGCGTGTCGTAGATCGCCTGCTTGTTGACGAACGCCCGCTCGTGCGTGAACAGCGTGTCGCGGTTGCCGACCGAGATCACGTCGTTGTGGAACACGCCCGCGTCGATCACGTCCGGGTCCTGCTGCGCATACACCGTCGCCTCTTCGGCGAGCCCGTGGCGATGCGCGACCGCGCGGCTCGCCTCGAACGTCTGGCGTGCCGGGAAGCGCTTCGGCTCGGGGCCGCGGCGATATTCCGCGCGGCCGTACACGAAGAACTCGATGCCCGGCTTGCCGTATTCGGCACAGAAGCGCGTGTGGTTCGCCGCGCCTTCGTCGCCGAGTGCCGGCGTGCCGGTCAGCGCTTCGTGCACCGCGAAGTGCGCCGGATCGGCGAACAGCGTCGACAGCGTGCGGCGCGTCGCTTCGTGTTCGATCGCGCGATGCAGCTTGCTGCACAGGTTCGCCGGCGTGAAGTGCACGCGGCCGTCGCTCGTGTCGGCCGACGGGCTGACGGTGGCCGCGTTCGCGGTCCACATCGCCGATGCCGAGCTCGCGGCGGCGAGCAGTTCGGGCGCCTGCTTCGCGGCCTTCGAGATCACGTCCGCGTCCTTGCCCGAGAAGCCGAGCTCGCGCAACAGGCGCAGCGACGGCCGCTCCTGCGGCGGCAGCACGCCTTGCGCGAAGCCGAGATCCGCGAGCTGCTTCATCTTGCGCAGCCCCTGCTTCGCGGCGGCCTTCGGATTCGCGGCCGACTTCTCGTTGTTGAGCGACGCCACGTTGCCGAACGACAGGCCGGCGTAGTTGTGGGTCGGGCCGACGAGCCCGTCGAAATTGGCTTCTTGTGCGTTCATCGTCGTTCCCTCGATCAGAAGTGCAGGCCCGGCGACAGGCTCGCGGGCAAAGTCAGTTGCGTGCTTTCCACCGACGCCATCGGATACGCGCAATAGTCGGCCGCGTAGTACGCGCTCGGGCGATGGTTGCCCGAGCGGCCGGTGCCGCCGAACGGCGCGGCGGACGATGCGCCGTTGGTCGGACGGTTCCAGTTGACGATCCCCGCACGGATCGTGCGGCGGAAGTGGTCCCATGCGTTCGCGTCGTCGGCCAGCAGGCCGGCGGACAGGCCGAACGCCGTGTCGTTCGCGCGCTCGATCGCTTCGTCGAACGTCGCGTAGCGGATGATCTGCGCGAGCGGGCCGAAGTGTTCTTCGTCGGGCAGGTTCGCCACGCCCGTCACGTCGACGATCGCCGCGTTAACGAAGCCCAGGCGCGGATCGCGCTGCGTCATCGCGATGATCGGCTTCGCGCCCTGCTCGATCAGGCGCGACTGCGCGTCGACCAGCTTCGCGGCCGCGCGCGCCGAGATCACCGCGCCCATGAACGGCTGCGGATCGGCGTCGAACACGTCGGCCGTGATCTTCGACGTGACGTCGGCGAAGCGTGCGAGGAAGCGGTCGCCGAACGCGCCCTGCGGCACGAAGATGCGGCGCGCGCACGTGCAGCGCTGGCCCGCCGACAGGAACGCCGACTGGATCGTGTGATGGACGGCCGCGTCGATGTCCTCGACTTCACCGATCACGAGCGGATTGTTGCCGCCCATCTCGAGCGCGAGCACGATTTCCGGACGGCCGCCGAACTGGCGGTGCAGCAGCGTGCCGGTATCCGAGCTGCCGGTGAAGAACAGCCCGTCGATCTGCCGGTGATTCGCGAGCGCGACGCCCGTGTCCTTCTCGCCCTGCACGAGGTTCAGCACGCCGGCCGGCAGCCCGGCTTCCTGCCACACCTCGACCGTCGCGCGCGCGACGCCCGGCGCGAGCTCCGACGGCTTGAACACGACCGCATTGCCGGCGATCAGCGCGGGCACGATATGGCCGTTCGGCAAATGGCCGGGGAAGTTGTACGGGCCGAACACCGCGACGACGCCGTGCGGGCGGTGGCGCAGCACCGCGACGCCGTCGGCCATGTCCTGGCGCTTCTCGCCGGTGCGTTCCTGGTACGCCTGGATCGAGATACCGACCTTCGCGGCCATCGACGCGACTTCGGTGCGCGCTTCCCACAGCGGCTTGCCCGTCTCGCGGCCGATCGCGGTCGCGATCGCTTCCTTGCGTTCATTGAGCAATGCGGCGAAACGCTTGACGATCGCGCAGCGCGATTCGAAGTCGAGCGCCGACCAGCCGGCGAATGCGCGACGCGCGCTCGCGACCGCACGGTCGACGTCGGCCGCCGACGCGCTTTCGCCCTGCCATGCGATCTCGTCGGTGCCCGGGTTGCGCGAAGCGAACACGGGGCCCGAGCCTGCGACCCAGGCGCCGTCGATGAAGAGTTCCGTCATGATTCGTTTATCCCTGTTTGACTTTGAGCGGCAGCACGCGGACCGGATCGCCGACCTTCACGTCGAGCGCGGCGGCATCGTCGGCCGACAGCACGAACGAGCCGTTCGCGACCACGCCCGGCGCGACGCCGACGCGGAAATCGGTGAGCGACGTGTTCGACACGAGCGACGTCGGCGGATGATCGCCCTGCGCGTCGGGCACGCCGATCGCGACCGGCACGACGACGCTCTCGCGCACCGTGCGCAGGTCGTTGACGTGGCATTCGAGCACCGGGCCCGCGTCGAAGATGTCGACGTGGTTCTGGTAGCGCAGCCCTTCCGCCTCGAGCATCTTGCGGGCCGGCAGCGTGTCGCGGTGCGTGAGGCCGACCGCGTCCTGCGCGTCCTGCGGCAGCAGGTCGACGTACACCGGATAGCGCGGCATCAGTTCCGCGAGAAACGACTTGCGGCCGTGCGAGCTGAGATAGTCGGCCGCGTTGAAATCGATCTGGTAGAAGTGCGAACCGACGGCGCGCCAGAACGGCGACGTGCCGTCTTCGTCGAAGTGGCCGCGCAGTTCCGCGCAGATGCGTTCCGGGAAGCGTTCGCGGAACTGCGCGATGAACATGAAGCGCGAGCGCGACAGCAGGCCGCCCACGCCGCCCGTGCGATAACGCGGGCTCAGGAACAGCGAGCACACTTCCGCGTAGCCGGTCAGGTCGTGCGAGATGTTCAGCGCGTGCATGCGCGTCCACACGCCGAGCTCCTGGCTCGCATGCACGACCGTGCTCACGCGGTAGTTGTAGAACGGCTGTTCGAGGCCGACCTGCGACTCGATCCCGCATACGCCCGCGATGTCGCCCGTCTTCGATTCTTCCATCACGAAGAAGTAGCCGGCTTCGCCGGCCGCTGCCTCGCCCTCGAGCGTGCGGCGCGTGCGCTCGATGCGCGCGGCAAGCGCGTCGCGGTCGGGCTTGAACGTGGTCAGGCCCGGCCCGGTTTCCTTCGCGAGCGACACGAGCGCGTCGACGTCGCCCGTTTGTACGACCCGAACGACGATCATGCTGCGTCTCCCTTCAAATCTTCATCGTCGCGGCGGTGCAGTGGCACGCAGCGCACGACATCGCCATCCTTCACATCGAGCGCCGCGCGCACGTCGCCGGCGAGCGGTGCGTCAGCCGCATCGCCCGGCAGGTCGGCCAGCACGCAGCGGAACGATTCGCCGCTGCCCGTCGACACCATGTACGCAACGTCGCCCTGCTGGTGCGCGGCCTCGCGCACGACGCGCTCCGTGCCGTGCTTCACGCACGCGGTGCGGTCGACCTGCGCGGTGAGCACCGGGCCCGCGTCGAAGATGTCGACGAAGCGGTCGGGCTCGAAGCCTTCCTCGAGATGGATGTCGTAGGCGAGCAGTGCCGATTCGTTCGGTTCGCCGAGCACGCGCTGCGCGGCTTCCGGCAGCAGCGGCACGTAGAGCGGATACGCCGGCATCACTTCCGCGATGAAGGTGCGGCTGCGGCCGCCCGACGCGATGTCGACGTCGGTGAAGTCGCGGCCGAAGAACTTGCGGCCCACCGCTTCCCAGAACGGCGACGCGCCCGTGTCGTCGCTCACGCCGAGCAGCAGCGTGAACACTTCCGGCGTGAAGCGGCGGCGGTTCGCGGCGATGTACATCATCCGGGCGCGCGAGATCAGGTGCGCGGCCGCGTCGCCGCGCAGCGACGGATCGACGTAGAAGCCCGCGAGCCGGCTCTTGCCGGTCAGCTCGTGCGACATCGTGAGCGCGTGGATCTTGCGGTTCACGTGCAGCTCGCGCGACGCGTGGATCAAGGCGTCGTTGCGGAACGCGTAGAACGGTTCCGAGTAACCGGCCGCGGCCACGATGCTCGCCGTGCCGAGCAGCTTGCCCGTCGACGAATCCTCGAGCACGAAGAGGTAAAACTCCTCGCCGGCGAAGTCGACGTCCGCGCGAAACGAATCCTCCGAGAGCGCCACGCGCGCTTCGAGCGCCGCGCGGTCGTGCGGCAGCGAGTGCAGGACCGGTTGCGCGGTGCGCGCCATGTGCGCGAGCGCATCGAGATCCGTGAGTTTGCCGGGGCGAACAAATAGCATCGTCGTTCCTGTCTGCGATGGGTGCGCCGATCAGCGCGCGGTGGCTTCCTGGGCGGCGAGCACTTGTTCGACGGCCTTCTCGAAGCGCTTGACGCCTTCGTCGAGCAGGTCGAACGGGATCACCAGCGACGGGACGAAGCGCAGCACGTTCGGGCCGGCGATCAGCATGATCAGGCCGTTTTCTGCTGCCGCGGTGACGAAGTCCTTCGCGCGGCCATCGAACGCGGCAGTGAGTTCCGCGCCGACGAGCAGGCCCTTGCCGCGCACGTCCTTGAAGATGCCGAAGCGTGCGTTGATGCGCTCGAGCGCGCCCTTCAGGCGCACGCTGCGTTCGCGCACGCCTTCGAGCAGTGCCGGGTCGCCGATCAGTTCGACGACCTTGTCGGCGATCGCCGATGCGAGCGGGTTGCCGCCGTACGTCGTGCCGTGCACGCCGACCTTGAAGTGCGCGGCCAGTTCGTTGGTCGTCAGCATCGCGCCGATCGGGAAGCCGTTGCCGAGCGCCTTGGCGGTCGTAAGGATGTCCGGCGTGACGCCCGTGTCCATGTACGCGTAGAACTGGCCCGTGCGGCCGACGCCCGTTTGCACTTCGTCGAAGATCAGCAGCGCGTCGTTCGCGTCACAGGCTTCGCGCAGTGCCTTCAGGAATGCCGGATCGGCCGGGATCACGCCGCCTTCGCCTTGCACGGGCTCGACGATCACTGCGCAGGTTTGCGGGCCGATCGCGGCCTTCGCGGCTTCGATGTCGTTGTACGGCAGATGCGTGATGCCGGCCGGCACGGGGCCGAAGCCTTCCGAGTACTTCGGCTGGCCGCCGACGCTGACCGTGAAGAACGTGCGGCCGTGGAACGACTGCACGAACGAGATGATTTCCACCTTGTCGGCGCCGTGGCGGTCGAACGCGACGCGGCGCGCGAGTTTCAGGGCGGCTTCGTTCGCTTCCGCGCCCGAGTTCGCGAAGAACGCGCGGTCGGCGAAGGTCAGCGATTCGAGGCGCTTGGCGAGGCGCAGCACCGGCTCGTTCGTGTAGCCGTTGCCGATGTGCCAGAGCTTGCGGCTTTGTTCGTCCAGGACTTTCAGCAGTTCCGGGTGACCGTGGCCGAGCGACGTCACCGCAATGCCGCACGCGAAATCGATGTACTCGCGGCCGGCCGTGTCCCACACGCGGGAGCCCTCTGCGCGATCCGGCACGAACGGCGCGGGAGAAAATACCGGCACCATCACTTCATCGAATGTCTGGCGGGTCACGGTCGAGGTCGTCATGGTCGTTCCTTTCGGTTTCGTAAGAGGGTTCAACAGGATCAAGTTTAGGTAAGGGTGACGCAAGCGTCTTGCGGAATTGCGACGGGTTCTATCGGAAGCCCCTTTCTCTGCTGCTATTTTGCCCTTCCAGCGCGGGGGGCTGTGGGATTTGGTGTCAGGGTGGTTTTTTGGTGGGTCGCTTGGGTCGTCGTGAAGCACCTGTGAGCTCGTCGGTCTATTAGCGTCGCCCCTGCGCGGGGCGGCGGTTACTTTTCTTTGTCTTGCCAAAGAAAAGTAACCAAAAGAAAGGCGCTGGGAGAACGCATGACTTCCCGGTGCCATGGTCGTCAGAGTGGTTCGCACCTAAGTGTCCGCGCCAGTCAGGAACGCGGAGTGGTTCGAGCAATGGTTCTGACTCCACTCCCTACCCAACAGAGCGGTATACCGCCCGCTAGCTCCATCCTCGCTTCGCTCGGCTGCAAGGTACGCATCCCTCAGCGGTGCCGTTGGCCGATCAGCTCCGGAAATCAAAGCACGCACGCGACGCAGCGAAATCGATGTACAAGCAGCCTGTCGCTCTCACCGCCCGCAAGACTGACGCAGTCAGCACATTACTTGATGAGGCGGAGCAGACGATCACCAGTCGGTAATTCATGCATACGTTGCGATCACACCATCTCAAGCACATCGAACAATATCGAGATGCGCACTTGCGCCGTGCCGATACGATTGTGACTTTCCGAGAGGGCCAAACGATGAATAGAAGAATTGCAGTTGTGGGCGACAGCCTTTCAAGCGGCGGAACAATTAGCCCATACAGCGGACCACCGTTCCTGGTCCATGGGCACCAAGCAGCCTTGATTGGCGGTAGCGCGTTCTGCATCGCATGTCAAAGCACCGGCATCATCGCAAAGGCTGGCGGGCCATATCGACTCAAGTTTCAAGGGGAAGTCGCGCTAGACGGCGATATTGTCCTGTGCGGTTGCTCGACTCCGCCGGGCATCACTGCTTTGCTTGCCGGTGAAGCATGGTGTGATGATGGGCTAAAGGGTCACGGGGAGGTCATTTCGAGCAGAACGATAACGGGTCGCATCGTGTCGATCAAGAAAGGCGCATTTGATGAGCAGGTCGAAGCGAAGACTAGCGGCAGTGCTGCCCAAGGGCCCGTGGGTTACCCCTACTACATCGAGACGGCAGACGGCCGCGTCCATTCCGGCGTGCTCGATGCGAGCGGCGAGCTACCGCGCGTCCACACTGGTGACGGATCCGGAGACTACACCGTCTATTGGGGAGACGAAGCAATTGCAAAAAAGCACACCGGGGTAAGCCATGCCTAATCCATCCACCAAGATCCGCACGAACGACACACCAAAATCAAAGCAATCTGTACTGCTTCAAACGCTGTCCTTTCAAGACCTTTGGAACGCGTACCCGAAGAAAGACCCCTACGACGACCCTACCGGCGAATATGAGAATCAATGCGCCATTCGCATGAGCGTCACGTTCCACAGCATCGGAAGCGACATGAAGTCGTTTTCGCAAAATGTGTTGAAGCCGATGCCAGGAAAGAAGACGCTAGGCCGTCTGATGCTTGGAGGCAAATCGACAGCGACACGCGCGTACGAGCTGGCTGAATGGTTAAAGCTGCGTCCATTCCTGGGGCTTGGCAAACCAGAAAACATCACTGGCCCAGATTGGCAAACCAAGGTGAAAAACCGAACCGGTATCATCTACTTTTTCGGCTACTGGCGACAGGATGGCGACTCGGCCGACGTACTGAGCGGCGGTCATATCGACTTGTGGAACAAGGACACGCTTACGCCATCCGTCGTAAGTTTCTTACGCTTCCGCATTGGTATGTCGCGATTCCGAAACCCACTGACAAACAACAACTGGTTCTCCGACCTTGCCAGTGCCAAAGAAATCCTTTTCTGGGAAGTGAAATGAAACGTATGGTGCTCGCTGTACTGGGGTTCGTATGGGGCTTGCTCGTCACATGGGTGACCATCTACTCCCTCAATCACATCCATTGGCCCGAGATGAAATCACATGCGACAGGCTGCAACGACATGGAACACTGCACGTCGCATGCGAAGTTCCTGTGGGGCATGTTCGCCATGCTGTTATGGCCCGCCATCACATGCGCGATATTGAACGCGGTAGCGTATAAACGATGGTCGGGACGTCGCTGGGGTGGAGCGTTTTTCGTTGTAACGTTGCTCGCCACGCTGTTCTATTGCAAGCCATACGTCGCCCCCTACTTAGGTCTTGCCGTCTAACCCCTATCGCTGCTCTTGAGGATCGGATGTGCGCCGTCGTCGTCCATTTGTCGCACGCCTCATGGCAAGATCACCGCAAACACCATCACCGCGCAACTTGAAGTACCGTGCAGCCAAGCGAAGCGAGGATGGAGCTTGCGGGCGGCATACCGCTCTGTTGGGTAGGGAGTGGTGTCAGAACCATTGCTCGAACCACTCCGTGTTCCTGACTGGCGCGGACACTTAGGCGGTGTCCACTCCGGGAACCATGGCACCGGGAAGTCATGCGTTTTCCCAGCGCCTTTCTTTTGGTTACTTTTCTTTGGCAAGACAAAGAAAAGTAACCGCCGCCCCGCGCAGGGGCGACGCTAATAGACCGACAAGCTCACAGGTGCTTCACGACAAAAGCAAGCACACTGCAAAAAAACCTGAAATCAATCCTTCCCACGCTCGACGAGCGCCCCACCCCGTGGTTCACTGCCCCCACCGGTCTGCTTCTCGAGCCACGCTCGCCGATCCTCCCGAGGCGTGACCCCGAACCTCTCGCGGTACGCGTTGGAAAAATGCGCAGCAGAAGAAAACCCACAGGCGAGGCTAACCTGCACAACCGACTTGCTGGTCCGCTGCAACTGAGTCCGGGCCTTGAGCAACCGGAGGTTGAGGTAATACTTCGAGGGCATCGCCCCGAGATACTGTCGAAAGAGCCGCTCGAGCTGCCGGCGTGAAACGCCGACGAGTTCGGCGATCTCGTCGGTCGTCAACGGATCCTCGACATTGGCTTCCATGAGCAGCAACGCATCGTTCAACCGAGGATGCCGCTCGCCCGGCGCAGTCACAAAGGGAATCCGCTGCCGCTCTTCGCCGCTCCGCAAAGTCCCGACCCCGAGTGCATCGGCAATCCGCTCCGCGAGGTCCGCCCCATGTTCCCGGCCAATCATGGCCAGCATGAAATCCACGGTAGCCTGCCCGCCCGCGCACGTCGCGCGATCCCGGTCGATCTCGAAGATCTGCTGCGTGACGATCGACCGCTCGAATTGTTCGGCGAACTGCTGATACGTCTCCCAGTTCACGCTCACCCGGTACCCGGAAAGCTGCCCGGCCATCGCCAGCCACCACACGCCATGATGAATTCCGGTCACGAGCGGCGTGCGCTGCCCGACCCGCGCGAGACTCGCGAGAAACAACCGATAGTCGGCAAACTGCTGAAACCGCTCCGACACGACGATGACCCAGTCGCACGCGATCGCATCGTTGAACGCCGCATCGGCATGCCACTGCGCACCGCCGGCAAGCGGCACGGGCCGCCCGTCCCACGAACACACCTGCCAGCGATACAGCAGCCGCCCGTCGATCTCGTTCGCGAGGTTCAGCGCATCGACGATCGGACCCACGCCCGACATCGACACGGGCGGCAATGCAACGATCGCCACCTGCATCGTGCGGGTGGCGCCTGCGGGACGAGACACCGGTACCACGTATGAAACCCGCCCTGTCGCGTTACTTGAGACTGCCCGACAGGAACTGCTTCAGCCGCTCGCTCTGCGGGCGTACCAGCACTTCCTTCGGATCACCCTCTTCCTCGGTCCGCCCCTGATGCAGGAACATCACATGATTCGACACGTTGCGCGCGAAACCCATCTCGTGCGTGACGACGATCATCGTGCGGCCTTCCTCGGCGAGCTTCTGCATCACTTTCAGCACTTCGCCCACCAGTTCCGGGTCGAGCGCCGACGTCGGCTCGTCGAACAGCATCACGTCCGGATGCATCGCCAGCGCGCGCGCAATCGCCACGCGCTGCTGCTGGCCACCGGAAAGATGCGACGGATACTGCTTCTCGACGCGCGGCGGCAAGCCGACCTTCTCCAGGTACTCGCGCGCGCGCTCCTCGGCTTCCTTCTTCGAAATGCCGAGCACGTGCACCGGCGCTTCCATCACGTTCTCGAGCACATTCATGTGTGCCCAGAGGTTGAAGTGCTGGAACACCATCGCGAGCTTCGTGCGGATGCGCTGAAGCTGCTTGTGATCGGCGACTTCGAGCGCACCGGCGCGGTCGGTCTTCGTGCGCACGGTCTCGCCGTCGACGACGATCTGCCCCGCATTCGGCCGCTCGAGAAAATTGATGCAGCGCAGGAACGTGCTCTTACCCGAGCCGCTCGCGCCGATGATGCTGATGACGTCGCCGGCCTTCGCGTTCAGCGATACGCCCTTGAGCACCTCGTTGTCGCCGTAGCGCTTGTGAATGTCGACCGCGGCAAGCTTGGTGGAAGCGGACGCGCTCGTTTGAGTGATCTCGGCCAACTGGCTCTCCTCGAAGTGAATCAATGACGGGCGGCCGCGAGATACGCGAGCCAGTGGCGCTCCGCGCGGCGAAACGCCGCGACGAGTGCGAACGATACCGCAAGATAGATCAGCGCGGCGATTCCGAACGACTGGAACGCCATGTAGGTCGCGGAATTCGCATCGCGTGCGACCTTCAGGATGTCCGGCACGGTCGCCGTGAACGCGACGGTGGTCGCGTGCAGCATCAGGATCACCTCGTTGCTGTACAGCGGCAGCGCGCGGCGCAGCGCCGACGGCAGGATCACGCGGCGGTACATCGTGAACGGCGACATCCCGTATGCCCGCGCCGCCTCGACCTCGCCGTGCGGAATCGCGCGGATCGCACCCGCGAAGATCTCGGTCGTGTACGCGCAGGTGTTCAGCGCGAACGCGAGAATCGCGCAGTTGAAGCCGCTGCGGAAGAACGCGTCGAGCAGCGAGTGCGACCGCACGAACTCGAGGCTGTACATGCCCGTGTACAGCAGCAGCAACTGCACGTAGAGCGGCGTGCCGCGGAACACGTACGTGTAGAACCGCACCGGCGTCGACACCCACTTGTTCTTCGACACGCGCGCGACCGCGAGCGGCACCGCGCACACGAAGCCGAGCGAAATCGACGCGACGAGCAGCCACAGCGTCACCGCGAGGCCGGAGAGGCGCTGGCCGTCCCAGTAAAGGAACGCCTGGCCGAATTCCTGGAGGATCTCGATCATAGTTCTGCGTGCCGCACGCCCATGGAATAACGCTTCTCGAGCTGGATCAGCACGAGGTTGGAAACGGTCGTGATCGCGAGATAGATCAGCGCCGCGACGAGGATGAAGAAGAACATGTTGAACGTGCTCTTGCCGGCGTCCTGCGCGGCCTTCACGACGTCCGCGAGACCGATGATCGACACCAGCGCGGTGGCCTTCACGAGCACCTGCCAGTTGTTGCCGATGCCCGGCAGCGCAAAACGCATCATCTGCGGAAACATGATCCGCACGAACACGCGCATCCCGCTCATCCCGTAAGCCGCACCGGCTTCGAGCTGGCCGCGCGGCACCGACAGGAACGCGCCGCGGAACGTCTCGGTGAAGTACGCGCCATAGATGAAGCCGAGCGTGAGCACGCCGGCCACGAACGGGTCGATGTCGATCTGGTCCCAGCCGACGAAGTCGGTGAACTGGTTCAGCCAGATCTGGATGCTGTAGAACAGCAGCAGCATCAGGACGAGATCGGGCACCGAGCGGATCAGCGTCGTATAACCGGTCGCGATCGCTCGCAGCACCCGGTTGTGCGACAGCTTCGCCACCGCGCCGATCAGCCCCAGCGCCACCGCAGTGGCGAGCGACAGCACCGACAGCTCGATGGTCTGCACGGTGCCGGCCCAGAGGACAGGACCAAAGCCGTAAAGGAACACGCGCGTCTCCAGAGTTGGAATGGATGCCGACGCGTCTGCCTGTCCCGCGTCGGGCTGACGCGGATAGTCGCAAGCGAAATTGATTGCCTCAAATCACCCGGCACGCGATTGCTGCGTCGCAACAATCCGTTCCATCATTTTCAACGGCGACCTACACCGCTGTTTCAAAAGGAAAAAAGCCGCTCCCTGACAACCGGATAACGGCCAGGGAAGCGGACTTTTTGCAATTTTCCGGTCGCTTTTTCGATATAGCACCGAAGAAGACGGTCGGGCTTACCGCCCCTTCAGGATGTCGGAACGCGAAGTCGTGTAGACGAGCCCGTCCGGGCCGAAATGGACGTTGAAGAACGCGTCGGTGTTGACGCCGTCCTCGAGCCAGCGCCAGCTCCAGACCGTCTCGGGCTTGAGCGGATACTGCGCGATGTCGCCGGGCTTGCCGAGCAGGCGCCGCACCTCGTCCTCGTTCATCCCCGGGCGCACTTTCGCGAAATTCTCGGCGGTCAGCACCTGCGTCGCGCCCGTGTAGCGGCCGTTCGCATCGAGGTCGACGAACCACGTCTGGTTGCCCATCGGGCCGCGCGGGTATTCGAGACGCTTCGAGCCGTCGGTGAAGTCGCGCTCGGTCTCGGGCTTGCCCATCGTGCCGCGCACGTCGGCCTCGGTCGATTCGCCGGCCTTCAGCCCCTTCAGCAGCAGCGGCGCGGGCTTGATCGCGTTGAAGAAGTCCCTGATACGTTGCACGTCGAGGTTGCCTTGCTTGTCGTCGCAGCCGGTCAGCGCCAGCGCGGCGGCCAGCATCGTCACGGGGAGCAGCCGGAAACGGAAATTCATCGGAAGAAATGCGCGTCGAGAAAACACGCGGCAAGGATACCCGCGCGACGCCAAAAGCGCGAGACGGGCGCGCGGCCCGTCTCGTGGTCAATGCATCGTTTCGGTTTCGGATTCGGCCACGCGGCCCGTCGCGTGCGGCGCGCGCGGCACGGCCGGCGGCGCACCGATGCTGCGGCGCGTGCGCACGAGTTCGGCAAGCTGCCACGAACCGAGCGCGAGGCAGCCGAACAGCACCTCGCGGCCACGCTTGACCAGCGCGAGCGACAGCGCCGTCTCGCGGTCGACGCCGAACATCTGCGCGAGCAGCACGACGGTCGCCTCCTGCACGCCGAGGCCGCCCGGCACCATGAACGCCGCATGGCGCACGGCCTGCGTCATCGCCTCGATCGCGATCGCGCCGCCGATCGACACCGGATGGCCGAGCAGCGCGAGCGCCCAGTAGATCTCGAGCGCGCCGAGCACGTAGCCGGCCAGCTGCCAGAAGAACGCGCTGAACAACAGGCCCGTGCGCGACATCAGCGCATCGATGTCGGCATCGAGGCGCTTGCCGTCGACGCCCTGCAGCAGCCGGTGCGAATCGCCGAGCAGGCGGCCCGCGAAACGCTCGATCGCGTGGAAGATCCCGCCGCGGCGCATCAGCACGACGCCGAGCACCGGCAGCGGCAGCGTCAGCAGCAGCGCGAGGCCGATCGTGCCGCCGCCCATGTTGTCCGTCGTCGCGAGCAGCAGCACGAGGCCGAGCGCGGCAAACGCATACTGGACGACGATCGTCACGAGCACCTCGACGATCACCGACGCCGTCACGCGGCTCGCGTCGGGCACCTGCCAGCGCGCGAGCCGGATGCCGACCAGCTCGCCGCCGATCCCGACCACCGGCAGCAGCCGGTTCACGGCTTCGCGCACGGTCGCGATCCACCAGAGGAACGGCAGCGACGAGCGCTTGTCGAGCAGCAGGTGCCACGCGTAAGCGTCGAGCAGCAGCGGCAGCGCGTGGAACGGTACGAGCCACAGCAGCGCGTAACCGGCGCGCGCGAGCATCTGCGACACGTCGCCGATGCCTTCGTGCAGCCCCAGCGCCAGCAGGATGCCGATGCCGAGCGGCCAGCCGAGCCATTTGATCCACTTGATCATGACGGCTGCGCTCCCGGTGCGCGCGCCGCCTGCCCGCCGCGCCGCGACGCCGGCTGGCCGAACACGTCGGCAAAACCGCCGGTCGCGACGCCCGCGGCCTTCAGCGCGGCCGCGACGCGCGGCGACAGCAGCGCATCGAGTTCGTCCACCGGACGGTAGCCGGCCATCGTCGGCGTGATCGGGCCGTCGCCGGCCTCGGCCGGATGGCAGTAGATCTCGCCGACGCCCGGCGGCAGCTTGGCCAGCGCGTCGAGCAGCACGGCCTCGTCCATCGCGCCCGTATGCTCGATCCCGACCACGTAGTCGTTGTGCGCGAGCCCCGCCCGGTCGAGCCGCGCGCGCACGAGCGCGATCCACGGCTTGAGCAGCGCGGGCGCGCTCGTCTCGTACGGCAGCCGCACCGCGCGCAGCCCGTAGTCGCGGCCGATCTCGATGATCAGCGACAGCACGGTCGGATGCAGGTGGAAATGCTTGTGCGCGTTCACGTGGTCGAGCGGCAGGCCGCTCGCCGCGAACGCGTCGAACTGCGCGCGAATCTCGCGGCGCAGCTGCGCCCGCACGTGCGGCAGGAAGAAGAAGCGGCAGCCGTCCTTCGCCATCGCGTCGCCGAACCGCCCATCGGGGCCGACGAGTGCGGGAATCTCATGCGCGGGCAGCGTGGCCGGCCCGTCCGCGAGCACGAGATGCAGGCCGACCGCGAGCGACGGCAGCCGCCGCGCGCGCTCGATCGCATCCGGTGCGGCGCTCGCGCCGACCATCAGGCTCGCGGCGTTCAGCACGCCGTCGCGGTGCGCGCGTTCGACTGCCGCGTTGACGCGCGGGTGCAGCCCGAAGTCGTCCGCGGTGAAGATCAGCGCCCGCGCCGCCCGCTGCGTCGCCACGGATTACGCCTCGTGCGCGCGCAGGAAGCGGAAGAACTCGACGCCTTCGCGCAGGCGGCGCTTCATCATGTCCCAGCTCGTCAGCATCTCGCGCACGATCTCCCAGATCTTCGACGGACGGAAGTAGAACTGGCGATAGAACTGCTCGAGGTGGTGATAGATCTCGTCGCGCGACAGGTGCGCGTAGCCGATCGCCGCGAGCTGCACACCTTCCTTGCTCACCAGGTTGATGGTCTTGTTCTCTTCCATCCAGCCGTTCTCCACGGCCTGCTTGTAGAGCGTCGTGCCCGGATACGGCGCGGCGAGCGAGACCTGGATCGTGTGCGGATTGATTTCCTTCGCGTACTCGATCGTCTTCTTGATGGTCTCCTGCGTCTCGCCCGGCAGGCCGAGGATGAAGGTGCCGTGGATCTTGATGCCGAGCTTCTTGCAGTCCGCGCTGAAGCGGCGCGCGAAATCGGTGCGCACGCCCTTCTTGATGTTCACGAGGATCTGGTCGTCGCCGGATTCGAAGCCGACCAGCAGCAGGCGCAGGCCGTTTTCCTTCATGATCTTGAGCGACTTGTACGGCACGTTGGCCTTCGCGTTGCACGACCACGTCATGCCGAGCTTGCCCAGGCCGATCGCGATCGCTTCGGCGCGCGGCAGGTCGTCGGTGAAGGTGTCGTCGTCGAACATCAGTTCCTTCACTTCCGGCATGTTGTCGCGGATCCACTTCGCTTCCGCGAGCACGTTCTCGACCGAGCGCGTGCGGTAGCGATGGCCGCTGACCGTCTGCGGCCACAGGCAGAACGTGCAGCGCGACTTGCAGCCGCGGCCCGTGTAGATCGACACGTACGGGTAGTTCAGGTAGCCGATGAAGTAGTTGTCGATCTTCAGGTCGCGCTTGTAGACGGGCGCGACGAACGGCAGTTCGTCCATGTTCTCGAGGATCGGACGCGCTTCGTTGTGCTCGATCGAGCCGTCCTTCGCGCGCCAGCTCAAGCCCTTGATCTCGGCGAACGGCTTGCCTTCGGCGATTTCCTTGCAGGTGTAGTCGAATTCCTCGCGGCACACGAAGTCGATCGCCTCGCTCGCCGTGAGCGAGTTGTGCGGATCGACCATCACCTTCGCGCCGACCATGCCGACCAGCATCGACGGCTTCATCTTCTTGAGATCCTGCGCGAACATCGCGTCGGTCGGGAACGACGGCGTGCTCGTGTGGATGATCACGAGGTCGTAGTCGTTGGCGATCTTCAGCGTTTCCTCGACCGACAGGCCGTCGGCCGGCGCGTCGACGACGCGGCTGCCCGGCACGAGCGCGGCCGGCTGCGCGAGCCACGTCGGATACCAGAAGGAACGGATTTCGCGCTTCGCCTGATAGCGCGAGCCGGCTCCGCCGTCGAAGCCGTCATACGAAGGGGCCTGCAAGAACAGCGTTTTCATGAATGCTCCGGTAGCCTGCATAGTTCGTTTCGTTACAACGATTCAGTCAAAAAACCGCGGGCCGCCCTGCCGGCGCCCGCCTCTCTGTCATGTCGCGCCGCGCGGCCTCGCCGCGCAGCGCGTCTCGGCCCTCGGGCCGGGTTCGACCGGAACGGCCCTAGCGGCCGTCCACTGCTTCCACGGCCGCCGTCGCGCGCTCGCCGCCGACGACCGTCATCCTCGCGCCGCGCCACACGACATGCGTGCCGAACACGGCCGCGAGCCACTCGAGCGCGAGCAGCGTGTCGCGCACCGCGACGAGCGGCAAGTCGCGCCAGAATGCGCGCCAGCCGTCCTCGCCGCGCGCGTGCAGCACGAGCCGCCCGAACGCGCCCACCACGGCCGCCCAGCCCGCCAGCGAGCCGGCGAAGGTGCCGTCGAGGCGCAGCGCGAGCGCCGCGCCGATCGCGAGCCACGGCACGGTGAACGTAATGAACAGGAACGCGAAACCGGCCGGGTTCAGCGAACGGATCGTGCGCAGCCAGCGCGTCTCGCGGTGCCAAAGCGGCCCGAACGACGGCTCGATCACGTCGGTCGCGACCTCGACCTCCGACAGCACGGTGCGGCGCCCGAGGCGGCGCGGCAGCTCGGCCAGCCAGAAATCGTCGGCCAGTTCGTCCTTCAGCACGGGAAAGCCGCCGATCCGGTCGAGCGTGTCGCGCGTCAGCGCGAGCGTCGCGCCGAAGCCGAAGCGGCTCGAGCGGCCGAGATGCGTGATCCGGACCGACGGCGCGAACCAGGCGTCGACGAACTGCGCGCCGATTCGCGTCCAGAACCCGCCGACGCTGCGCGCATGATACAGGCACGTGACGACGCCGACCGACACGTCGGCGAGCGGTGCCGTCACGCGCTCCAGATAATCGCGCGTCACCGCGATGTCGCTGTCCGCGATCACGATGCGGCCGTATTTCGCGCGTTCGGCGAGGTTGATCAGGTTGCTGACCTTCAGGTTCTTGCCGTGCACGCGCGCATCGATCACGAGCGTGATGTCGCACTCGGGGTAATCGGCGCGCAGCCGTTCGACCACGGCAACGGCCGGATCGGCCGCCGACGCGACGCCAAACAGTACTTCGTAACGCGGATGACGCTGCTCGCAGAACGTCGCGAGGTTTTCGTACAGGTGCGGCTCCGCGCCGCACAGCGGCTTGAGCACGCTGACCGGCTCGAAGCCGTCGCGCGCGGCCGTGCGCGGCGTACGCGGCCGCGGCGCGAACGCGGCGACGAGCGCATAGCCGGCCGCGGCCAGCGTAAAGACGATCAGGAGCCAGTCGAGCATCGTTGCGGTTGCCGTCATGCGCGAGGCCTCCCGGCGACCTGAACGCCATGGAAAACGCTTGAGCGCGATTGAGCGTGATTCGGTATTCCGACAACGACGAACGCGGGCACGACCCGACTCCTTGTTCCAGCAGCGTCTGTATATGAGGGAGGCTCGCCCCATCCTTCGGGTGTGGCCATGCCCGGCTTCGCGTGGGGCACCTCCGCGCGAAACCCGGACGAGATGCGGGAAGACTCGTATGGCTACCTTCGGCACAACATGGGCAGGCGCCGGATTTTAGCAGTCTGCGGCACCCCGCGCTCGGCGCTCCGAGAAACGGACTTGTGCAATTCCGGCAAAGCTGCGCAGTCGGCGAACCATTTGAGCGCACCCGCGTTCACGTTAGCGTAAGCGGTTTGCAGGCGTATTGCAGTCTTGAAAATCAATCGTTTCGTGCAAATTTGTACGTCGATGCGGATTCACATCCAATCGCCGTAAAGATTGGTAATTAATCGTCGATTGGATTGATTTTCGCAACGATCGCCGGATTCAGCCTTGCACCCCTGAAAGGCGCATGGGTATCGCGCCGCCCTCAGCAGGTTCCGGAACCCTTTGGCAAAATCCCTGGCATTTGTTGCGTAAGCGCATCACCCCGCCCCCCCTGTTCGAAGGCCAACCGATGACTCCGTTTTCCGTACTCGATCTCGCCCCCATTCCAGCCGGCGCCGACGCCTCCCAGGCTTTCCGCAATACCGTCGATCTCGCGCAGCACGCGGAACGCTGGGGTTACCTGCGCTACTGGCTCGCCGAGCATCACAACATGCCCGGCATCGCGAGCGCGGCAACGGCCGTCGTGATCGGCCATGTCGCGGGCGCCACGCAGACGATCCGCGTCGGGTCGGGCGGCATCATGCTGCCGAACCACGCGCCGCTCGTGATCGCCGAGCAGTTCGGCACACTCGCGTCGCTGTATCCGGGGCGCATCGACCTCGGCCTCGGCCGCGCGCCCGGCACCGACCAGACCACGTCGCGCGCGCTACGCCGCGACCTGATCGGCAGCGCCGATTCGTTTCCGGACGATGTCGCCGAGCTGCAGCGCTATTTCGCGGAGCCGGTGCCCGGCCAGCGCGTGCGCGCGGTGCCCGGCGCGGGGCTCGACGTACCCGTGTGGCTGCTCGGTTCGAGTTTGTTCAGCGCGCAGCTGGCCGCGATGCTCGGGCTGCCGTTCGCGTTCGCGTCGCACTTCGCGCCGGATTATCTGATGCGCGCGCTCGAGATCTATCGTGCGCAGTACCGGCCGTCGGCCGCGTGGCCGAAGCCGCATGCGATGGTCGGCGTCAACGTGTTCGTCGCCGATACCGACGACGAGGCGCGGCGCCTGTTCACGTCGCTGCAGCAGCAGTTCATCAATCTGCGGCGCGGCACGCCGGGCAAGCTGCCGCCGCCCGTCGACGTGCTCGAGGCCAACGAGCTCGAGCTCGCGACCGTCGCGCATTCGCTGTCGTTCGCGGCGGTCGGCTCGCGCGACACCGTGCGCGACAAGCTGCGCGACCGCATCGCGCAGACGGGGGCCGACGAGCTGATCGTCACCGCGCAGATCTACGATCACGCGGCACGGCTGCGTTCGTTCGAACTGACCGCGCAGATCCGCGACGAGCTCGCGAGCGAGGTGCGCTGACGGCACACGCCCGCGGCCGCCCCCGCGTCACTGCGGGTGCACGGCCTCCAGCCCGTCGAGCAGCGCCTTGTGAAACGCGTCCGGGTCCTGGATCTGCGGCGCGTGCCCGAGCGCGGGGAATTCGACGAGCTGCGCGCCGGGGATCGCGGCCTGCGTCCGCTTCGCGAGTTCCGGGTAGCGGCCGAGCTTCGCATGCACGTCGGGCGGCGACACGTCCTTGCCGATCGCGGTCGTGTCCTTGTCGCCGATCATCAGCAGCGTCGGCACGCGGATCGCGCCGAGTTCGTAGACCACCGGCTGCGTGAGGATCATGTCGTAGATCAGCGCGGAGTTCCAGGCGACTGCATCGCGGCCGGCGCCACGGTACATCCCGGCCAGCATCTGCACCCAGCGCTCGTACGACGGCGACCATTTGCCCGCGTAGTACGTGCCCTGCTCATAGCGGCGGATGCTGTCGGCCGTGGTCTTCTGCTCGCGCGCATACCAGTAGTCGACCGGCAGCGGCGGCACGCCGAGCGCCTTCCAGTCCTCGAGGCCGATCGGGTTCACGAGCACGAGCTGCTCGGTCGCCTTCGGATACATCAGCGCGTAGCGCATCGCGAGCATCCCGCCCGTCGAGTGGCCGACGATCGTCGCCGACTTCACCCCCACCGATTCGAGCAGCGCGTGCGTGTTGCGCGCCAGTTGCTGGAAGCTGTACTGGTAGCGATCGGGCTTCGACGACTTGCAGAAGCCGATCTGGTCCGGTGCGATCACGCGATAGCCGGCACGGCTCAGCACGCCGATCGTGTCCTCCCAGGTCGCCGCGCAGAAGTTCTTCCCGTGCAGCAGCACGACGGTGCGGCCGTTCGGGTGCGCCGGCGGCACGTCGAGATAGGCCATCTCGAGCGTTTCGCGTTGCGACACGAACGTATACACCCGCACGGGTGCCGGATAGGTGAACCCTTCCAGGCGCGGGCCGTACACGGGCCCGTCGTTGCCGGCGGGCGATGCGGCGGCCGCCGCGACAGGCATGGCGCACGCGGCGGCGACACCCGCGCCGAGCACGACGGCGCGCACGGCATACAACATCTTGCGAATCGAAAGCATGGCGATCACGGTGATTGGAGACGCACGCGGGCAGCCGGGCCGCCTCGCGCCACGCGATTCTACGCGGTCGCGCTGACGACGGCGCGCAACACTCCGGGGCCGCGCGACTTCCGCGCGCGCGACGAACTCGGGTATCGTGTGACGTGACCCTGAAACGCGTGCAGGCGATTCCCATGAAAAACGTCCTCAGCATTCAGTCGCACGTCATCTACGGCCATGCCGGCAACAGTGCGGCCGTGTTCCCGATGCAGCGCCTCGGCGTCAACGTCTGGCCGCTCAATACCGTCCAGTTGTCGAATCACATGCAGTACGGCCATTGGGCGGGCAGCGCGATCGATGCCGCGAAGATGGAGCAGCTCGTCGACGGCATCGCCGCGATCGGCGCGCTCAAGCGCTGCGACGCCGTGCTGTCCGGCTTCCTCGGCTCGCCGCCGCAGGCGCGCGCGGCCGTCGAGATCGTCCGCTCGGTGAAGGCGATGAACCCGAACGCGTGGTACTTCTGCGATCCGGCGATGGGCCAGACGGGCGGCATCCGGCCCGAGCCCGGCGTCGAGGAATTCATGGTCCAGGAAATGCCGGCGCTCGCCGACGGCATGTCGCCGAACCACACCGAACTGCAGAAGCTGGTCGGGCGGCGCATCGAAACCGTCGCAGAAGCCGTCGAAGCATGCCGCGCGCTGATCCGGCGCGGCCCGCAAATCATCCTCGTCAAGCACCTGCACGACCGCAACAGCCCGGCCGATCGCTTCAACATGCTCGCCGTCACCGAAACCGAGGCATGGATCGGCCAGCGCCCGCTGTACGCGTTTCCGCGCCATCCGGTCGGCGTCGGCGACCTGACCAGCGCGATCTTCGTCGCATGCCGGCTGCGCGGCGACTCCGTGCGCGCCGCGTTCGAGCACACGCTCGCAGCCGTGCATGCGGTCGTGAAGGCGACCTACGATGCACGCCGCTACGAGCTCGAACTCGTCGCCGCGCAGGACGAGATCGCACGCCCGAGCGAATGGTTCGGCGCGTGGGTGACGGACGCCTGACGTACCGGCATCGCCCGCCGCTTCAGCGGCGCGCGTCCCGCGCTTTCCCGTTGTCCTGCTGTCCTGCTGTCCTGCTGTCCTGTTGTCCCGCTTTCCCGCTCTACCCCCTGCATCACCACGACCGTTCGCGATATGCCCCGACGCAGCGTCGATATCGCTTCGACGCGGATGCAAACGTTTCCGGACTTCACATGAATGACACTGATTCCTCGCTATGCTCGCGGCGGCACCACCCGGCGCAGCCGCATCCTGCGACCCGAGTGCGCCCTTTCAGCAGGTCCCGCCAATCGGCTGTCCCTTTTACCCCACGATAACGACCATGACCCGATCGAACCGTCGTGACTTCCTGCGCGTCGCTGCCGGCACCGCCGGCGCCGCCGCGCTGAACCTGTTCCCGCCCGTGATCCGCGATGCGCTCGCGATTCCCGCGAACCGCCGCACCGGCACCATCCGCGATATCGAACACATCGTGATCCTGATGCAGGAGAACCGCTCGTTCGACCACTACTTCGGCACGATGCGCGGTGTCCGCGGCTTCGGTGACCCGCGCCCGCTGCGCCTCGCGAACGGCAAGTCGGTGTTCCACCAGCCGGTCGGCCCGGCCGAGCTGCTGCCGTTCCATCCGGGCGCGGACAAGCTCGGCCTGCAGTTCCTGCAGGACCTGCCGCACGGCTGGCAGGACATGCACGCGGCATGGAACAAGGGCCGCTACGACCAGTGGGTGCCGAACAAGGGCACCACGACGATGGCGTACCTGAAGCGCGACGACATCCCGTTCCACTACCAGCTCGCCGACGCGTTCACGATCTGCGACGCGTACCACTGCGCGATCCCGAGCTCGACCGACCCGAACCGCTACTACATGTGGACGGGCTACGTCGGCAACGACGGCACGGGCGGCGGCCCGGTGCTCGGCAACGAGGAAAAGGGCTACGGCTGGACGACCTATCCGGAAGTGCTCGAACAGGCCGGCGTGTCGTGGAAGATCTACCAGGACATCGGCACGGGGCTCGACGCGAACGGCTCGTGGGGCTGGACGCAGAACCCGTACATCGGCAACTACGGCGACAACTCGCTGCTCTACTTCAACCAGTACCGCACCGCGCTGCCCGGCACGCCGCTGTACGACAAGGCACGCACCGGCACCAACATCAGCGCCGGCGGCACGCTGTTCGACATCCTGCAGCAGGACGTGAAGAACGGCACGCTGCCGCAGGTGTCGTGGATCTGCGCGCCGGAAGCGTATTCCGAGCACCCGAACTGGCCGGCGAACTACGGTGCGTGGTACATCGAGCAGGTGCTGAAGGCGCTCGTGTCGAATCCGGACGTGTGGAGCAAGACCGCGCTCTTCATCACGTACGACGAAAACGACGGCTTCTTCGACCACGTGCAGCCGCCGTTCGCGCCGCAGTCGCGCGACAACGGGCTGTCGACGGTCGCGACGACCAACGAGGTGTTCCCCGGCGACGCATCGCACATGGCCGGCCCGTACGGGCTCGGGCCGCGCGTGCCGATGCTCGTCGTGTCGCCGTGGACGAAAGGCGGCTGGGTCTGCTCGCAGACCTTCGATCACACGTCGCTGCTGCAATTCATCGAGGCGCGTTTCGGCGCGCAATACCCGGTCAAGGCGGGCAACGTGTCGCCGTGGCGTCGCGCGGTGTGCGGCGACCTGACCGCCGCGTTCGATTTCGCGACGGCCGACGCCGGCTGGCCGACGCTGCCGGATACGAGCGGCTACGCGCCGCCCGACCGCCTGCGCCACCCCGACTACATCCCCGTGCCGCCGGTGCTCCAGAAGCTGCCGAAGCAGGAGGCCGGACTGCGGCCGGCGCGCGCGCTGCCTTACGAGCTGTTCGTGCACGGCCGCGTCGAATCGGTCAACGGCCTGTTCCGGCTGACCTTCGCGAACACGGGCCGGGCGGGCGCCGCGTTCCAGGTGCAGTCGCGCAACCGCCTCGACGGCCCGTGGGCGTACACGGTCGAAGCCGGCAAGCGGATCGCCGACACGTGGAGCGCCGCGGCGTCGCTCGGCCTGTACGACCTCGACGTGTACGGCCCGAACGGCTTCTACTGCCATTTCCGCGGCCCGTTCGCGACCGGCGTCGGCAGCGCGAACGTGAACCCCGAGGTGATCTACGGCTATGACGTCGCGAACGGCAACATCACGCTGCGCCTGATGAACCGCGGCCACAAGGCGGTGCGGCTCAAGGTCACGAACGCATACGGCCACGGCCGCGCGCGCACGTTCGATCTCGCGCCGGGCCAGCAGATCGACGACTACTGGGATCTGCGCGGCAGCCACGGCTGGTACGACCTGACCGTCAGCGACGGCCGGCTGCTCGGCTTCCTGCGCCGCTTCGCGGGCCACGTCGAGACGGGCCGCCCGAGCACCAGCGATCCGCTGATCCGCACGCACGCATCGCACGACGATGCCGAAGCCGCATCGGACGCGCTGTCCGACTGACGGCCTCACGTGAGGCGGCGCGGCCCCGGCGGGCCGCGCCGCTTCCCTGCCCCACGCTTCCGCTTCCGCTCCTCCTCACCGCCCGCTCCGTTCGCGACGGGAAACTCCCGATACCGGCTGCCTCCGCACGCGCGGAAGCTATGCGCAAATCCGCATCGAATGCGCGGCAAATTGCCAAGACCCACGCATATCGGCGACCTATATATCGAAACGATCGGGGCTCTTCGCCGAGCCTGACGGGAGATTCTTCCGAGGATCACGATGCCGACCTCCCCGCCCGATTCCGAGAAGCGGTCGAACCGCCCGCCCGTCGCACGCGTTCAGCCATCCCGAGCGTGTGCGGTACTTACTCGCAGGTATCGAACAAGAGGAACAACATGAAATTCCGTCATTCCCTGCTGTCGGTGTCGATTGCATCCGCGCTTGCCCTCCTCTCGCAACAGGCCGCCCGGGCTGCCGACACGACCGACGTGAAGGTCGGTTTCGCCGCGCCGCTCACGGGCGTGAACGCCGGCTACGGCAAGGACCTGCAGAACGGCGTGCAGCTCGCGCTCGACGATGCCGCCGCGCAGAAGGTGCAGATCGCCGGCAAGCCCGCGCACTTCAACCTCGTCGTACAGGACGACCAGGCCGACCCGCGCATCGGCGTGCAGGCCGCGCAGGCGCTCGTCGACCAGAACGTGTCGGTCGTGGTCGG
Source organism: Burkholderia cepacia ATCC 25416 (assembly GCF_001411495.1). Classification (NCBI taxonomy): domain Bacteria; kingdom Pseudomonadati; phylum Pseudomonadota; class Betaproteobacteria; order Burkholderiales; family Burkholderiaceae; genus Burkholderia; species Burkholderia cepacia. Next base: position 2,078,944 of record NZ_CP012981.1, on the reverse strand, counting down.
CCATTTCAACTCGGGGACGACGATTCCGGCCTCGGTCGTCTACGACAAGGCCGGCATCCCGGTGATCGATCCGGCGGCGACCAACCCGACGCTCACCTCGCGCGGGCTGGCGAACATGTTCATGGTGATCGCGACCGACGGCCAGAACGCCGGCAACGCGGGCAAGTACGCGGTCGACGTGACGAAGGCGAAGCGCATCGCGATCATCGACGACCGCACCGCGTTCGGCCAGGGCGAGGCCGACGAGTTCGAGAAGGCCGTGAAAGCCGCCGGCGGGAACCTCATCGGCCGTGAATTCACCAGCAACCAGGCGGTCGACTTTCGCGCGCAGATCACGAGCCTGAAGGCCAAGAATCCCGACCTGATCTTCTTCGGCGGGCTCGATTCGCTCGCCGCGAACTTCATCAAGCAGATGCGCCAGCTCGGGCTGAACGCGCAGTTCGTCGGCGGCGGCGGCGTGAAGGACAACGAGTTCATCAAGATCGCGGGCCCGGCCGCCGAAGGCGCGATGGCATGGGAATACGGCCGGCCGCTCGACGAGCTGCCGCAAGGGAAGGATTTCGAACAGCGCTTCAGGAAGCGCTTCGGGGTCGACGTGCTGTCGTACGCGCAGTTCGGCTACGACGCCGCGTGGGCGGCGATCAAGGCGATGCAGGCGGCCAGCTCGACCGACCCGAAGGTCTATCGTCCGGCGCTGAAGAAGATCGACTTCGAAGGCGTCACCGGCCGCATCTCGTTCGCGAACGACGGCTCGCTGAAGAGCGGGATGTCGACGCTGTACCAGGTGAAGAGCGGCGCGTGGAAGACGATCACGACGAAGGGAGGCTGATCGGCGGTGCCGGCGGCCGGCGGCGGACACGCCGCCCGGCCCCGGTGATCGATGACCGGATATCGATCTCGTATGACGACTGATGTTGACGCGATTCGACCGGGCGGACGCACCGCCCGGTGCATCAGCCGGCCTGCGTGTCGCGCTCGGCCTCGGCCGCCTCGTGCGCGCGGCGCAGCCGCTCGCGGCTGTTGGTGAGGTGCGTGCGCATCGCGGCGCGTGCGGCCTCCGGGTCGTGGCGCGCGATCGCCTCGTAGATGTCCTCGTGCTCGTGGTTCAGCCGGCCGACGTACCGCTCCAGATCGTCACCGGCAAAGCGGGCCGAATTCACGCGCGTGCGCGGGATGATCGACGTGCCGAGCTGCGTCATGATGTCGACGAAATAGCGGTTGCCGGTGGATTGCGCGATCTGCAGGTGGAACTGGAAGTCGAGCTGCGCCGTGTCGCGGCCGCCGCCCGCCCCCGTTGCGATCGCGTCGAGCGCGCGCCGCAGCGCGACCAGATCGGTTTCGTTCGCGCGCTGCGCGGCGAGGCTCGCGCATTCGCTCTCGAGGCTGATGCGCAGTTCCAGCACCGCGAGCACGTCGCGCAGCGTCGTGATCGTCGCCGGGTCGATCCCGAGCGTCTGGCGGCGCGACGGCTCCAGCACGAAGCTGCCGATACCGTGGCGCGTCTCGATGAGGCCGCTCGCCTGCATCCGCGAGATGGCCTCGCGCACGACCGTACGGCTCACGCCCTGCGCCGCCATGACTTCGGTTTCGGTCGGCAGCTTGTCGCCGGGACGCAGCGTGCCGTTTTCGATCTGCGCGGTCAGCGCGTCGACGACATCTTGTGCGAGGCTGCGTGCGCGACGGCGCGGCGCTGCGGGAAGCGTAGGCACGGACATGAGGCCGGTTCCTTTTTGAATGATCGTAATGTGAGCCGAGGGTTTACGCGGGGTTTGAGCGAAAGCCGATGATTCATTATACTGCGTCACAAGTCATCCGACGACTGATGATCAAAATACGGATCTCCTGTCGACTCAAGCGCGCACGCCGGCACTGCCTGGTCCCATGCCTTACGATCAGCCAGCTTTCGCGTTCTGCGCTCCGCTGGTCAGGTTGTCGCTCCCACCCCGTTCCGGGTTGCATCGACCTGCGGGGGCTTGCGCGCCGCGCACGTCGGTTGTCGAATGATCGCACCTCCTGCCGCGCGCGGCAAAGCTTTTGCCGCACGGCATTGCCCACCCTTCTGCCATCGCCGCCCATGAACGCCGTCACTGCCTCGCCCTCCCACGACACGCCGCGCATCGTCGACCTGCAAGCGATCCCGGTCGCCGGCCACGACAGCATGCTGCTCAACCTGAGCGGCGCACACGGCCCGTTCTTCACCCGCAACCTCGTGATCCTGAAGGACAGCGCGGGCCGGACCGGCGTCGGCGAAGTGCCCGGCGGCGAAAGCATCCGCCGCACGCTCGACGATGCGCGTGCGCTCGTCGTCGGCCAGCCGGTCGGCAATTACCATGCGGTGCTCAACGACGTGCGGCGCACCTTCGCCGACCGCGACGCGAGCGGCCGCGGTCTGCAGACCTTCGACCTGCGCACGACGATCCACGCGGTCACCGCGCTCGAGGCCGCGCTGCTCGACCTGCTGGGCCAGCATCTCGGCGTGCCGGTCGCCGCGCTGCTCGGCGAGGGCCAGCAACGCGAGCGCGTCGAAATGCTCGGCTACCTGTTCTACGTCGGCGATCGCACGAAGACCGCGCTGCCCTACCGCGACGGCAGCGGCGCGACCGACGACTGGACGCGTGTGCGCGACGCAGCCGCGCTGACGCCCGAGGCCGTCGTGCGGCTCGCCGAGGCCGCGCATGCGCGCTACGGCTTCAACGACTTCAAGCTGAAGGGCGGCGTATTCGAAGGTGCGAGCGAGATCGAGGCCGTGACGGCGCTCGCCGAGCGCTTCCCCGACGCGCGCGTGACGCTCGACCCGAACGGCGCATGGTCGCTCGACGAGGCCGTGCGGCTGTGTCGCGACCAGCATCACGTGCTCGCCTACGCGGAAGATCCGTGCGGCGCCGAGAACGGCTACTCGGGCCGCGAGGTGATGGCCGAATTCCGCCGTGCGACGGGGCTGCCGACGGCAACCAACATGATTGCGACCGACTGGCGGCAGATGGGCCACGCGGTGCAGTTGCAGGCGGTCGACATCCCGCTCGCCGATCCGCACTTCTGGACGATGCAGGGTTCGGTGCGCGTCGCGCAGATGTGTCGCGACTGGGGCCTCACGTGGGGCTCGCACTCGAACAACCACTTCGACGTGTCGCTCGCGATGTTCACGCATGTCGCGGCCGCCGCACCGGGCCAGGTCACCGCGATCGACACGCACTGGATCTGGCAGGACGGCGAGCGGCTGACGCGCGAGCCGCTGAAGATCGAGAACGGGCTGGTGGAGGTGCCGAAGCGGCCGGGTCTCGGCATCGATATCGACATGGATGCCGTCGCGGTCGCGCACGAACTGTACAAGCAGCACGGGCTCGGCGCCCGCGACGACGCGGCGGCGATGCAGTACCTGATTCCGGGGTGGACTTTCAACAACAAGCGCCCCTGCCTCGTGCGCTGAGCGCGGAACGGACCGGGCGGCTGAATCGCCCGGCCGAGACGGGCTGGATAGGAGCGGCGAGGCCTGGCTGGCGGGTGTCTGGCGGAAAACGCCGCTCGAGTCGAACAGGATCCGGATCGGGATGGCGATGCGAACCGGGCCGGCCATATCGAGACTCGGCCGGGCCTGGCCGGTCTTGGCCGTCCGCACCTAGCCGGCCGCCCCAATCCCCCGCGCCCGCCCGCCGTGCGCGGGACTTGTCAGACGATCTGCTTGAGCGCGGCGTCGAGCGCGAGCACCGCGACGCGGTCGCCTTCGGTCGCGAGCGGCGCGCGCATGACGATCTGCCGGTTATGGCCGACGGCCGCCGGCGAATCCCACAGCAGCTCGACCTTCGGTCGATTGAACAGGCCGCCGCGGCGCGGCGGCACGACCGAGGGCTGTCCGCCCGTCGCCCCTTCGCCGGCGGCAGGCGCCGTACGGCCGGGCCAGCGCACCGACAGTTCGCGCGCGTCGTACTGACCGACCTTGCGGCTTTCCATCCAGACGATCGCGGTGCGCGTCAGCACGTCGAGCGAAATCGCATAACGGCCGACCGCGAAGCGGCGGGCCGCCACGTTGGTCCGCCACAGCGGCCGCGGACGGCAGATCCAGACGATCGCCGCATAAAGCGCCGGGGCCGCAACGAGCCAGCCGTTGGTCGCCGTCACGGCATGCAGCGCGAGGCGCCAGCCGTCCACCCAGACGAACATGCCGATCGACCAGACCGCGAACAGGAAACCGATCAGCGCGAAGACGCGCAGCGCCTGGCGCAGCCACTGCGGCAGCGGATGGAACGGCCGCTCGGCGCGCGCGACGGCACCCGGCAGCGCGAGCAGCAGGAAGATCAGCAGGAGGTAGACGAACGCCCAGGGCGACGACACCATCGCGGACAGCGACGAGCGATAACCCATCTGGGACATCGAGAACAGCCAGCGCGCGAGCAGCACGAGACCGATCGCACGCAACGCGAAGATCACACCGGCGCCGGGGGCCGGCGCTGCGCGCGTGGATTTCGTTCTCGCCAAGACTGCTCTCCTCTGGATATTCGTGCGGGGCCGGATTTCACGGCACGGCCATTATAGGGACATTACCGTCTGGACAGATGGCTGGATGCCATGCCGGGCCGCTTCGAGGGCCGTTCGCGGCGTCGGGCGCGGCGAGAATACAACAGATCCGCGCCGCGGATGTGACAACGCCCCGCCGGAAACCCGGACGGGGCGTCGTTGGCGAGCCGCGCGCCGCCGGGCGGCGGCCCGCAATCAGCCTGCGTTGACTTCGCGGAGCACCGTGCGACGCTTCTGGCGCAGCAGTTCCTCGTAGCCCTTCACATAGTTCTGCGCCATCACCTTCGACGAGAAGCGTGCTTCGAACGCGGCGCGGACCTTCTCGCGCGGCAGCGTATCGAGGCGCTTGAGCGCCGCGACGGCCGACAGTTCGTCTTCGACGACGAAGCCCGACACGCCGTTGTCGATCACTTCCGGCACCGAGCCGCGCTTGAACGCGATCACCGGCGTGCCGCAGGCCATCGCCTCGATCATCACCAGGCCGAAGGGCTCCGGCCAGTCGATCGGGAACAGCAGCGCGTGCGCGTTGCCCAGGAATTCCGTCTTCTCGGCTTCGCTGATTTCGCCGATGTACTCGACGTGCGGCAGCGCGAACAGCGGCTTGATCTTCTCTTCGTAGTACGCGCGGTCAGCCTTGTCGAGCTTCGCGGCGATCTTGATCGGCAGGCCGGCCTGCTCGGCGATGCGGATCGCCGTGTCGACGCGCTTCTCCGGCGAGATGCGGCCGAGGAACGCGAGGTAGCTCGGCTTCACGTTCGGGATCGGCGTCAGCAGGTTTTCCGGCAGGCCGTGATAAACGGTCGACAGCCAGTTCGCCTGCGGCAGCGGGATGCGCTGGTTGTCGGAGATCGACACGACCGGCACGTCGCTGAACGCATTGAAGATCGGCTGCAGTTCCGGCAGGTCGAGACGGCCGTGCATCGTCGTCAGATGCGGGACCGGCTGGCGCGAGAACAGCGAGAACGGGTAGTAATCGATGTGGCAGTGCAGGACGTCGAACTCTTCCGCGCGGCGGCGCACCTGCTCGAGGAGCAGCATGTGCGGGGCCATCACGTCGCGGATCGTCGGGTCGAGGCGCAGCGCCTGCGGCCAGCACGCCTCGAGCTTCGCGGAGGTTTGCGAATCGCCGCTCGCGAAGAGCGTAACGTCATGCCCCATCTCGACAAGTGCTTCGGTGAGGTAGGACACCACTCGCTCGGTACCACCGTACAGTTTCGGGGGCACCGCTTCGTGCAACGGAGCGATTTGGGCGATTCGCATGCGTAACTCCTAAAAAATCGGCTAAAAACCAGGTATGGGTCGGCAACCTGCCGGCGGTCCGGGCTGGATGCATTTCGCCCGAAAAGTCGGACGAATCAGCCTGCCGGGGGCGTCAAACCCGCGCTGCTCAAGGAGCGTCGGCGACGCGACAGGCATAGAACGTTTGAAACGAAGACCCGTTGACAGGGGTTCGTAAAAAACCTGGAATCGAACCCGGAGCCGATTATCTAGGGTTAATCCCGATACGGCGCACAACATTTCAAACACTTTACTTTGTTACAAAGGTGCAACACTTTGCAACCCGCGGACTTGGGTGTCCGTTCTAGAGTGGAAGGCCCTTTTGGCATTCCTTGCCCCAGTGACTGCCGGCAGCGTGATTCCGGCACATGAGACAGGACGGGATGCCGGATTTTATCTCAAAATCGATCGCGCAACCCTGGCCGAGGCAAGATTCGCGCAGCGCAGCGCACGGCCTTGTTTACAATGCCGGATTATTCAGTCCGGGCGAACGCCGGCAAGCGATCCCGCCGCCACGCTCAATCACCGAATCACCGCACGCATATTTTGGAATCTCTCACCCCTGCCCAGCGCAACGCCCACAACGCGAAGCTGTCGAGCTACGCGCACCGGCCGATCGCGTTCCTGTTCCGCTACATCCGCCTGCATCCCGTTGCCCACCTGATCGTGCTCTGCAGTGTGCTGGCCGCCGTCGGCTGCGCGCTCGGCTCGCAATACGCGATCAAGCACCTGATCGACGTGCTGGCGACCGGGCGTCATCACCCCGGCCCGCTGTGGAGCGCATTCGCGCTGCTCGTCGGGCTGATCGCGGCCGACAACCTGCTGTGGCGCGTCGGCGGCTGGGTCGCCGCACATACGTTCGTCGCGGTCACCGGCGACCTGCGGCGCGACCTGTTCCAGTACCTGATCGGTCATTCGCCGACCTACTACTCCGAAAAGCAGCCGGGCACGCTCGCGAGCCGCATCACGGCCACGTCGAACGCCGTCTACACGTCGGAGAACACGATGGCGTGGAACGTGCTGCCGCCGTGCATCGCGGTGATGGGCGCGATCCTGATGATCATCGTCGTCAATCCGATGATGGCCGCCGGCCTGCTCGGCTGTTCGGCCGTGCTGTCCGTGATCCTGTTCAAGCTCGCCGGGCGCGGCTCGGCCCGCCACCATGCGTTCGCGGCGAAGGCCGCCGCGGTCGACGGCGAACTCGTCGACGTGATCGGCAACATGGGCCTCGTGCGTGCGTTCGGGATGACGCTGCGCGAACAGAAGCGCTTCGGCGCAACGGTCAAGGCCGAGATGGATGCGCGCCAGCAAAGCCTGCTCTATCTCGAAAAGCTGCGCCTGCTGCACGCGGTGATCACCGCGATGCTGTCCGCCGGCCTGCTCGGCTGGGCGCTGTGGCTGTGGGACCAGGGCCGCGCGACGTCCGGCGACATCGTGCTCGTCAGCTCGCTCGGCTTCACGATCCTGCACGGCACGCGCGACCTCGCGGTCGCGCTCGTCGACGTCACCCAGCACGTCGCGCGCCTGTCCGAAGCCGTCAAGACGTTGCTCGAGCCGCACGGGATGCCCGATCGCTCGGACGCCCAGCCGCTGTCGGCCAAGGGCGGCCGCGTCGACTTCGAGCGCGTGACGTTCGCGTATCCGCACCGTCGCGCGATCCTCGACCACTTCGATCTCCATATCGAGCCGGGCCAGCGCGTCGGCCTGATCGGCAAGTCGGGCGCCGGCAAGTCGACCGTGCTCGCGCTGCTGCAGCGCTTCTACGACACGCAGGACGGCGTCGTGCAGGTGGACGGCCAGGACGTGAAGACGATCACGCAGGACAGCCTGCGCCACGCGATCGCGCTCGTGCCGCAGGACATCTCGCTGCTGCACCGGACGATCTACGACAACATCGCATACGGCCGCCCCGATGCGACCCGCGACGAAGTGCTCGCGGCCGCGCGCGACGCGCGCTGCGCGGAGTTCATCGAAGCGATGCCGGAAGGCTATGACACGATCGTCGGCGACCGCGGCGTCAAGCTGTCGGGCGGCCAGCGCCAGCGCATCGCGATCGCGCGCGCGATCCTGAAGAACGCGCCGATCCTGCTGCTCGACGAAGCGACGTCCGCGCTCGACAGCGCATCCGAGGAAGCGATCCAGAGCGCGCTCGACCGCCTGATGGTCGGTCGCACGGTGATCGCGATCGCGCACCGCCTGTCGACGCTGCGCAACTTCGACCGGATCATCGTGATGAACAACGGCAAGGTCATCGACGACGGGCCGCCCGACGTGCTGCGCAACCGCCCCGGCCTGTACCGCGACCTGCTCGCGAAGCAGCACGGCCGCCATCACGCGGCGCCCGACGGCAGCACGCCGACCGGCGAACGCGTGGCCTGACGCACCGGCCCGCAGCCAGCAAAAAAGCCGCAGTGCTGCTCGCACTGCGGCTTTTTCATTTCCGGCGGGAGGCGTCGGTTACGCGTGCTGCAGATCGCGCAGGAAGTTGTCGCGCCACACCGACACGTTGTTCTCGCGAAGCTGCGCAATCATGTCCGTATAACGCGCGCGCCGCTCGGCGAGCGGCATCGTCAGCGCCTGCGACAACGCATCGGCCATCCCGTCGATATCGATCGGATTGACGATCAGCGCCCCCGTCAACTCGCGCGCGGCGCCCGCGAAGCGCGACAGCACGAGCACGCCCGGATCGTCCGGATCCTGCGCGGATACGTACTCCTTCGCGACGAGGTTCATCCCGTCGCGCAACGGTGTCACGTAGCCGACCCGCGCGAGCCGGTACAGCGCCGCGAGCAGTTGGCGATCGTACTGGCGATGGATATAGAGGATCGGTGCCCAGTCGAGCTCGGCGAAGCGTCCGTTGATGCGTCCCGACTCTCCTTCGAGCTGCAGGCGGATGTCCTGGTACGCACGCAGCTCCGCACGGGTCGACGGCGCGATCTGCAGGAACGACACGCGATTGCGATGCGACGGCTCGTGCTCGAGCAGCTTCTCGAACGCGCGGAAGCGCTCGACGAGTCCCTTCGAGTAATCGAGCCGGTCGACGCTCATGATCAGCTTGCGGCCCCGCAGCGACGTCGCGAGCGTGCGCACCGCCTTGCCGTGCTCGCCGGCCTGCGCGAGCGACGCGATCTCGTCCGGATGCACGCCGATCGGATACGCGGCCGCGCGCAGCGTCCGGCCGAATGCGCGCACCGTCACCAGGTGGCCGTCGCGCTCGATCACGCCGTCCGCTTCGGATTCGACGTAATCGCAGAATGCGCGCAGGTCGGGTTCGGTCTGGAAGCCGAGCAGGTCGAACGCGCACAGCGATTCGACCAGGTCGCGATGCGGCGGCACGTTGACGAGCACCTGCGCGGCGGGAAACGGGATGTGCAGGAAGAAACCGATGCGGTTCTTCACGCCGGCCGCGCGCAGCGCGCGCGCGAACGGGATCAGGTGATAGTCGTGCACCCAGATCACGTCGTCGTCCTGCAGCAGCGGCACGAGCTGCTGCGCGAGCCACACGTTCACGCGGCTGTAGCCTTCGAACTCGTGACGGTCGTACTGGATCAGGTCGGTGCGGTAGTGAAACGCGGGCCACAGCGTCGCGTTCGAGAAGCCGCGGTAATACTGGTCGTAGTCGCGCCGCGACAGGCCGATGGTCGCGAACGTGACCGGCCCGTGCTCCTCGACGCGAATCTGCGGCGCGCCGGACGCGACGACCTCGCCGCTCCAGCCGAACCACATACCGCCCGTCTCCTTCAGCGCATCGTAGACACCGATCGCGAGGCCGCCTGCCGCCGGTTCGCCTTCCGAAATCGGTGCGACGCGGTTTGAAACGATGATGAGGCGACTCATGCGTGCGGCTGCCCCGCACCGAGCCAGTGCGCGATCTGCTCATGCAGCGCGTCGACCGAATCGAGCCGCGTGCGGGCGGACGTCTCGCCCGCGCCGACCTTGATCGACAGGCCGCCGCGCGCGTTGACCACCGCGAAGCCCTTCTCGTCGGTCAGGTCGTCGCCCGCGAACAGCGGCACGCGGCCCGCGAACGGGGGCTCGTCGAGGAACGCGGCCAGCGCGCGCCCCTTGTCGACCCCCTTCGGCTTGATCTCGAACACCATCTTGCCGGGCTGCAGCACATACGCATCGGCATAGTCGGCGACGAGGCGCTCGGCGGCCGCCCGCGCAGCCGCCTCGCGCTCGGGCGCGTTGCGGTAGTGCAGCGCAACGGCCGCGCCCTTGATTTCGAGCAGCATGCCCGGATGACGGTCGACGACGGCCGCCAGCTCGCGCTCGATGCGCAGCAGGCGTTCGTCGTTGAAGCCGATGCGCTGCGTGTCGCCGTTCGCATCGCGGCGCTCCGCGCCGTGCAGGCCGGCGATCGGCAGGCCGGGCATCTTGAGGAACGTGTCGAGGTTGTCGATACCGCGCCCGGACACGATCGCGACCGCACCGTGCGAGCGGCGCCGCAGCTCGTCGAGCAGCGTCAGCAGCGACGGCGGAACGTGAATGCTGTCGGGCGTCGGCGCCAGTTCGACGAGCGTGCCGTCGAAGTCGAAGAAGAACGCGGTATCGGTCAGGGACAGGGAAGCCGGAACGGATTGCATCGATTCGATAGTCTGAGAGGCGGCCGGCAAACGCCGCACCGCCGCTGCGCGATGGAATTGTGCGCATCTTACCGCGCCTGCGCACCGAGATGGGCGAAACCGGCGCATCGCCGGCCGTGCGCCGCCGATTGCGTCAACTGCGACATATTGCCCCGCTCGCCCGCCCCGTACGGGTTTCGAAAGGACGCGGGCGCGCGAATTGCGCTACAGTCGCAACCGCCTGCCGCGCGACGCATGGCATCGCGCCGGCCGGTCACCTTTCCGTCCGATCGAGCCCCAGGATGTCGTCTGCCCGCCCAGCGCCGCACCGGCGCTTCTCCCGCCTCATCCGCACGACCGCGGCCCTCGCCGCCGCCGTGGCGCTCGCCGCGTGCACGCACGACGAGCCGCGCTGGAACCTGACCAACGTCACCGGCCACCTGCCCGACCTGTCGTTCACGCTGACGGGCGGCGACGGCCATCCCGTCGACGCCGATGCGTTCCACGGCCAGGTCGCGCTCGTCTACTTCGGCTACACGCACTGCCCCGACGTCTGCCCCGAAACGATGGCACGGCTGATGGAAGTGCTGGCGAAGCTCGGCCCGCAGGCCAACGACGTGCGCATCCTGTTCGTCTCGGTCGATCCTGCACGCGACACGCCGCAGGCGATGCAATCGTATGTCGCCGCGTTCGACGCCGCGCATGCGCGCGGCCTGACCGGCACCGACCGCCAGATAGAATCGCTCGCGAAGCGCTATCGCGTCGCGTACCAGATGGAACAGCGCGATCCGTCCGGCGGCTACGAAGTCACGCACAGCTCGGCCGTCTACATCTTCGACGCAACCGGCCGCGCCCGCCTGCTTGCGACCGACCGCGACTCGCCCGACGCCATCGCCGCCGATGTGCGCCGGATCATCGACACCGCCTCCACCACCTGAATTCCTCTCACGACATGAAGACGAAGACGACACTCAAGACGCTCGCCCTCCTCGCCGCGCTGTGCGCCGGCACCCACGCCTATGCCGCCGGCGCGATCACCGCGCAGAACGCATGGGTGCGCTGGCTGCCGAACAAGCTGCCGGCCGGCGGCTACGTGACGATCGTGAACACGGGCGACAAGCCGGTCGATCTCGTCGACGTCGACAGCCCCGACTACGGGATGGCGATGCTGCACCAGACCGTCTCGAACGGCTCGACGCAGAAGATGGAAATGGTCGACAAGCTGACGGTTCCCGCGCGCGGCAAGGTCGACATCGCACCGGGCGGCTACCACTTCATGCTCGAGGAGCCGAAGCACGCGATCAAGCCGGGCGACACCGTGCACCTGCGCCTGAAATTCTCCGACGGCGAAACGGTCGATGCGCCGTTCGCCGTGAAATCGCCGGCCCAGGCGAAATGATGCGCGCGCGATGAACCTCCTGTACTGGCTCGATCCGTGGGAACCGTCGCCGACCGTGGTGATCGCGGTGCTCACCGCTGCCGTGCTGTTCGCGCGCGGCGTGAAGAAGGCGAAGGTGTCGCCGCTGCGGCAGTTCTCGTTCTGGTTCGGGCTGACGGCGCTCTACATCGCACTGCATACACGGCTCGACTATTTCTTCGAGCACGAGTTCTTCCTGCACCGCGCGCAGCACCTCGTGCTGCACCACCTCGGGCCGTTCTTCATCGCGCTGTCCTATCCGGGCGCGGCGATTCGCGCGGGCATCCCGTTTCGCTGGCGGCAGCGCTTCGTGCGCCCCGCCCTCGCGTGGGCGCCCGTGCGCGCGACACTCGACGTGGTGTTCCATCCCGTCGTCGCGGTCGTGCTGTTCGTCGGGCTGATCTATTTCTGGCTGCTGTCGCCGATCCACTTCATCGCGATGCTCGACTGGCGTCTCTATCGCGTGATGAACTGGAGCATGGTGATCGACGGGCTGCTGTTCTGGTGGCTCGTCGTCGATCCGCGCCCTGCGCCGCCTGCGCGGCTGTCGCCGGGCCGCCGGATCCTGATCGTCGTCGCGGCGATCCCGCCGCAGATCGCACTCGGCGCGCTGATCTTCTTCACGCCGCACGAGCTGTATCCGATCTATTCGATCTGCGGCCGCGCGTTCACGTGGCTGAGCCCGCTGCGCGACCAGCAGATCGGCGGCCTGCTGCTGTGGATTCCCGGCTCGATGATGAGCGTGATCGGCGCGCTGATCGCGCTGCGGCACTGGCTGCGGCTGTCCGCCCGCGGCCGCCTGATCGGCGAACGGGCCGCGCAGCGCGCGGACGCGCCGTCGGTCGCGCGCGCCGCGCACTGACTGCCGCGCGGCGCGGCGCGCATTACGCGCGTGCGCTGCTCATCCACACGTGCGGGATGCCGTCCTCGTCGTGCACGTCCGAGCTCGGCGCGAAGCCGAATGCCCCGTAAAAACGCTGCAAGTGAGCCTGCGCATGCAGGCTCACCGGCGTATCCGGCCACTGCGCGCGAATATGCTCGAGCGCGCGCGACAGCAGCCCGTTGCCCAGGCCGGCGCCGCGAAACGCGGCGGTCGTCAGCACGCGGCCGATGCGGACATCGGTGTTCTGCGCATCCGGCAACAGCACGCGCAGATAGCCGGCGAGGCGCCCGGCCGGATCGAATGCAGCCAGGTGCCACGCGGCCTGGTCCGCGTCGTCGATGTCGCGATACACGCAATTCTGCTCGACGACGAACACGGCGCTGCGGGCTTCGAGGATCGAATAGACTTCGCGCGCCGTCAGCGCGTCGAAGGATTTCCAGCGCCAGTCGAGATCGGCGGCGCTCGGGGATGCGGCGGATGCGTTCATGGTCGGTCCTGATTCGGGCGCGCCGGCCGGCGCGCGGCAATCGTCGATTATGCCCCGAAGCGCACGCGCCGCGCGACCGGCTGCCCGCCCCCGAAAAAAAAGCCCCGCATTGCGCGGGGCCTGTCCGTCATGCCGGCATCTGGCCGAAGCGGCCGTTGTTGAAGTCCTCGATCGCGGTGCGGATCTCCGCTTGCGAGTTCATCACGAACGGCCCGTATCCGACGACGGGCTCGTCGATCGGTTCGCCGCTCAGGATCAGCAGCTTCGCGTCGCCGTTCGCTTCGATCTCGACGTCGCTGCCGTCGCGGCCGAGCTGCACGAACTGCGCTTCGCGGGCGACCGTCTCGCCGTTCACCTGCACGGTACCGCTCAGCACGACCACCGCGAGCGTGCGCCCTTCGGCGACCGGGAACCGCGCATGGCCGCCGGCCACGAGCCGCACGTCCCATACGTCGATCGGCGTATGCGTGCGGGCCGGGCCGCGCCGCCCGTCGAGCTCGCCCGCGATGATCCGCGCACGCCCCGCGCCGTCCGGCAGCTCGACCACGGGGATGTCGGCATCCAGCAGCGTCTGGTAGCCGGGCGCCCCCATCTTGTCCCTGGCGGGCAGGTTCACCCACAGCTGGACCATCTCGAGCGGGCCGCCACGCTTCGTGAACCCCTCCGAGTGGAATTCCTCGTGCAGGATCCCGCTCGCGGCCGTCATCCACTGCACGTCACCCGGGCCGATCACGCCGCCCGCGCCGGTCGAGTCGCGGTGCGCGACCTCGCCGTCATAGACGATCGTCACCGTCTCGAACCCGCGGTGCGGATGCTGGCCGACCCCGCGCGGCGCCGAGGCCGAGCCCGGCTCGAACGTGGCCGGGCCGGCATAGTCGAGCAGCAGGAACGGGCTCAGATGCGCGCCGTGGGACTGGTAGCTGAACATCGAACGCACCGGGAAACCGTCGCCGACCCAATGGCCGCGCGGCGCACTGTACACACCCTGGATCTTCTTCATTGCCTTCTCCGAATTGCGGCGAAACACGTGTTTCGCATCCTGGACAGGAATATAGAGGTGGAACGATCGATCCGGTAGACTGCCAAAATCGCACTCAGCGTTCCATTTCATGAACGATAAAGCGCGGGATCTGAACGATCTCTATTATTTCGTGCAGGTCGTCGAACACGGCGGCTTCGCACCGGCCGGGCGTGCGCTGGACATGCCGAAATCGAAGCTGAGCCGCCGCATCGCGCTGCTCGAGGCGCGGCTCGGGATGCGGCTGATCCAGCGCTCGACGCGCCGTTTCACCGTTACCGACGTCGGCCAGACCTACTACGCGCATTGCCGCGCGATGCTCGTCGAGGCCGATGCCGCCGACGAGGCGATCGCGCTGCTGCACGAGGAGCCGCGCGGCATCGTGCGCGTCAGTTGCCCGATCGTGCTGCTCGATTCGCTCGTCGGCGAAATGATCGCCGCATTCATGGTCGCGTGTTCGCGCGTCGAGATTCATCTGGAAGCGACCAACCGGCGCGTCGACGTGGTCGGCGAAGGGATCGACGTCGCGATCCGCGTACGCCCGCCGCCGCTCGAGGACAGCGATCTCGCGCTGCGCGTGCTGGCCGAGCGCGGCCAGTGCCTCGTCGCGAGCCCCGCGCTGCTGCGCGAGCATGGCGCACCGGCCGTTCCCGCCGATCTCGCGCGCCTGCCGAGCCTCGATCACGGCGTCCCGCAGTCCACGCACGTGTGGCGGCTGCGCGGGCCCGACGGCGCGCATGCGGAAATCCACCACCTGCCGCGCTTTGTGACCGGCGGCATGCTCGCGTTGCGCGCGGCGGCCGTCGCGGGTGTCGGCATCGTGCAGTTGCCGACGATGATGGTGCGCGACGAGGTCGCGCGCGGCGCGCTGGTAACCGTGCTGCCCGACTGGGCACCGCGCCGCGAGATCGTGCATGCCGTGTTCGCGTCGCGCCGGGGGCTGCTGCCCGCCGTGCGCGCGCTGCTCGATTTTCTGGCCGCGCGGTTTGCCGAACTCGAACCCGACTGAGCTTGCCGCGTCACGCGCAACCGCGCGCTGCAAACCGTGCGTGCGTGCCGTAGACTGCGGTACGCGCATCGCGCATTCCACAACCCTGATCGCTTTCCCGCCATGTTCACGCTGTCCAACGACCCCAACGCCTCCAAGGCCGATCAATACGCGACGCTCGTCGAGCAAGCACGCGCGCTCGTCGAATCCGAACGCGACCTGACCGCGAACGCGGCCAACTTCGCCGCGCTGGTCTACCACTCGCTCGACCGTCTCAACTGGGCCGGCTTCTACTTCTTCGACGGGACGGAGCTCGTGGTCGGGCCGTTCCAGGGCAAGCCCGCCTGCGTGCGGATCGCGCTCGGCAAGGGCGTGTGCGGCACGGCTGCGCAGACGCGCGAGACGCAGGTCGTGCGCGACGTGCATGACTTCCCCGGCCATATCGCGTGCGACGCCGCGTCGGAATCGGAAATCGTCGTGCCGCTGGTGGCCGGCGACGGCACGCTGATCGGCGTGTGGGACGTCGACAGCCCGGTAGCCGCGCGCTTCGACGAAGAAGACCGCCAGGGGATGGAGGCGCTCTGCCGCGTATTCGTCGAATCCGCCTGGCAGAAGGCGCGCGGTTGAGCGGCGGCTGAGCCGCGTTCATCCACCGCGCGGCGCGCGGCAGGTCGCCGCGTTCACGCATGAATCGCGCCGCATGACCTCGAACGAAACGGGCTCCGCAAAGGAGCCCGTTTCACTGTGCCGCCGCACCGCCCTTCGCGGCGCACTTTACGCGTCAGGCAGCATGCGTGCCGGACAGCGCCGGGAACGCTTGCGGCTTCACATCCTCGGTCAGCACCTCGAAGCCCGTTTCCGTCACCACGACCATGTGCTCCCATTGAGCCGACAACGAATGGTCCTTCGTGACGACCGTCCAACCGTCCGCCAGCATGCGCGTGTCGCGTTTGCCCGCGTTGAGCATCGGCTCGATCGTGAAGATCATCCCCGGCCGCAGCGGTACGCCGGTGCCCGGGCGGCCGTAGTGAAGCACCTGCGGCTCGTCGTGATAGACGTCGCCGATGCCGTGCCCGCAGTACTCGCGAACCACGCTGAATCCTTCGCGATGCGCAACCTGCTGGATCGCGTAGCCGACGTCGCCGAGCGTGGCGCCCGGGCGCACCGCGCGGATGCCCGCATGCATCGCCTCATAGGTCGTCGCGACGAGGCGCCGCGCGAGTTCGTTCGGTTCGCCGACGAAATACATGCGGCTCGTATCGCCAAACCAGCCGTCCTTGATCACCGCGATGTCGAGGTTCACGATGTCGCCGTCGCGCAACGGCCGCGACGTCGGGATACCGTGACACACCACGTGGTTGACCGACGTGCACAGCGTCTTCGGATAACCGTGGTAGCCGATGTTCGCCGGGATCGCGCCGAGCACGTCGACGATGTATTCGCGGCAGCGTGCGTCCAGTTCGTCGGTGGTGACGCCCGGCTTCACGTGCTCGGTGATCATCGTCAGCACCTGCGACGCCAGCTTCGCGGCTTCGCGCGACTTGGCGATTTCCGCCATGCCGCGGATCGGGATGTCTCGCTTCGCCATTACGCCACCTGCTCGATGGCGTGTTCGACCGGTTCCGCCGTCCCCGCGTCGCCGCCCCGCGCTTCGGCCTCGATCAGCATCCGGCAGATGTCGCCGTAGGACAGCGCCGGATTGAGTTCCGCCAGCATCCCGACGCGCAGCCAGTGCTCGGCCTGTGCGTTGATCGAGCGGCTCAGCGCCGTGCTGGTCGAGCGAAGCCGCTCGTGCATGTGCTCGGAAATCTTGATGATGCCCATATATCCCCAATTAAACGAAACGTAGTCGGTTCGTATATTACGCTGCGGTCGGCTGACGGGCAAGCCATGCGGATTCCGTTGAGCCGTCGGCCGGCCGCCAGCCCGTCACCAGCGTTGACACTGAATTCCAGTTTGCTGGAAAATAAATCCACCATGAAAGAATCCGTCACCGCCGCTGCCGACGACACCGGCATCAACGAACGCATCGCCCGGCGCGTACGCGACCTGCGCACCGTACGAGGCTACACGCTCGATGCGCTGGCTGCGCGCTCCGGCGTCAGCCGTTCGATGATCTCGCTCATCGAACGTGCATCGGCCAGCCCGACGGCCGTCGTGCTCGACAAGCTGGCAGCCGGTCTCGGCGTGTCGCTGGCCGGGCTGTTCGGCGGCGACCACGACGACGCGCCCGCGCAGCCGCTGGCACGCCGCGCGCAGCAGGCCGAATGGCGGGATCCGGCGTCCGGTTATGTGCGCCGCAACCTCTCCCCGGCTGGCTGGCCGTCGCCGATCCAGCTCGTCGAGGTGGATTTCCCGCCCGGTGCGCGCGTCGCGTACGACAGTGGCGGGCGCGAAAGCGCGTTGCATCAGCAGGTGTGGATCATCAGCGGCCGCGTCGACGTCACGCTCGGCGAAACGCTTCACGAACTTCACGAAGGCGACTGCCTGGCCATGCGGCTCGACCAGCCGCTGATTTTCAGCAATCCGTCGCCGCACGCCGCGCGTTATGTCGTCGTGATCTGCGACGCGTCAGCCGCCGGTATGCGCACCCTCTGATGAACGCGTCGTCGCAGCAGCCGTGCGCGCGACCCACTTACTGCCCACAGGAGTCCGTATGAATTCCCCGAAACAGCGCGACGACGTGCGCCTGATCGATTGCAGCGAGGCCGAGCATGCGCCGGCCATCCTCGAGATCCTGAACGACGCGATCGCGAACTCGACCGCGCTGTACGACTACAAGCCGCGTCCGCCGGAAGCGATGGTCGCGTGGTTCGCGGCGAAACGCGCAGGCGGCTTCCCGGTCATCGGCGCGGTCGACGCGTCGGGCACGCTGCTCGGCTTCGCGAGCTGGGGCACGTTCCGCGCGTTTCCCGCGTTCAAGTACACGGTCGAACACAGCGTGTACGTGCATCGCGACCAGCGCGGCCGCGGGCTTGGCGAGGTGCTGCTGCGCGAGGTCGTCCGGCGCGCGCGGGAAGCGGAAGTACACGTGCTGGTCGGCTGCATCGATGCGGCCAATGCGGGGAGCATCGCACTGCATGCGAAGCTGGGATTCGTGCACTCGGGCACGATCAAGGAAGCGGGCTTCAAGTTCGGCCGCTGGCTCGACGCGGCGTTCTATCAGTTGACGCTCGACACGCCTGCGCAACCGGTGGACGGCTGAGCGGATGTCGCGATGGACGAGCGGCATCGCATGGCCGAAGCCTGCTCGCAGCGGGCTTTCGTATTTCTGGACGCCAGATCCCGCCACCGGAGTTGCAAAGCAACTTGCAGTGCCGAACGACGCAGTCATGTCTGCTCGCGTGGGGCATTCAAATAGACTTGGGCCAAGCGACGCTACCGTGTGACAAAAGAGACTTTGCCGGTGCATATGCTCGTCATCCGACATCAGGTCGTCGCCTCCTATCTGCGATGCGCATATCGCGAGCAACGAAGAAGCAATCGTTCCTGGGTTCGCCCGCTGCCATCCGAAGCGACACCAATCCCGGTAAAAATTGACCGATCAAACAGAATGTTACCGTTGGTTTCAAAGATGCCCAAATAGTAGGCTGGAGTGCCGCTATTCTTCCGTCACCCACAATAACGATCCCAACTTGGGGGGTGACATGAACAACATCATCAAAGGCGCCCTTTGCGCCGCCTTCGTACCATTCATCCTCGCCGGTTGCGGCGGCGGCGGCGACGGTGGCGGCACGCAAACCGGTACGCTGCACGTCGCGATGACGGATGCGCCATCCTGTGGCTTCGACCATGTGTACATCACCGTCTCGCAAGTCCGCGTCAACGCAAACGCGAACGCCGCAGACAACGACGCCGGCTGGTCGACCGTATCCCTCGCTACACCGCAGAAAATCGATCTGCTGTCGCTGACCAACGGCGTGCTCGCCGATCTCGGGCAGACCGCCCTGCCCGCCGGCCAGTATCAGCAAGTCCGCCTGGTTCTCGCACAGAATCAAGGTAACAACCTCGCGAACTCGGTCGTCCCGACCGGCGGCACCGAACAGGCGCTCGCCACGCCGAGCGCGACGCAAAGTGGCTACAAGATCATCCACCCGTTCACGGTCCAGCCCAACACGCTCGTCGATCTCGTGCTCGACTTCAACGCATGCAAGTCGATCGTCCAGCGCGGCAACGGCTCGTATGCGCTGAAACCCGTCGTCACTGCGGTCCCGACAGTTGTGAGCGGCGCGATCTCCGGTTACGTCGCCTCGGCCGAAGCCGGCGCGACGGTCTATGCCGAGCAAGGCGGCAAGGTCGTCCGCGGCACAGTGGCCGACAGCACCGGCAAGTTCGTGCTGTCGCCGCTGATCCAGAGCTCGACGCAAGGCAATTACGATGTCGTGATCGTGCAGAACAACTTCGCGTCGGGTATCGTGCGCTCCGTCCCGGTCGTCGTGAACACGACCACGGCGGTGTCGGCGTCGACCGCACCGATCACGCTGCCGGCGTCGACGATGAGCACCGTCAGCGGTGCGGTGACTGCCAGCGCCAATGCATTCGTGCGCGCGCTGCAGACGATCGACGCGAATGCCTACGAGATCACGTCGATCAACGCGAACCTGGATACGGGCGCCTATGCGCTCAACGTACCCACTGCCGCGCCGATCGTCGGCACTTACTCGGGTTCGCTACCGGTCGCGCTCGCCGCATCGCCGGCCGCCGCCGCACAATATACGATCGAAGCGGACGCAGCGTCGGGGGCAACGCAATCGACGAACGTCAACGCAACGACCAGCCAGTCGAACGTCAATTTCAGCTTCTGACGCGTCGGCAGCGCACCGAAAGGGCCGTTCGGCCCTTTCATCAATAACGGGAGAACGAAGTGAAAAAAGGGGTTATCGCGTTGCTTGCAGCGGCGAGCATGGTCGGCACGCTCAGTGGGTGCGTCGCATACGTTCCGGGTGCACCGGTAGTTGTTGCACCGCAGGGTGGCCCGGGGAACGGATTCTGCCCACCGGGACAGGCGAAGAAAGGCAATTGCTGATTGCACAGGGGCCCGCATTCAGCGGGCCTGTCCAGACTTTGTTTGCGAATTACAGGCCATAGGAACTGGTTGCTGCGCCCCCAACTGGCGTATCGGCTCCGTTTCGTCAAGAGCACCGATGTCCGCAAGACACTCAACGAACCGGACGTAGAGTTCGTCCTGTACTAGGCCGTTTGACCGCATCCATTCCATGGCTGCGTTTGGGTTCAGTAGCAAGACATGATGGAACTGCCCAGACGGCCCAGGCTTGGTTCGGATGAAATTCAGTTCGCGTAGCCTACTCATCCTGCGACGCCAGGTGTCGACAGCGCACTCGCCGGTGAATCCGACCTCTGCCGCCAAGGTCAAGGGATCAGCAATTGACAGCACTGGATAATTCCACGCCCTTGCCCACAGGCAGAAAAGTGTTTGACCTGCTGGCTGTCTCTTTGACTGGGCGTCGACGGCTTGCATCGCAATCGGTAGCGTACGAGGAATAGTGACGAACCCAACGTTTCGATGTGGGTGCCAAAGCCAAATTTCAGGTATGCCGGGAAAATGAAGATCCAGCAGTTGCTGGGCACGGTCAGCCATTTTCAGACGACGAGGAATTGTATGTTGAATGTTCGCCATGGTCGTCCCCTGGATGCCGCTTATTTGTCTGATGTTTTAATTGGGATCGCCTGCCAGACCACAAGTTTCGATGCTGCGTTTGGCCTCGCAACGACGCAATTTCGTCCGGACGCGCCCCCTTTTCCGTGGCAGTGGAGAGCGAACGCACCACGTTTCGGACGCCCTCCCGAGACGCATGCAAGTTGAATCGTCGGGCGATCGTGAATGGGCAACGACTATCGTTCCCAACGCAACTGATGAAGCGAACAACGTGCCAGCCTCACGACTGCACCGCCCGAACAGTGCTCGGCGATGCCGAGCATCAAGTACGGGCGAGTCCTGGCAAATGCGTTGCAGCGTCGATACACCGTGCGGGTGGTCAATGGGACGAAATCGGCGAAAAGTGTCGAGACTGACGATGTGAGAGGCGCCGCATCACAACGGTTCCGCGCTCGCCAAATGCCTTTACTGGAACTCGGCGAATGTGCCAGTACGTCACCGAATAATGATTCGAACATGCAACACCGGCGCTGCATGCATGTCACCGCTCAAGTTACTTTGGCTCTGCGGCCATCTGTTCCGCCGGATAGAGCTGCAGCATCATGCGCGCAGCTTCCGCATTCTTCTTGTGCAACCGTTCGTGATAGTCAAAAGAAAAAGCCCTGATTTCTCAGGGCTTTTTCTCTTCTTACTTGGAGGCGCGAGCCGGAGTCGAACCGGCCTAAACGGCTTTGCAGGCCGCTGCATAACCGCTTTGCTATCGCGCCAAAAGCGGACTGTCCGGATGCCGTGAGGCAAGAGACAGATTTTTTATTCGAGGACCGGAGGTCCATCAAATAAAAAGGGAAGCGTGGCTTCCCCATTACTTGGAGCGGGAGACGAGTCTCGAACTCGCGACCTCAACCTTGGCAAGGTTGCGCTCTACCAACTGAGCTACTCCCGCATTGTCCTGCACCTGCAGCGCTTCGCCGTACCACACGCTGCCAGAAAAATCTGGAGCGGGAGACGAGTCTCGAACTCGCGACCTCAACCTTGGCAAGGTTGCGCTCTACCAACTGAGCTACTCCCGCATGTGTCCTGCATCTGCAGCGCTTTGCCGTACTACACGCTGCCAGAAAAAATCTGGAGCGGGAGACGAGTCTCGAACTCGCGACCTCAACCTTGGCAAGGTTGCGCTCTACCAACTGAGCTACTCCCGCATATTGCTGCGCTACTGCTTCCCCGTCACACACTTACTTCGTCGTGCAGCGGAGAAGCGAGATTATGTCGAAGGCACTTTCGTGTGTCAAGGGCTTTTCCAGCCCTTTTTCCAAAAAACCTGCTCGACCGAACGCGTGACACGCATCACGCGCCGCCGCGCTCGCGAATTTGCGGCCACGCGAGCTTCATGTAGTACAGCATCGACCAGATCGTCAGCACCGCCGCGAGATACATCAGCCACTCGCCCCACACGCGCGTATCGATCGTGGCGATGCCGAGCGGCAGCGGCCCGTAGAACAGCAGCATCGGAATCGCGACCATCTGGCATGCGGTCTTGAACTTGCCGAGCTGGTTCACCGCCACGCTCTTCGACGCGCCGATCTGTGCCATCCATTCGCGCAGCGCCGAAATCGCGATCTCGCGGCCGACGATCACGAGCGCGATCGCCGCATCGACGCGCGAAATCTGCACGAGGATCAGCAGCGCCGCCGTCACCATCAGCTTGTCCGCGACCGGATCGAGAAAGGCGCCGAACGACGACGTCTGGTTCCACTTGCGGGCTAGAAACCCGTCGAACCAGTCGGTCAGCGCAGCGAGAATGAAAATCGCCGCCGCCGCGAGATTGCGGTGCGCGCCGCCCATCACCGTGTCCGGCAGATAGAACACGCCGACGACGAGCGGAATCAGCACGATCCGTACCCACGTCAGGAAAATCGGGAAATTGAACGGCATGGCATGCGGGACAGTAAAGGATTCGCAATTGTGCCGTGTCGACCGGCCTGCCACAAGAACGCTGGCAAGGCAGCCGGCCGCACGGCCGCGTCAGTGAAGCTGCTTGTAGATCTGCTCGGCGAGCGCATGCGAGATGCCCTCGACGCTCGCGAGTTCCTCGACGCTCGCGGCAACGACACCGCGCAACCCGCCGAACCGCGCGAGCAGCCGCTGCCGGCGCTTCGCGCCCACGCCCTCGAGCTCCTCGAGCCGTGACGTCTGGCGCGCCTTCGCCCGCTTCGCGCGCATGCCGGTGATCGCGAAGCGGTGCGCCTCGTCGCGAATCTGTGCGACGAGCATCAGGGCGGCGCTCTCCTTGCCGAGTTCGAGCGGCGTGCGGCCGTCCGCGAACACGAGCGTCTCGAGGCCGACCTTGCGCCCCTCGCCCTTCGCGACGCCGACCAGCATCGACGTATCGAGGCCGAGCTCGGTGAACACCTGGCGCGCGATTTCGACCTGACCCTTGCCGCCGTCGATCAGCACGATGTTCGGCAGCAGGCTCGACGCCTCGGCCTGGCGCGTCGACTCGCCGTCGATGCCGGCCGCTTCGTCGACAGCCGCCGCCTGGGCCGCCTGCTCGACCATCTTCTCGTAGCGGCGCGTGAGCACCTGCCGCATCGCCGCGTAGTCGTCGCCCGGCGTGATCCCGGTGATGTTGTAGCGGCGGTACTCGCCCGACTGCATCTTGTGATGGTGGTAGACGACGCACGACGCCTGCGTCGCCTCGCCCATCGTATGACTGATGTCGAAGCATTCGATCCGCAGCGTCGCGAGATCGTCGCATTCGTAGCTGAGCGTCTCCGCGAGCGCACGCGTGCGCGCCTGCTGCGAGCCCTGCTCGGACAGCAGCCGCATGAGCGCGATCTGCGCATTCTGCTCGGCCATCGACAGCCACGCGCGCCGCTGCCCCTGCGGCTGCCGCACCAGCGACACCTTGTGGCCGGCCTGCTCGGACAGCAACTCGAGCAGGTCGCGGCTCGCGGGCGCATGGCTCACGACCAGCACGGGCGGCACGCGATTGCCGAGATAGTGCTGAGCGATGAACGCGTCGAGCACCTCGGCCTCGACCGACGCCGCCGCGTCGCCGCGCGCGCGTCCGGATTCTTCGGCGGGCAGGTCGGGTAATGCGTCGGCCGGCGCGGCGGCCGCCTCCGCCAGTTCGGACTCGTCGCCGAGACCGCCTTCGGCGAGCGTCAGCGCGCTTTCGACGTGCGTCGGGAAATACGCCTTGTCGCCGAGATGCCGGCCGCCGCGCACCATCGCAAGATTCACGCACACGCGCCCGCCCTGCGCGACCACCGCCAGGATGTCGACGTCGCTGTCGCTGCCGACCTCGATCGCCTGCTGGTGCAGCACCGTCGCGAGCGAGCTCATCTGGTTGCGCACGGCCGCCGCCTGCTCGAATTTCAGCTCGGACGCGAACGCGTGCATCTTCTGCTCGAGCTCCTTCATCACTTCGGACTGCCGGCCGAGCAGGAACCGCGCGGCGTTCGACACGTCGATCGCGTAATCCTCGTCGGAGATCGCACCGACGCACGGGGCCGTGCAGCGCCCGATCTGATGCAGCAGGCACGGCCGCGTGCGGTTGTTGAAGACCGAATCCTCGCAAGTGCGCAACTGGAACACGCGCTGCAGGATCTGGATGCTCTCGCGCACGGCCCAGGCGCTCGGGAACGGCCCGAAATACTGGTTCTGCTTGTCGACCGAGCCGCGGTAATAGGCCATGCGCGGAAAGCGGTGCGCGGTGAGCTTCAGGTACGGATATGACTTGTCGTCGCGAAACAGGATGTTGTAGCGCGGCGCGAGCGCCTTGATCAGGTTGTTCTCGAGCAGCAGCGCTTCGGCCTCCGAACGCGTGACGGTCGTCTCGATGCGCGCGATGCGCGTGACCATCATCGCGATGCGCGGCGACAGCTGCGTCTTCGTGAAATAGCTCGATACGCGCTTCTTCAGGTCGCGCGCCTTGCCGACATAGAGCACGGCGCCCGTCGTGTCGTAATAGCGATAGACGCCCGGCATGTGCGGCAACTGCGCAAGGATCTTCTTCGGTTCGAACGGGGTATCGGGAGCTTCAGGGGATGTCATGCGTGATCCGGGCGCCTTGTAACGCGGAACGGGTCTATTAGAATCGCCAGTTTAGAGCATTCACCGGCCCGCTTCGATGCCACGCACCACCGCTGCCCCCCTGCCCGCCGCGCCGGGCGAACCGATCGCCTGCGACCTCTTCTGTACCGTGATCGACAATTTCGGCGACATCGGCGTCTGCTGGCGCCTCGCGCGCCAGCTCGCGCACGAGCACGGCTGGCAGGTTCGCCTGTTCATCGACGACCTGCGCACGTTCTCGCGCCTGCTGCCCGGGGTCGATCCCGACGCGGGTCGGCAGACGGTCGACACGATCGTGGTCGAGCACTGGCATGCGGAAGTCGGCGACGCGCTGGAGATCGCCGATGTCGTGATCGAAGCGTTCGCGTGCGAGTTGCCCGGCGCGTATCTCGCGGCGATGGCGCGCCGCGCGCGCCGCCCGGTGTGGATCAACCTCGAATACCTGAGCGCCGAGGACTGGGTCGCCGACTTCCATCTGCGCCCGTCGCCGCATCCGCGCTACCCGCTGCTGAAGACGTTCTTCTTCCCCGGCCTGTCGGCCGGCACCGGCGGCGTCCTGAAGGAGCACGACCTCGATTCGCGCCGCGCGGCCTTCGAAGCCGACGCGGCGGCGCGCGACGCATGGTGGCGGCGCGCGACCGGCGGCGCGCCGCCGGCTGCCGGCACGACGGTCGTCAGCCTGTTCGCGTACGAGAATCCGGCCGTCGACGCGCTGCTCGCGCAGTGGCGCGACGGCCCGTCGCCGGTCGTCGCGCTCGTGCCGGCCGGCCGCGTGTCGCCTGCCGTCGCGCGTTTTTTCGGGGTCGAGTCGTTCGACGCGGGCACGCATGCGCACAGCGGCAACCTGACGGCTCACGGGCTCGCGTTCGTCCCCCAGGCTGACTACGATCCATTGCTGTGGGTGGCCGACATCA
This sequence comes from Burkholderia cepacia ATCC 25416, assembly GCF_001411495.1. Taxonomy (NCBI): domain Bacteria; kingdom Pseudomonadati; phylum Pseudomonadota; class Betaproteobacteria; order Burkholderiales; family Burkholderiaceae; genus Burkholderia; species Burkholderia cepacia. The sequence goes on along the minus strand of NZ_CP012981.1, from coordinate 2,053,191 downwards.
ATTTCGTGCGCGGCGAGGATTCGTTCGTCCGCGCGCAGTGGGCACGCAAGCCGTTCGTGTGGCACATCTATCCGCAGGCCGACGACGTGCACCTGCCGAAGCTCGACGCCGCGCTCGCGCACCTGTCGGCCGGCCTCGCCGACGCGCCGCGCGCGGCGCTCGAGCGGTTCTGGCATGCCTGGAACGGCGCCGGCACGCCCGACTGGGCGGATTTCTGGCAGCACCGCGCCGCACTGGACGCCAACGCGGCCCGCTGGGCCGATGCGCTCGCGGCCGTCGGCGATCTCACGGGAAAGCTGGCGGAATACGCAAAATCTCAGTTAAAATAAGCGGTTATCCGACGGCCGACCGCGCAAGCGCTTGCTTTTGGCGCCCACCGGAACGCGTCTGCTTGGCGCCTCACCCGTTGTGCAACGCTCAGGCACCTATTTATTTGATTTGATCAGGACAGTTTTTTATGAAAACCGCACAGGAACTCCGCGTAGGCAACGTCGTGCAGATCGGCAGCGACGCATGGGTCATCGCCAAGGCTGAATACAACAAGTCGGGCCGCAACTCCGCCGTCGTCAAGATGAAGATGAAGAACCTGCTGACGAATGCAGGCCAGGAAGCGGTCTACAAGGCTGACGACAAGTTCGACGTCGTCGTGCTCGACCGCAAGGAAGTGACGTACTCGTACTTCGCCGACCCGATGTACGTGTTCATGGACGCCGACTACAACCAGTTCGAAGTCGAAGCCGAAATGATGGGCGAAGCGCTGAACTACCTCGAAGACGGCATGGCTTGCGAAGTCGTGTTCTACAACGAGAAGGCGATCTCGGTCGAACTGCCGACGGTCCTCGTTCGCGAGATCACCTACACGGAACCGGCAGTCAAGGGCGACACGTCGTCGGGCAAGGTGCTGAAGAACGCCAAGCTCGCAACGGGCTTCGAACTGCAAGTGCCGCTGTTCTGCAACACCGGCGACAAGATCGAAATCGATACGCGCACGAACGAATACCGCAGCCGCGCGTAATCGTCAGCGATGCCCGCATCGAACAAAGCGCCCTTCGGGGCGCTTTTTGTTTGTCTTGCGCCAACAAGCGAGCGCGGGCAAGGCTCATGTAAAGCACAAAATCCACCGGTAAAGATATTCAATTTGTATCATCGGTAACTGTTTTATAGCGCCGGAGAAATAATGCTCGTTACGCGTTCAGCGGGGCATAAAATCAGTCTTTAATCTGACATGCGGCTGCGGCCCCGATGACCGACAGCCCGCCTCTCTTGACTCGACTCGCGTCCACCATGCCACACGCCCTGATTGTCGAAGACGATCCCAACAGTCTGTCCGGCCTCACCGCGCTGCTCGCCGCGGACGGCTTCTCGGTCGACACGGCCACGTCGCTCGCCGAAGCGCGCACGGCGCTCGGCCGTTCGATTCCCGATGTCGTGCTCGTCGACCTGAACCTGCCGGACGGCAGCGGGTTCGACCTGCTCCAGCACCTGCCGCAGCAACAGCCGAACGGCTCGCTGCCCGTCATCGTGCTGACGGGCAATGCGACGGTCGAGAGCGCCATCGAGGGCCTGCGTCACGGTATCTGGGACTACCTGCTGAAGCCGATCAACATTCCGCGCCTGCGCAGCCTGCTCGCGCGGATTCCCCGTCCTTACGAACTGATCGACGAAGTGCAGTCGTTGCGCGCATCGCTGCGCCATCTCGGCCGCTTCGGCGCACTGGTCGGCCGCAGCGACGCGATGCAGCACGTGTACGACATGATCGAGCACAACGCGCGCACCGAAACGGCCGTCCTGTTCTCCGGCGAAGCCGGTACCGGCAAGAAACTGGCCGCGCGCACGCTGCACGACCTGAGCCGGCGCCGCAAGGGGCCGTTCGTGTCGTTCGACTGCAGGACGATCGCGCAGGCCGGCCGGCACGGCGCATCGCTCGACAGCGTACTGTTCGGCCATGAGCGCGGCGCGTTCGACGGCGCCGAGCGCCGCGAATCGGGCCTGTTCGAGCAGGCCGGCGGCGGCACGCTGTTCCTCGACGAAATCACCGCGCTGCCGCTCGTGCTGCAGGAAGCACTGCTGCATGCACTCGATTCGCAGAACTTCATGCGGATCGGCGGCACGAGTTCGATCACGAGCGATTTCCGGCTGATCGCGACCACCCGCCGCCCGGCGCGCGAAGCGGTCGCGAACGGTACGCTGCGCGAGGATCTGTGGTTGCGCCTCGACGCGGCGTCGATCACGATGCCGCCGCTGCGCGAGCGCGACGGCGATGCACTCGCGATCGGCGACGCGCTGATCGACGAGCTGAACCGCGAAGCGCGCGCAACCGGCCGCAGCACGACCGACAAACGCGCGGCACCGGGCTTCGTGCGCGAATGCCTGTCCTACGAATGGCCGGGCAACGTGCGCGAACTGCAGGAACGCGTGCGCTTCGCGTACGACGCATCGGGCGATTTCATCGAGACGCTGCGCGCGGGCGAGCCGAGTTTCTCGGCCGGCGCCGCGCTGAACGGCAGCAGCGTGCAGATCAAGGTCGGCACGCCGCTGTCCGACGTCGAGGATCTGCTGATCCGCGCGACCCTCGATGCGGTCGGCGGTACGCGCCACCGCGCGGCCACGCTGCTCGGCATCAGCCCGAAGACGCTGTACAACAAGCTGCAGCGGATGAAGGTGAACTGAGCGGGCGTCGATGCTTGCAGGCACTGGCGGAATCAGACCGTTAGTTGCGCCAAGAGAATCACCGTCCCCGCCCGCTTGACTCGTGACGCTACCCGGTTCGCACCTGCAGTAACTCATGAAAAAGCCGCGCAACTGCGCGGCTTTTTGTTTCGGCGACCGGGGAATGGCACACGTCGCGCCATCCCCTCCCCGCTCATGCCAGTGCGCTGCTCAACAGCGCCTGCGCCTGCAGGTATTCGGGCTGCGCGATCAGCTTGTCCCACTTGGGTGCCTTGCCGCGCGCGCGCATCCGCTTGAGGCGTCGCACCGACTCGTCCGTTGCCCGCGCTTTCAACCCGTTCAGCACGACCTCGGCCGCGTCCGGCTGGTTGCAGACGAGCACCATATCGCAACCGGCAGCGAGCGCGGCGTCGGCCGCCTGCGTGAGCGTGCCGCCTTCGCGCGCGGCTTCCATCGACAGGTCGTCGCTGAAGATCGCGCCGGTGAAGCCGAGCCGCCCGCGCAGGATGTCCTGCAGCCACACGCGCGAAAAACCGGCCGGCCGCTTGTCGACCTGCGTGTAGATCACGTGCGCGGGAATCACCGCGGACAGCGACAAGCCGAGCCAGTCGTAAGGCGCGACGTCCTGCTTGAGGATCGCATCGAGCGTGCGGTCGTCGGTCGGCAGCGCCACGTGCGAGTCGGCCTCCGCGAAGCCGTGCCCCGGGAAATGCTTGCCGCAGTTCGCCATCCCGGCGAGCGACAGCCCGTGGTTCAGGCTCTTCGCGAGCAGCGTGACGACGCGCGCATCGCGATGAAACGCGCGATCGCCGATCACTTTCGAGTGCCCGTAATCGAGGTCGAGCACGGGGGTGAAACTCATGTCGATCCCGCATGCGCGCAATTCCGCGGCCAGGATATAGCCGACGGCCGTCGCGACCTTCGTCGCGAGCAGCACGTCGCGATCCCACAGCTCGCCGAGACGCCGCATCGCGGGCAGCACGGTGAAGCCGTCGGTGCGGAAACGCTGCACGCGCCCGCCTTCGTGATCGACGGCGATCAGGATGTCTTCGCGCACCGCGCGGATCGAGTCGGTCAGCGCGGTCAGTTGCGCACGGTTCTGGAAGTGCCGCGCGAACAGGATCACGCCGCCGGTATTCGGATGCGCGAGGCGCCGCGCATCGTCGCGCGACAGGGCCGTGCCGACGACGTCGAGCATGACCGGGCCGGGAGTCGTTTTCATCGAATCGGGAATTCCGTCAGGAGGAGGTTCGGGAAACAGGGGCAGGCGCGGCGTCCGTCTCGGCGATCACGAACGACACCGCGTAGTCGCGCTCGTCGCTGACCGTCACGCGTGCCGTGATGCCGCGGGCGGCAAGCCAGTCGGCCAGCTCGCCCGACGCGACCACGTACGGCTCGCCGCTCGGGTGATTGAGGGTCTGCAGCGCACGCCACGTCATCGGCCAGTGCATGCCGAGCCCGATCGCCTTCGAGAACGCTTCCTTCGCGGAAAAGCGCGTCGCGAGGAACGCGATGCCGCGCGCCTCGGAGCGGGCGCGGCGCGCATGGAACACGCGCAGCTCGTCGGGGCCCAGCACCTTCTCGGCAAACCGGCCGCCCGTGCGTTCGAGCACGGCCGCGACGCGGCTCACCTGCGCGATGTCGGTACCGATGCCGTAGATCGCCATGTCAGTACGCGCCGGTGTGGCCCGGCTGAGCCGGGTCAGGCATGACGCGCGATGCGCAGCGGCCTTTCATCTTCAACGCGCGCCGCCATGCAGCGCGGCAACGCGTGCGGCGACCATGATCGCCTTCATTTCGCGCACCGCATTGTCCCAGCCCGAGAAAATCGCGTGCGCGACGATCGCATGGCCGATGTTCAGCTCGACGATGCCGTCGATCGCGGCGATCTGCTGCACGTTCGTGTAGTGCAGCCCGTGACCGGCATTGACCTTCAGGCCAAGCTGCGCGCCGGCCTGTACGCCCGCGACGATGCGCTCGTATTCGCGCTGCTGCTCGGCTTCGTCGTGCGCTTCGGCATAACGGCCCGTATGCAGCTCGATCACCGGCGCGCCTGCTTCGTGCGCGGCACGGATCTGCGTCTCGTCCGGGTCGATGAACAGCGACACGCGCACGCCCACGTCGGCAAGCTGCTTGCACGCCGCACGCACGGCCTCGAAGCGGCCGGCGACATCGAGACCGCCTTCGGTCGTCAGTTCCTCGCGCTTTTCGGGCACGAGGCACGCGTCGTGCGGGCGCACTTCGCAGGCGATATCGAGCATCTCGGCCGTCACCGCGCATTCGAGATTCATGCGCGTCTTCAGCAGCGGGCGCAGCTTGCGCACATCCGCATCGACGATGTGGCGACGATCCTCGCGCAGATGCAGCGTGATCGCGTCGGCGCCGGCTTCCTCGGCGGCGAGCGCCGCGCGGATCGGATCGGGGTAGGTCGTGCCGCGCGCATTGCGCAGCGTCGCGACGTGGTCGATGTTCACGCCGAGGTCGATGGCGGTGGGCGTTGTCAGGAAGAAGCTCATAGGTTTTGCAGGTCGATCAGGATCTGACGCGTGGCAAGCGGCGTACCGCCGAGATAGGTGTTCAGCAGGAAGCGCATCAGCGTCTTGCTTTGCGCAACCGTCTGGGCTCGATGGTAATCGTCCTGCTCCATGTCGAGCAACGTCTGCCCGGAAATGACCGGCCAGTGCGACGGAACTTCGTCGTCCGCGTTGCGCACGCCGCGCTCGGGATCGAACACGTAGCGGCGGTCAGGCTCGACCGCGCGGCGCGCGACCGTGCGGTTCAGCGCCATCGCGTAGCCGGTCTCGCGCAACAGCACGCGCTCGAACGAGCGCAGTACCTGCACCGCGGGCTCGCCGTGGGCAAGGCGCGTGAGGGTCAGCACGTAGTGGTTGAAGAGCGGCGGCTGAGGATCCTCGCGCGCGCAGAATTTCACGAGCAGCTCGTTCGCGTAGAAGCCGCACAGCAGCCCGTCGCCGCCGAGCGGCAGCATCCCGCCGACCCACTCGGCGCCCGTCAGCGTGCGCACCTCGGATTTGCCCGACCACGACAGCAGCAGCGGCTGGAAAGTCTGCAGTACACCGCGCAGCGCGGAGTGCGGGCGCTTCGCGCCCTTCGCGACGAGCGCGAGCCTGCCGTGATCGCGCGTCAGCACGTCGACGATCAGGCTCGTTTCACGATACGGGTAACTGTGCAGCACGAACGCCGGCTGCTCGGCGACGCGGAAATCGGACGTGCGAGACGTCGCGCGCCGCGCCTTGCGCGGCGGTTCGGGCGGTGCCGGCAGCGGCGCGTCGTTCGCGCCGGCCGTCACCGCGTCTTCGGTCGACGTCAGTGCGTCATTCGTACCCATAGGCGCGCAGCCCTGCCTCGTTGTCGGCCCAGCCGCTCTTCACCTTCACGAAGGTCTCGAGGTACACGGGGCCGTCGAACAGCTTCTCCATGTCCATCCGCGCCTCGGTGCTGATCTGCTTGAGCTTCTCGCCCTTCTTGCCGATCACCATCGCCTTGTGCGAATCGCGCTCGACGAGGATCGTCGCGAAGATGCGCTTCAGGCGCCCTTCCTCCTCGAACTTGTCGATCAGCACGGTGCTCGTGTACGGCAGTTCGTCGCCGGTCCAGCGGAACACCTTCTCGCGCAGGATTTCGGCGGCGAGGAAACGCGAGCTGCGGTCGGTCAGCTCGTCCTCGCCGTAGATCGGCTCGCCTTCCGGCAGGTACGGCTTGATCGTGTCCAGCAGGCGCTTGATGTCTTCCGGACGCTGCGCCGACAGCGGCACGAGCTCGGTGAATTCGCGCAGCGTGCTCATCTGCTGCATGAACGGGAACAGCGACGCCTTGTCGGTCACGCGGTCGATCTTGTTCGCGATCAGCAGCGTCGGCATGCCCGGCGGGATCAGGTCGAGCACCTTCTGGTCGTCGGGCCCGAAACGGCCGGCCTCGATCACGAACAGGATCACGTCGACCGACGTGAGCGTCGACGTGACCGCGCGGTTCAGCGAACGGTTCAGCGCGGTGCTGTGGCGGGTCTGGAAGCCCGGCGTGTCGACGAACACGAATTGCGCGTCGTCGAACGTATTGATGCCGGTGATGCGGTGGCGGGTCGTCTGCGCCTTGCGCGACGTGATGCTGATCTTCTGGCCGACGAGTGCGTTCATCAACGTCGACTTGCCGACGTTCGGGCGGCCCACGATCGCGATCATGCCGCAACGGAAACCGGTAGGAGCGGGAGTGTTCATATCGTTTGGGAGACAGGTTCGGAAACGGCCGCGCGGCGCGCGGCACGATCGATGGGCAATTCAGTGGTCGGCATCGGCCACGCGCGCCTGCGCGGCAGCGAGGCTCACGCCGCCCGGCGGCGTCTCGGAATCCGGTGCCGCCGTGTCGCGCGTGCGCGCAGCCGTGCGCGAAGCGGAGTCGGTACCGGCGGAAGTCTTTTCGGCAGACGCGGGGGCCGGATCGGCGGCCTGCGCAGCCGGCTTGTCGGCTGCGCGTGCGGCGGGCACGGCTTCAGCGGGCTTCTCCGCGGACTTGTCGGGTCGCTCGGCCGGCTTTTCAGCAGCCTTGTCGACCGCCGGCTTCGCCGCCCGCTCACCCTTCTCGGCAGATGCGTCGACATGCGCCGCGCGAATCGCGGCCATCGGCGCCGCGGCCGGCTCATTACCGGTCGCCGCGGTTGCCGCGGGCGCCGCACCGGCCGCCCTCGCCTCGCGCGCCGCCGCGCGTTCCTTGCGCTCCGGCGAGCGCAGGTCGAGCGCTTCCTGCACGCCCTTCACGCCCGGCACGATTTCGGGTTCGACATGCTTCGACCCGCGTGCGTTTTTCGAGCGCTTCGGCTTGGCGGCCAGCATCGGCGCGGCCGCCATCACCTCGTCGAGCGCCTTCTTCGCGGCGGCCTGCTCGGCCGCGCGCCGGCTCGCACCCGAGCCCGACACCTTTACGTCGAGCTTCGGCACCGTGCATTCGACTTCGAATTGCTGATTGTGCGCCGCACCATGCGTCGCGACCACCGTGTAGGTCGGCAGCGCGATCTTGTGCCCCTGCAGGTATTCCTGCAGCAGCGTCTTCGCGTCCTTGCCGAGCGTGCGCGGATCGATGTGGTCGAGAATCGGGATATAGAGGCGCTTGATGACCCCTTGGGCGGCTTCGAAGCCGCCATCGAGGAACACCGCCCCGATGATGGCTTCGAACGCGTCCGCGAGGATCGACGGGCGGCGGAACCCGCCGCTGCGCAACTCCCCCTCGCCGAGCCGCAGCCCGTCCGAGATATTCAGGGCCTGAGCAATTTCGTACAGCGACTGCTGTTTGACGAGGTTGGCGCGTACGCGCGACAGATCGCCTTCGTCCAGCTTGCTGAAACGCTGGAACAAAAGGGCAGCCACCGCGCAATTCAGAACGGAATCGCCGAGAAACTCGAGCCGTTCGTTGTGCGTGGCACTGTGACTACGATGGGTCAAAGCCTGGCGCAACAATTCCGCATTGCGAAATTCGTAGCGCAGCCGGCTTTCCAACTGGGATAGGGGCATGTGCAGGAGTATAACGCGGGCGCCGGTCGGGCCGAAACGGCACGGCCGGACGCGAAAAGGCGTGACGAGGCGGTGTTACCGCCGGTTCTTAAAGTAGTTCGGCAATACGCGACGCGGCCCGTGCGTCGCGTATTGCGAGTGACCCGGATGCGATCAGTTGAAGGAACCGATGCGCTTGAGGTCGCTGAAGTTCATCCAGATGAAGAACGCGCGGCCGACGATGTTCTGGTCCGGCACGAAACCCCAGTAGCGGCTGTCCGCACTGTTGTCGCGGTTGTCGCCCATCATGAAGTAGTGACCGGGCGGCACCTTGCAGATCACGCCGCGGCTGTTGTACGTGCAGTTGTCGCGAAACGGATAGTCGTATGCGCCCATCACGAACGGCGGCACGGCCGGGTTGTTGAGGATCGCGTTCTTCTTGTTGCCGATCGTTTCCTCGAACTGCTTCGCGTAATTCTGGCGCTCGTCGTCGAAGAAATCGGGCAGCGGCGTTTCGGGCACCGGCTGGCCGTTGATCGTGAGCTGCTTGTCCTGATATGCGACGGTGTCGCCCGGCAGGCCGATCACGCGCTTGATGTAGTCGACCGACTCATCCTTCGGATAGCGGAACACGACGACGTCGCCGCGCGACAGCGGGCTGCCCTGCGTGATCTTCGTGTTCGTCACCGGCAGGCGCAGCCCGTATTCGAACTTGTTGACGAGGATGAAGTCGCCGACGAGCAGCGTCGGCACCATCGAGCCCGACGGAATCTTGAACGGCTCGACGACGAACGAACGCACGACGAACACCGCCAGGATCACCGGGAAGAAGCTCGCGGTGTACTCGAGCCACCATGGCTGGCGCAGCTTTTCGTCGCGCAGCTTCGAACGCGTCTGCACCGCGTTTTCATCCGCGAAACGCTTGTCGATGCGCGACTGCTGGCGATCGAACTCCTCGATCGCCGAGTCGGCCGCCTTGCGTCGCTGCGGCAGGAACACCAGTTTGTCCAGCACCCACGCTACGCCCGTCAAGATGACGAGCACAAAAAGAATCAGCGCAAAATTCATAAAAGGAACAGTCCTGTTATTTGTCTTCGACGCGCAAGATCGCAAGGAACGCTTCCTGCGGGATCTCGACCGAACCCACCTGCTTCATCCGTTTCTTGCCTTCCTTCTGCTTTTCGAGCAGCTTCTTCTTTCGCGTGATGTCGCCGCCGTAGCACTTCGCAAGCACGTTCTTGCGCAGCGCCTTGATGTTCTCGCGCGCAACGATGTGCGCGCCGATCGCGGCCTGGATCGCCACGTCGTACATCTGGCGCGGGATGATCTCGCGCATCTTCGCGGCCACTTCGCGGCCGCGGTATTGCGACTGCGAGCGGTGCACGATGATCGACAGCGCATCGACCTTGTCGCCGTTGATCAGCATGTCGACCTTCACGACGTCCGACGAACGGTATTCCTTGAACTCGTAGTCCATCGACGCGTAGCCGCGCGACACCGACTTCAGGCGATCGAAGAAATCGAGCACGATCTCGGCCATCGGGATCTCGTACGTGAGCTGTACCTGGCGGCCGTGATACTGCATGTTGATCTGCGAGCCGCGCTTCTGCTCGCACAGCGTGATCACCGAGCCCACGTAGTCCTGCGGCATGTACAGGTTCACGGTGACGATCGGCTCGCGCACTTCGGCGATGCGGCCGGGCTCCGGCATCTTCGCCGGGTTCTCGACCATGATCGTCGAGCCGTCGCTCTGCACGACCTCGTAGACGACCGTCGGTGCGGTCGTGATGAGATCCATGTCGAACTCGCGCTCGAGCCGCTCCTGCACGATTTCCATGTGCAGCAGCCCGAGGAAGCCGCAGCGGAAACCGAAACCGAGTGCCTGCGACACTTCCGGCTCGTACTGCAGCGACGCGTCGTTCAGCTTCAGCTTCTCGAGCGATTCGCGCAGCGCGTCGTACTGGTTCGCTTCAACCGGATACAGCCCCGCGAACACCTGCGGCTTCACTTCCTTGAAGCCCGGCAGCGGCTCGGCGGCAGCCTTGGTCGCATGCGTGACGGTATCGCCGACCTTCGCGGCCGTCAGTTCCTTGATGCCGGCGATGATGAAGCCGACCTGCCCCGCCGACAGCGATTCGAGATTGCGCGATTTCGGCGTGAACACGCCGACGTGCTCGACCGGATACTGCGCGCCGGTCGCCATCATCTTGATCTTGTCCTTCGGACGCAGCGTGCCGTTGACGATGCGCACCAGCATCACGACGCCGACGTAGTTGTCGAACCACGAGTCGATGATCAGCGCCTGCAGCGGCGCGGCCGGATCGCCCTTCGGCGGCGGCACCTTCGCGATCAGCGCTTCGAGGACGTCCTCGACGCCGAGGCCCGTCTTCGCGCTGCAGCGCGTCGCGTCGGTCGCGTCGATGCCGATCACGTCCTCGATCTCCTCGATCGCGTTCTCGGGGTTCGCGGCCGGCAGGTCGATCTTGTTCAGCACGGGAACGACCTCGACGCCGAGCTCGATCGCCGTATAGCAGTTCGCGACCGTCTGCGCCTCGACGCCCTGGCTCGCATCGACGACCAGCAGCGCGCCTTCGCACGCGGACAGCGAACGGCTGACTTCGTACGAGAAGTCGACGTGCCCCGGCGTGTCGATCAGGTTCAGGTTGTAGACCTTGCCGTCGCGCGCGCGATAGGACAGCGCGGCTGTCTGCGCCTTGATCGTGATGCCGCGCTCGCGCTCGATATCCATCGAGTCGAGCACCTGCGCTTCCATTTCACGGTCGGCGAGGCCGCCGCATACCTGGATGATGCGATCCGCGAGCGTCGACTTGCCATGGTCGATGTGCGCGATGATCGAGAAATTGCGAATATGATCCATTCAGTGCCGATCAAGCGAAAAAGGCGCGCTCGACGACCGCTGAGCACGCCTTGTGTAAGTCGGTGAAAAAACGGCTTATTTTAGCCGAAAAGGCCTTCGCCGGGCGGTATTTCCAACGCCGGCCCGCGCGGCACCCTGCCGGGGCCGCCCGCCGGGCAAAGCCCGGTGCCAGGCGCCGCCGCAAGGCAGCAGCCCGGCTTCAGCGCCGGGCCGCGAGCGCGTCGTGCACCTTCGCGGCGTCGAACCGGTGGCGGCACACTTCCGCACCGTCCAGCAGCAGCACGGGCACGTCCTCGTCGTAGCGGGCGACGAGTGCCGCATCGGTATCGATGTCGATGTAATCGACCGCAACACCGAATTCGGCCGCCACCGGCGCCAGGGCGTCGCGCATGTCGTCGCACAGGTGGCACCAGCCGCGGCCGTAGAGCGTGAACATCGGCGCGTTATTTCTGGCGCGGCCGCACGGGCACGAACTGCGTGTTGTCGCCGCGCCGCACGAGTACCGCGACCGCCTTCTGCGGATCGAGCTGCGCGGTCACTTCGGCGAACTGCTTCGCGTTCGTGATGTCGGTGTCGCCGACACGCAGCACGATGTCGCCGCGCTGCAAGCCCGCACGGGCGGCCGGGCCGTCGACGCCGTCGATCTGCACGCCGTTCTTCAGCTTCAGCGTCTTCATCTGCTCCGCCGTCAGGTCGCTGACCGTCAGACCGAGCGAGTTGGCCTGGCGCGGCTTCTGCGGCGCGTTCTTGCGCTGCTCGGCCTTCGCCGTCGATTCGGCCGGGGTTTCCGCGATCGTGATCGGCAGATCGCGTGCCTGACCCTTGCGCCACACGCTGACCGTCGCCTTCGTGCCCGGCTTCGTGTCGCCGACCATGCGCGGCAGATCCGACGCCGTGTCGACCGAACGGCCATTGAACTTCAGGATGATGTCGCCCGGCTGGATGCCCGCCTTGTCGGCCGGACCGCCCGGCTCGACGCTGCTGACGAGCGCGCCCTCCGCCTTCGGCAGCCCGATCGAGTCGGCCACGTCCTTCGTCACTTCGCCGATCGCCACCGCGATCCGGCCGCGCGTGACCTTGCCCGTCGCCTTCAGCTGGTCGGCCACGCGCATCGCCTCGTCGATCGGGATCGCGAACGAGATGCCCATGAAGCCGCCGGTACGGCTGTAGATCTGCGAGTTGATGCCGATCACCTCGCCCTGCATGTTGATCAGCGGGCCGCCCGAGTTGCCGGGGTTCACGGCGACGTCGGTCTGGATGAACGGCAGGTAGTCGCCCGTGTTGCGGCTCTTCGAGCTGACGATGCCGGCCGTCACCGTGTTGTCGAGGCCGAACGGCGAACCGATCGCGACGACCCATTCGCCGACACGCACCTTGTTCGAATCGCCGATCGCGACGACCGGCAGGTTCGACGCCTGGATCTTGACGACCGCGACGTCCGTGCGATCGTCGACGCCGATCAGCTTCGCCTTGAATTCGCGCTTGTCGGTCAGCGTCACGTAGATGGTGTCCGCATCGTCGACGACGTGCGCATTGGTCATCACGTAACCGTCGGCCGACACGATGAAACCCGAACCGACGCCACGATTCTGTTCGGTGTCGGGCGGATTGTCCGGCGCCGGCGCGTTCTTCGGGTTGCCGCCACCGTTGCCGGGCGCCTGCGGCAGCGGAATGCCGAAGAAGCGCCGGAAGAATTCCGACATGTCGCCGTTGTCGAAGCCCGGCGGGAGCATCCCGCGCGGGCCGCTGCTCGTCGGCACGTTGGCGGTGGTCCGGATGTTCACGACGGCCGGCCCGACCTTTTCGACCAGATCGGCGAAGTCGGGCAGGCTGGCAGCGGGAGTCGTCACCGCGACCGCGGTATGTGGCACGAGCGGCAGGCAGGCAGACAGCGCCGCCGCCGCGAGCCATTTGCGCAGCGTGAGTTTCATCATGTCGGAAGCCGTAGCGTTACTTGGAAGCCTTGTATTCTATGGCAGACGCGAACTGCTGCAACGTAGCCGGCGGCACTTCGCCGAGCACGGTGATCCAGTAGTCGCCGCGGCGCTTCACGAGAACGTTCGTTGCACCGGTGCTGCCCGCGCCTTCCTTGCGCGTATTCTTTTCGGCCGGCTCGATGAAAACCGAGATCGTCGCGAGACCGTCGGTGAAGACGGCCTGATCGACCGGAATCGGCGGCTCACCCGCGTCGCGCGCGGCCATCGGCCGGCGCACTTCGCGAATCTTCTGGAAACCGGCGACACTCGGTGCGAGTTGCCAGCCCTGCGCTTCCATGTCGACCGTCGCAACCGGCGGGCGCACGACCGTCCAGCCGCTCAGGTTGCGCATGCCGGCCGCGATCGCGGCCTTGTCGCCGCTTGCGCCGCCCGTCTGCAATTGCGAGAACGCGATCTGCTCGAGCACATGATCGTTCGCATCGAGCGTCTGCGAACGCAGCAGCAGCCCCGTGCGCGCATCGGCCCACAGCTTGTACGTGAAGCGGTATGCGTCCTTCGGCACGAGCTCGACGACCTGCGCGTCGATCCCCGCGACACGATCCTTGCCGAGCGACTTCGCGTCGTAGACGGACATCACGTGCTCGCCGCTCGCGCCGAGCAGCGCGGGGAACGAGTCGCGCGTCTGACGGCGCTCGACCACGCACAGCTTGCGCTCGGGTACGAACGTGTACAGCTCGTCGTTGTGGCGCAGCAGCTTGCGCGGCTTGCCGTCGAGCGTCTCGATGCGTTCGAACTCGCCGTCGCGGGACGCGACGTGCGCAATGCGCGACGACTGCACATACCCGCCGCGCTGATAGACGAACGTGCCTTCGTAGCTCTGCTGCTGCGCCGCTTGCTGGACGCGGTCGAGCCAGTCCGCGGCACCCTTGCGGGTCGCGACGGGATCGTCCGGTTGCTGGGCGCTGGCAGGAAGGGATTGAACGGACAACAGGGCGGCTGCGCAAAGCAGGAGGGCCGGCAGCCGCTTCCATCCGGAGATGGTTTGATTCAACTGCAATGTCCGCATCGGGTTTATTGGCCTGGCGTGGTGGTCACGGCAGCACGGATCAGCGGCATCGAACCCGTGACGACGGGCTGCTGCGCGAATTGCTGGTGCGCTTCAAGGTATTGGTCGAGGCTGGCGTCGCGGATGATGTTGACGTCCTGCAGCCCCGGCTGGGCCGATGCCTGCGCAACCGTCACGCGCTGCAGGTTGCCGCCTTGCGGCGCACCGGCCGACGCGACCTGGACGGCGCCCGGGGCACCGGCCGTCTGCATTTGCGGGACGACGATCCACGTCAGCGTGGCCGCCGCGGCGGCAACCGCGAACGCGGGCACGACGCGCCGGCGCAGCGACAGCAGCTTGCGCGCGACGGGCGCGGCCGCCGGCGCGAGCAGGTGCGGCTCGCTTTCGAGCGCAGCCGACATGCGCGCGGTGAACGCGACGCTCAGCGCGGGCGACAGCGCCAGTTCGTCCGAGCGCAGCGCATCGCCGATCAGGTGGTAATGGGCCCACGCAGCGCGATCCGCGCGGTTGAGCTCAGCCAGAAACTGCCCGTTGTCCGGGCCATCGAACATTTCGCCGTCGACCAGCGCGGAAAGGCGCTCGCCGCGCGAGCACGCTTGCGACTGCGTATTGACCGACCCCATGATGCTCCCCATCTTGCACACCCCGTCGTGACTTCACGACTCTAACCGTAACTAGACCCCGACCCGCGTCGCTCCGCCTGTCGCGCTTACCAGCGCTTGCCTTCGGGCGTATCGAGCAGCGGACGCAATTTGGCAGCGATTGCCTCGCGTGCACGGAAGATCCGCGACCGGACCGTCCCGATCGGACAGCCCATCATTTCCGCGATCTCTTCGTAGCTCAGGCCCTCGATCTCGCGCAGCGTAATTGCCTGGCGCAGTTCCTCGGGCAGCAGAGCCATGGCAGCGTTGACCGTCTCGGCAATCTGCTTGCTCATCAACATCGACTCAGGCGTGTTGATATCCCTTAGTTGGTCTGCGTCGGAGAAAGTTTCCGCTTCCTCCGCATCGGCCTCGGTCGAGGTCGGCGCCCGGCGGCCTTGCGTCGCAAGGTAGTTCTTCGCCGTGTTGACGGCAATTCGGTACAACCACGTATAGAACGCCGATTCGCCGCGGAATTGCGGCAGCGCACGATACGCCTTGATGAACGCGTCCTGGGCCACATCCTCGACCTCGGCGGGATCCCGCACGAGGCGCGAGATCAGCCGAATGATCTTGCGGTGGTATTTGGAGACCAGGAGTTCGAACGCCGCCTTGTCGCCCTTCTGTACGCGTTCGACCAGAGCCTGATCGATTTCTTTTTCACTCACCTGACAAATCCGTTAACTAGGGATGCAACGCGGAGCGTCATTGTAACGTTCCCGCGCCGGACGCTGGTTACGGTACGTAACCGCGCCGCCGTCATGCCCGACCCGCCGCGCCCGCCGTCTTCGCCAGCACGGAAAGCGCGCTGAACGATGCGGCGTCGAGCGCATCGGCCGGAATCAGCAGCGGCCGGGCCCGCCGGGCACCCTGCCCGACCGACAGCACCAGCAGCAGGCTGCTCCAGTGCGCATGCCCCGTCACGCGGCCACGGGCCAGCAGGCGCCCGGTGCGGCCAAACGCCGCAATTTCCCCGAACGCGTCGATCCGCAGCTCGGCCGGCAGCCGGCGGGCACAGGCCCGTGCGGCGCATACGGCCAGCAGCGCGGCCGTCACGGCCGACACGCATGCGCCCGCAGCAGCGCCCGCGCGCGGCGCCCAGAACAGGTAGGCCGACGCGGCAGCCGACGCGACGAACGCGGCCAGCACGACATATGACACGGCCGAGGCCCGCAACGCAAAGCGCTGCGGACGCCCGGCCGGCGCATCGAATGGACTCGTCAAGTGACTGCGGCGTCAGACGCGCTTGAACACCAGCGTGCCGTTGGTACCGCCGAAGCCGAAGTTGTTCTTCACGGCCACGTCGATCTTCATGTCACGTGCGGTGTTCGCGCAGTAATCGAGATCGCACTCGGGGTCCTGGTTGAAGATGTTGATGGTCGGCGGCGACACGTTGTTGTGCAGCGCGAGCACCGTGAACACCGACTCGAGGCCGCCCGCGCCGCCCAGCAGGTGGCCCGTCATCGACTTCGTCGAGTTCACGACGATCTTGTACGCATGCTCGCCGAAAGCCGCCTTCACCGCGTCGGACTCGTTCTTGTCGCCCAGCGGCGTCGACGTGCCATGCGCGTTCAGGTACTGGACCTCGTCCGCGTTCACGCCGGCGTCGCGCAGTGCCGCGACCATGCAGCGGCGCGGGCCGTCCATGTTCGGCGCGGTCATGTGGTACGCATCGCCCGTCATGCCGAAGCCCGAGACTTCCGCGTAGATCTTCGCACCGCGCGCCTTCGCCGCTTCGTATTCCTCGAGCACCATCACGCCCGCACCTTCGCCCAGCACGAAGCCGTCGCGGTCCTTGTCCCACGGTCGGGACGCGGTGGCCGGATCGTCGTTGCGGGTCGACAGCGCGCGCGCTGCCGCGAAACCGCCGATGCCGAGCGGCGACACCGTCGATTCGGCGCCGCCCGCGACCATCACGTCGGCGTCGCCGGCCTGGATCAGGCGCGCCGCGAGGCCGATGCTGTGCAGGCCGGTCGTGCAGGCCGTGACGGCCGCGAGGTTCGGGCCCTTCAGGCCGAACATGATGCTCAGGTGACCCGAGATCATGTTGATGATCGAGCCCGGCACGAAGAACGGCGAAATCCGGCGCGCGCCGCGATCGACGTAGGTCTGGTGCGTATCTTCGATCATCGGCAGGCCGCCGATGCCGGAACCGACCAGCACGCCGATGCGTTCCGCATTGGTTTCGTTCACTTCCAGCCCGCTGTCCTTGATGGCCTGGACGCCGGCGGCGATGCCGTAATGGATGAACGTATCCATGTTCCGGGCTTCCTTCGCCGGGATGTACTCCTCGGCGCTGAACCCCTTCACTTCGCCCGCGAAATGGACGGCGAGGTTCGACGGGTCGAACTTCGTGACGGTGGCAATGCCGGACTTGCCGGCGACGAGATTGGCCCAGCCGTCGGCAACATTATTGCCAACAGGCGAAATCAGCCCCAGGCCTGTAACAACAACACGACGGCGGCTCACGGTAACCTCTTTTCCATTATTGGATGACAAAAACAAAAGCCACAGTGGCCACAGGAACCAGCCCTGCGAGCCCTGTGGCTGTTAGTCCGTCCGGCGCGAGGCCGGCAGGATGGCGCGTCAATCGCGAAGATCGCGGCGACGTGGCGGACAAGCGCGAAAGGCGCCTGTTACGCCTTGACGTTTGCGCGAGCGTAGTCGATCGCTTGCTGAACGGTCGTGATCTTCTCTGCTTCTTCGTCCGGGATTTCCATGCCGAACTCGTCTTCGAGAGCCATCACCAGTTCGACGGTGTCGAGCGAGTCGGCGCCCAGGTCGTTCACGAACGAAGCTTCGTTCTTGATCTCGGCTTCCGCGACGCCCAGTTGTTCAGCGACGATCTTCTTGACACGTTGTTCGATGTTGTCCATTACCCCTCCGAGGGAAAGTTCAGATTTACAAGTGCGCGCATTTTATCAGGTTTGCTGACGCCAAAACGCGCGTTGGCTTGATGGTCGATCAAGCGCCGATCCGCCTGAAAAACGGGATACGGCGCGGATGGTAAACGAAAATCGTTACGACATGTACATGCCGCCGTTCACGTGCAGCGTCGTACCGGTGATGTAACCGGCCTGCGGCGATGCGAGGAACGCGACGGCATGGGCAATGTCTTCCGGGCTGCCGAGGCGGCCGAGCGGAATCTGGGTCTTGAGCGCGGCCTGCTGTTCTTCCGGCAGCGTCTTCGTCATGTCGGTGTCGATGAAGCCCGGCGCCACACAGTTCACGGTGATGCCGCGGCTGCCGATTTCACGTGCGAGCGCACGGGTCATGCCCGCGACGCCGGCCTTCGCGGCCGCGTAGTTGACCTGACCCGGGTTACCGGCCGAGCCGACCACCGACGTGATGTTGATGATGCGCCCGCCACGCGCCTTCATCATCGGGCGCAGCACCGCGCGCGACAGGCGGAACACCGACTTCAGGTTGGTGTCGATCACCGCGTCCCAGTCCTCGTCCTTCATCCGCATCGCGAGCTGGTCCTGCGTGATGCCCGCGTTGTTGACGAGCACGTTCAGCGCACCGAATTCCTTCACGGTCGCGTCGATCAGCGCCTCGGCGGCTGCCGCGTCGTTGACGTTCAGCACCGCACCGCGACCCGTGACGCCCGCTTCCGCGAACGCCGCGGTGATCGCCGCGGCGCCCGACTCACTCGTCGCCGTGCCGATCACCGTCGCGCCCAGGCGCGCGAGTTCGAGCGCGATCGAACGGCCGATGCCGCGCGATGCGCCGGTAACGATCGCAACCTGTTTATCGAGAGTCTTGTCCATGAATCGAATATCCGTCTCTTGAGAAAAGGCGCCGCGTCAGGCGGTCACCAGCTTGAGCACTTCGTCGAGCGACGCCGGATCGAACACCGACGCACCCGTCAGGTTGCCGTCGATGCGCTTCGTCAGGCCGGCGAGCACCTTGCCCGGACCGCATTCGATCACGTGCGTGACGCCCGTGCCTGCGATGTGCTGCACGCACTCGACCCAGCGCACCGGGCCCGCGGCCTGGCGCACCAGCGCGTCCTTGATCGCGGCCGGATCGCTGACCACGGCGACGTCGATGTTGTTGACGACCGGAATCTGCGGCGCCTTCACGTCGACGTTCGCGAGGTAGTCGCGCAACTGATCCGACGCCGGCTTGAGCAGCGACGAATGGAACGGCGCCGACACCGGCAGCGGCAGCGCGCGCTTCGCGCCCTTCGCCTTCGCGATCTCGCAGGCCTTTTCGACCGCGGCCTTGTTGCCTGCGATAACGACCTGTGCGGGTGCATTGAAGTTCACTGCTTCGACGACGCCCGCTTCCGCGGCTTCCGCGCATACCGCACGCACCGTGTCGTCATCGAGCCCCAGGATCGCGGCCATGCCGCCCTGGCCGACCGGCACGGCCGTCTGCATCGCCTGCGCGCGAAAGCGCACGAGCGGCACGGCATCCTTGAACGCGAGCGCGCCGGCGGCGACGAGCGCCGTGTATTCGCCGAGGCTGTGGCCGGCGACGATCGACGGCGCCGGGCCGCCCGCCTGCTGCCACGCGCGATAGCACGCATAGGCCGCGGTCAGCATCACGGGCTGCGTGTTGGTGGTGAGGTTCAGCTCTTCGGCCGGGCCTTCGGCGATCAGCTTGCCGAGATCCTGATTGAGTGCATCGGACGCCTCCTGGAGCGTCTCGCGCACGACGGCCAGATCAGCGAATGCGTTGAGCATGCCGACCGCCTGCGAGCCCTGCCCCGGAAATACGAATGCAAATTTCATATCGTCCCCAATTGAATCGATTCGGACGGCGCGCACGAATGGCGCGCCGGTGGGATCCGCGCGCAGCAGTCGCGCGCCGCGGATCAGTAGCGGAAGACCGACGCGCCCCAGGTGAAGCCGCCGCCGACGCCTTCGATCAGCACGTGCTGGCCACGCTGGATGCGACCGTCGCGTACCGCGGTATCGAGCGCCAGCGGGATCGACGCGGCCGACGTGTTGCCGTGCTGGTCGACCGTCACGACCATGCGCTCCTGCGGCAGGCCGAGCTTGCGGCAGGTGCTGGTCATGATGCGGATGTTGGCCTGGTGCGGAATCAGCCAGTCGATCTGCTCGGGCGCGAGATTCGCCTTCGCGAGCGCCTCGATCGCGACCTTCTCGAGCACGTTGACCGCGAGCTTGAACACGGCCTGCCCGTCCATGTATAGGAACGCGCTGCCTTCGATCACGCCGCGGTTGACGTTGCCCGGCGTGCAGAGGATATGCGAGTAGCTGCCGTCCGCGTGCAGCGCGCTGCCGAGCACGCCCGGCTCTTCCGACGCGGACAGGATCACCGCGCCCGCGCCGTCGCCGAACAGCACGCAGGTCGTGCGGTCCTTGAAGTCGAGAATGCGCGAGAACGTCTCCGCGCCCACCACGAGCGCGGTGCGGTGCTGGCCGCTGCGGATGAAGCTGTCGGCCGTCGCCATCGCGTACGCGAAGCCCGAACACACGGCCTGCACGTCGAAGGCCGCGCCGCCGTTCTTGATGCCGAGCTTGTTCTGCAGCAGGCACGCGGTGCTCGGGAACACGAAATCGGGGGTCGAAGTCGCGACGATGATCAGGTCGATCGACTGCGGATCGATGCCGGCGGCCTCGATCGCGCGACGCGACGCCTCGAGCGCGAGGTCGCTGGTCGTGACGTCCGGTGCGGCGAAATGGCGCGCATGGATGCCCGTGCGCGCAACGATCCATTCATCGCTCGTCTCGATGCCTTCCTTCGCAAGACGATCGGTCAACTGCTGGTTCGTGACGCGGTCAGGCGGCAGGTAGCTGCCCGTGCCGAGCACGCGGGAATAGAGAGTCGATTGGGCCATTTATGCTTTAGAGGATTGCGCAGCGGAAGGTTCGGCGTGATGGCCTGCGGCGGGGCTTGCATGGCCCGCGCCGCCCGCGTTGTGTTCGCCGTCGCCGAGCGACACCGAATTATCCGCCATCGCACGCGTGAGGCGCTCCAGCACGCCGTTTTTGACGGCATCATACCCGCGTTTGATTGCCCACTCAAACGCGTAGGCATCGGCCGAACCATGGCTCTTGATCACGAGGCTCTTCAGCCCCAGCAGCGCCGCGCCGTTGTACTGGCGGTGATCGACACGCTTCTTGAAACGCATCAGGACAGGCAGCGCGAGCAGCGCCATCAGCTTCGACATCAGCGAACGGCCGAACTCTTCGCGGATGATGTCCGACAGCATCTGCGCGAGCCCCTCGGACGTCTTCAGCGCGACGTTGCCGACGAAGCCGTCGCACACGATCACGTCGACCGTGCCCTTGTAGATGTCGTTGCCTTCGACGTTGCCACGGAAGTTGAGCGTGCTGGCGCGCAGCAGTTCGCCTGCGCGCTTGATCGTCTCGTTGCCCTTGATCATCTCTTCGCCGATGTTCAAGAGGCCGATCGTCGGACGCTCCTTGCCTTCCAGCGCAGCCACGAGCGCGTGCCCCATTTCCGCGAACTGCAGCAGGTGCTGCGGTTCGCAGTCGACGTTCGCGCCGAGGTCCAGCATCATCGTGTAGCCGGTCGGGTTCGGCAGCGCGAACGCGATCGCGGGCCGCTCGATGCCGGGCAGCGTCTTGAGTACGTAACGGGAAACGGCCATCAGCGCGCCGGTATTGCCGGCGGAGATGCAGGCCTGCGCCGCGCCTTCCTTGACGTGGTTGAGTGCGACGCGCATCGAAGAATCCTTCTTCTTGCGCAGCGCCACTTCGACAGGGTCGTCCATCGCCACGACTTCGGTGGCGGGAACGATGGTCAGCGCGGGATCGTCGAGGACTTTCAGCTTTTTCAGCTGAGCGCGGATCGCGCTTTCGATGCCGACGAGCATCAGGTGCGCATCGGGATGCGCGCGGACGAACTTGACTGCCGCGGGAACGGTCACGGACGGGCCGTGGTCGCCTCCCATGCAATCGATTGTGAGCTTTACGGTCATGGAATGCGACGAATTTCAGGCACAAAAAAGCGGCAGTTGAATGCCGCCTTTTTGTTGAGCCAGGAAAGTGTCAAGCGAACCAGTTGTCACGCGAACGGCAAACGTAGCGCGCAACGCGTGACTTGACGCTTAGTCGTTCTTCGTCTTGACGACTTTCTTGCCGCGGTAGTAGCCGTTCGGGCTGACGTGGTGACGCAGGTGCACTTCACCCGTGCTCGGCTCGACTGCCAGCGGCGCTGCCGTCAGGAAATCGTGCGAACGATGCATGCCGCGCTTCGACGGCGACTTCTTGTTTTGCTGGACTGCCATGACTAACTCCTAAATAATTTTCCGGATTCTAACACAGCCCGATCCGGCGCTTAACTACCCTGGCCCAAAGCCTTTACGCCTTCCCGCGCCACAACTGCTTAGTGTTTCTTGGTGCCGTCACCGCCCTTCTTCAGCGCCTCCAGCGCCGCGAACGGATTCGGCCGTTTGCCTTCGTCCCCGGCTTCGTCGGACTCCTCGTCCGTCTCTTCCGCGGGACCGCTCGCACCCGACACGAGGCTTTCGTGAACTGCCGGGCAAACCTCGTGCTTGGGCACGAGCGGCAACGAAAGCAGCAATTCCTCTTCGATCAAGTCGACGAGATCGAACTGGCGTGAGCCCACGATCACATCGGCTTCATCGTCGTCGAGCGGAAATTCTTCAGCTTCTTCTTCGGTCGCGACGACCCGGTACGTCATGTCGACGTCGAACGTCTGGTCGTACGGGGTCATGCAGCGCTGGCACGTGAGCCACGCATGACCGTGCACCGCGAGGCGCAGATACGGCTGCTGCCCGTCGGCGCCGTCGTCCTGCAACTCCTTCTGGGTGAACCCTTCTGCCTGCCATGTGAAGACCGTGTCGCGATCTGGCGCGTCCGCGGGCACTTCGTTTAACATGCGCGGCAGTTGCGAGAGGTGCACCGCGCCTGCTGCCTGCCGCCCGCTGCGGGCGAACTCGAACAGGTCGACTGCATGCGGATCAAGTGGCGCCGCAGCAGGTTTGCCAGAAGAAGTGTTCATGTGCGCTCCTGCCTACAGGCTGACTTGCGGATCCGGCTTGGCACCGCTCGCGTACGGGTGACCGTACTTTACTTCCGAAGACCCGGCAGGCGCCACCACAACGGAAGCCTGCCGACGAAAAGCGGGAAAGCATACCTGTTTTACCTTTTGCAGTCAATCACTTAAGCTTGCGTCCGCAGCAACGCTGCGCAACACCCGACGACTCACCAATCCCACCGACCATGCCGGATACCGTTTGCCGCCCGCCGCGGCTGATTCTTGCCTCCAGTTCACGCTACCGCCGCGCGCTCCTCGAGCGCCTCGGCATCCCCTTCGACGTCGTGTCGCCCGACCTCGACGAAACCCCGCGCGACGGCGAAACGCCGGCCGCGACCGCACTGCGCCTTGCGGGCGCGAAAGCGCGCGCCGTCGCCGCGACGATCGACGCGCCGGACGGCGTGCTCGTGATCGGGTCCGACCAGGTCGCGACCTTCGACGGACTCCAGATCGGCAAGCCCGGCACGCATGAGCGCGCGCTCGCGCAACTCGCGTCGATGCAGGGCCGCGAAGTCGAATTCCACAGCGCGCTCTGCCTGTATGACAGCCGCACGGGCGAAGCGCAGGTCGAGGACGTCGTCACGCGCGTGCGTTTCCGCTCGCTGCCCGAGGCCGAACTCGATGCGTACCTGCGCGCGGAAACGCCGTACGACGTCGCCGGCAGCGCCAAGTCGGAAGGGCTCGGCATCGCGCTGCTCGACGCGATCGACTCGAACGACCCGACGGCACTCGTCGGCCTGCCGCTGATCGCGCTCACGCGGATGCTGCGCGCCGCCGACTATCCGCTGTTTGCAACCACCCGTGGAGACCGCGCATGACGGCCGGCACGCTCTATCTCGTTCCGAACACGCTCGGCGAAGGCGACGAATCGATGCTCGCGGCCGTCCTGCCCGCGGCCGTGCAGGCACGCGCCGGCACGCTCGGCTATTACATCGGCGAGAACGCGAAGACGACGCGCGCGTTTCTGAAGAAGATCGGCACGACGCGCCCGATCCAGGAAATCGAAATCAGCGAACTGAACGTCAATACGCCGGCCGGCCAGATCGACCGGCTGCTCGCGCCCGTGCTGGCCGGTGCGGACGCCGGCCTCGTATCCGAAGCCGGCTGCCCGGCCGTCGCCGATCCCGGCGCCTTGCTGGTGCGCCGCGCACACGAGCGCGGGGTGAAGGTCGTGCCGCTCGTCGGGCCGAGTTCGATCCTGCTCGCGCTGATGGCATCGGGCCTGAACGGCCAGAGCTTCGCGTTCAACGGCTACCTGCCGGTCGACGCGGCCGCGCGTGCGAAACGCCTGCGCGAACTCGAGCAGCTGTCACGCAAGGCGCGCCAGACGCAGATCTTCATCGAAACGCCGTACCGGAATCAGGCGATGCTCGACACGCTCGTCGCGACCTGCGCACCGTCGACGCAGATCTGCGTCGCGGCCGACCTGACCCTCGCGACCGAGACGATCGCGAGCCGCACCGTGACGGACTGGAAAAAGGCGCCTGCGCCGAATCTGCACAAGCGCCCTGCGATCTTCCTGCTGCTGGCGAACTGAAGCCGCGACCGGCGGCTGCCCGGCAGCCGATCGGCGGGCCATCGCGGCCCGCCCGCTTCCGGTCAGCGCAGGCTGACCGACGCGCCGCCGGCCGTCAGCGCCTTCATCGCGGCGCCGCCGACGGCCGCGCCGAACTTGCGCGCGACACGGTTCGTCAGGCTTTCCTTCACCGTATAGTCGACGAGATCGGGCGCCTTCAGCACGTCGCGCGCGACCGTGTCGGTCGTGCCGAAGCCGTCGGCGAGCCCGAGCTCGACGCTCTTCTCGCCGGTCCAGAACAGGCCCGAGAACATGTCGGGCGTCTCGTGCAGCCGCTTGCCGCGGCCATCCTTCACCGCCTTGATGAACTGCGCGTGCACCTGATCGAGCAACGCCTGCGCATGCGCGTCCATCTTCGGCGTGTCCGGAGAGAACGGGTCGTAGAAGCCCTTGTTTTCGCCCGAGGTATGCAGGCGCCGCTCGACGCCGAGCTTGCCCATCAGGCCGGTAAAGCCGAACCCGTCCATCAGCACGCCGATCGACCCGACGATGCTCGCCTTGTCGACGAAGATCTTGTCGGCCGCGGACGCGATGTAATAGCCGCCCGATGCACACATGTCGGTCACGACGACGTACAGCGGCTTGTCCGGATGCTTCGCGCGCAGCCGCCGGATCTCGTCGTAGACCATCCCGGCCTGCACCGGGCTGCCGCCCGGGCTGTTGATCCGCAGCACGACGCCGGCCGTACCGTCGTCGTCGAACGCGGCGTCGAGCGCCGTGTTGATGTCGTCGGCGTTCGCGTTGACGCCGGCGGCGATCTCGCCGTCGATCGTCACGAGCGCCGTATGCCGCCCGCTCGCCGAGAACTTCGCATCGCTCGAGAAATCGATCAGCGCGAACGCAAGCAGCACGAACACGCCGAGGAACGCGAAGCGGAAGAAGATCTTCCAGCGCCGTGCCGCGCGCTGCTCCTTGACGGCCGCGAGCGCGATCCGCTCGAGCGCCGCACGCTCCCAGTTCGGTTCACGGCTGTCGGGACGGGAGGAGGAATCCGGGGAATTCGGTTGGTCGGCCATGCGGTGTTGTCGTCAGTCGGTCGTGGCGGAAACGGCGGGACGCAGGTCGGCGTCGGGCACCCAGAATACCGCACGCCCGTCGGCCGTGTCGCGCTCGTCGACCTCGACCGGCCGCAGCCGGCCGCCGCGGCACGGGCCGCCGACGCACTTGCCTGTGTTCGGCTCGTAGATCGCGCCATGCGTCGCGCACATCAGGTAGAGGCCCGACGATTCGAAGAACTGCCCTTCGGCCCAGTCGAGCTCCATCGGCACATGCGCGCAGCGGTTCAGGTAACCGTATGCGCGCCCCTCGTAGCGCACGAAGAACACGACGGCCTGCTCGCCGCGCAGCGTCGCGTCGACGCGCACGCCGGCACCGCCGTCGGCCAGGGCATCCGATGCGCACACACGCATCGCGTCCGGCGCCGCGCTCATGCGTGCTCCCGCAACCACGCGGCCAGCGCTTCGACGTCCGGCGCGACGAAGCGCGGCGTGAGCGCAGCCAGCGCATCGGCCGTGTGCGCGCCGTAAGCGACACCAACGCCGGCCGCCCCGGCACTCGCGGCCATCTGCAGGTCGTGCGTCGTGTCGCCGATCATCACGGTGCGAGAAAGATCCTGCCCCAGTTCCCGAGACAGCTCGTGCAGCATCGCCGGATGGGGTTTGGAGAAAGTCTCGTCCGCGCAGCGCGTCGCATCGAACAGGCTCGTCAGCTTCGACTGGTCGAGCACGCGATTCAGCCCGACCCGGCCCTTGCCGGTTGCCACCGCGAGCAGATAACCGGTGTCGCGCAGTTCGGCGAGCAGTTCGCGCACGCCGGCGAACAGCTCGATGCGCTGATCGTCGAGCAGATAGTGATAGCGGTAGCGCTCGGCGAGCCGCGAATAGTCGGACGGATCGAGGGTCGGAGCGGTAATCTGCAGCGCGTCGCGCAGGCCGAGGCCGATCACGTAGCGCGACGCCTCGTCGGACGGCGTGGGCAGGCCGAGATCGCGGCATGCGGCCTGGATGCTGTGCGCGATGTGCGCAGTCGAATCCATCAGCGTGCCGTCCCAGTCGAAGACGATCAGGTCAAATTGCTGTCGAGCCATGCGGTTCAGGTTCAGGCGGTATCGCGCAATGCGCTGAGTTGGTCGAGGAAGCGCCGGCATTCGTCCGGCAGCGGCGCATCGAACTGCAGCGCCTCGCCGGTCAGCGGGTGGGCGAGCCGCAGCCGGTGCGCATGCAGGAACATCCGTTTCAACGACGGCTGCGCATTCGCGCGCGCCAGCGCCTTGTTCAGTGCGAAATCGCCATACTTGGCGTCGCCGGCGATCGGCAGGCCGAGATGGGCGAGATGCACCCGGATCTGATGGGTCCGACCCGTTTTGAGTTCCGCTTCGACGAGCGCGTAGTCCGGCCAGCGGTCGACGAGGTTGAACACCGTATGCGACGGCAGCCCGTCGTCCTGCACGCGCACGCGGCGCTCCCCTTCCGGGGTCGAATACTTGAACAGCGGCGCCTTCACCGCGCGACGGCGACCCCAGTCGGGCTGCCATTCGCCGTGCACGCACGCGAAGTAGCGCTTGTCCATCCGGTTCTCGCGAATCTGCTCGTGCAGGCCCACCAGCGCCGTGCGCTTCTTCGCGAGCATCAGGATCCCGGACGTCTCGCGGTCGAGCCGGTGCACGAGTTCGAGGAACTTCGCACGCGGGCGCGCCTGGCGCATCTGCTCGATCACGCCGAACGCGACGCCGCTGCCACCGTGGACCGCGACCCCCGCCGGCTTGTCGATGACGAGCATCGCGTCGTCCTCGTACAGCACGTGGAAATTCGCGGGCGGCACGACGGGCGTGTCGGCGCGCGCGAGGTCCGCCGCCGCCACGCGCACGGGCGGCACGCGAACGATGTCGCCAAGGGCCAGACGGTACTGCGCGTCGATCCGGCCCTTGTTCACACGCACTTCGCCGCTGCGCAGGATCCGGTAAATATGGCTTTTGGGCACGCCTTTACAGACGCGCAACAGGAAGTTGTCGATCCGCTGACCGGCCGAGTTTTCGTCGATCTCGATCATCGATACCTGGCCGCTTGCGACCGAATTCTGGGATATTTTGCCTAACTCATTCATACTGAATATAATTTTGCCCAGCTTGACGTTGTGGGTGGCCTGACCGGCCGGCCCCGACCGAATCGGGCAAGGCGCAAGCGCAAACCGCTATTTTACTTGCGCCGGGGGTCCGCTGCTCGCCCCTAATCAAAGAGATGCAGCAAGTTGCACGCACGGCACCGCTCGCCGGCAAGGATCGCGCCCACAGGCGGATTCGGTCGGCAAGGTGCCGCGGTAACGGAAAGTTGGTTGAAAAGAATTTGATCGGCAGCCAGACGGCGCGAAGTGCGTCCGCAAGCTGCCGGTTGCGAAAATTACGGCGTTGCGCCCGATTTGGTTCCGCGAAGCGTGCGGGACTTGGCGACGTCAAACCAGGGAAGTACACCCCAAGCGGGAAAGTCGGGCTGGATTCGATACTCCCCGCTGCGGCCCAAGCCGCAGCATCTGCCGCCCGTCGGCGCGCGCGACGCATTGCGCGCGCCCGTGGCAATGCCCGGACTCAGGCTTAGCGCGCTTGTGCAGCGTGCGGTGTGTGAACGCCGTGCTTTGAAGCCGTATTCGCAGGTGCCCTACGGCCGCCGGCCCCGTCTTTCGGGGCCCAAGCGCCTCTTCAGGCAATTCTCCCCGCCATCGTTCCCGCTCCAGCGTGCTTGTGACAACACAACAAGGTGCGGCCTGCCGTCGTTCCCGCCCTCGCGACTGACAACCGCGAGGCGCCGGCAGCGGAGCCGCCTGGAGCCGTTCATGAAACGCATGCTGTTCAATGCGACGCAGCAGGAGGAGCTGCGCGTCGCCATCGTCGATGGGCAGAAGCTCATCGACATCGACATCGAAACCGCCGGGCGCGAACAGCGCAAAGGCAATATCTACAAAGGTGTCATCACCCGTATCGAGCCGTCGCTCGAAGCGTGCTTCGTCAATTACGGCGAAGACCGCCACGGGTTCCTGCCGTTCAAGGAAGTCGCCCGCCAGTATTTCAAGGAAGGCATCGACATGCGCTCCGCGCGCATCCAGGATGCGCTGCGCGAAGGCCAGGAGCTGATCGTCCAGGTCGAAAAGGAAGAGCGCGGCAACAAGGGCGCCGCCCTCACCACCTTCATCTCGCTCGCCGGCCGCTACCTGGTGCTGATGCCGAACAACCCGCGCGGCGGCGGCGTGTCGCGCCGGATCGAAGGCGACGAGCGTCAGGAACTGCGTGAAACGATGGCGCAACTGCAGATTCCGGACGGCATGAGCATGATCGCCCGTACCGCGGGCATCGGCCGCAGCGCCGAGGAACTGCAGTGGGACCTGAACTACC
The DNA here is from genome assembly GCF_001411495.1 of Burkholderia cepacia ATCC 25416. Classification (NCBI taxonomy): domain Bacteria; kingdom Pseudomonadati; phylum Pseudomonadota; class Betaproteobacteria; order Burkholderiales; family Burkholderiaceae; genus Burkholderia; species Burkholderia cepacia. The sequence goes on along the minus strand of NZ_CP012981.1, from coordinate 2,024,540 downwards.
TGCTGCAACTGTGGCGCGCGATCGAAGCGGCGTCGCAAAGCGGCAACGCCGGCCAGCCGATGCTGATCTACCTGGAATCGAGCCTCGTGATCCGCGCGATCCGGGACTATTTCCAGCCCGATATCGGCGAAATCCTGATCGATACGAACGAGATCCACGATCAGGCCCGCGCATTCATGGATATCGTGATGCCGGACAACGTCGCGAAGGTGAAGCGCTACCACGACGACGTGCCGCTGTTCTCCCGCTTCCAGATCGAGCACCAGATCGAGACCGCGTACTCGCGTACGGTGCCGCTGCCGTCGGGCGGCGCGATCGTGATCGACCACACCGAAGCGCTCGTCGCGATCGACGTGAACTCGGCGCGCGCGACCAAGGGCGCGGACATCGAGGAAACGGCGACCCGCACGAACCTCGAAGCGGCCGACGAAGTCGCCCGCCAGCTCCGCCTGCGCGACCTCGGCGGCCTGATCGTGATCGATTTCATCGACATGGAATCGGCGAAGAGCCAGCGCGAAGTCGAGCAGCGCCTGAAAGACGCGCTCAAGCATGACCGCGCGCGCGTCCAGATGGGCAAGATCTCCCGTTTCGGCCTGATGGAACTGTCGCGCCAGCGCCTGCGTCCGGCCCTGTCGGAAGGCAGCCACGTGACCTGCCCGCGTTGTAACGGCACCGGCCACATCCGCGATACCGAATCGTCCGCGCTGCAGGTCCTGCGGATCATTCAGGAAGAAGCGATGAAGGAAAACACCGCGGCGATCCACTGCCAGGTGCCGGTCGAGGTGACCGCCTTCCTGCTCAACGAAAAGCGTCAGGAAATCAACAAGATCGAGTCGCGCTTCAAGGTCGGCATCGTGCTGATCCCGAACAAGCACCTCGATACGCCGCACTACAAGCTCGAGCGCCTGCGCCACGACGACGCACGTCTCGACGATCCGCGCGCATCCTGGAAGATGGCCGAGGAAGCGGCCCGCGAACTCGAGTCGGAAACCGGCTACAGCAAGCGCGCGGCGGAAGTGAAGCCGAAGCAGGAAGCCGCGGTCAAGGGCATCACGCCCGAGCGTCCGGCGCCGAGCCCGGCACCGCAGCGTCCGGTCGAACCCGTTGCCGCGCCCGCGCCCGTCGCGCCGGCAAGCGGCGGTTTCATCGGCTGGCTGAAGGGCCTGTTCGGTGTGGCGCCGGCTCCGGCGCCCGCACCGGTTGCCCCGGCACCGGCGAAGGAGCAGGCAGCCCGCCCGGCTCGCGGCGAACGCGCCGAGAAGTCCGAGCAACGCGGCGAACGCGGCGGCGATCGCAACCGCAACCGTCGCGGCGGCGCCCAGCAGGCACAAGGCGGACGCGACCAGGCAGCGGCAGGCCGCGGCCAGCAGCAACGCCAGGAACGCGAAGGCAAGGAAGTGCGTGAAGCACGCGAACCGCGCGAGAACCGCGAACCGCGCGAGGGCCGTGAGCCGCGTGAAGGTCGCGAGATCCGCGAAGGCCGTGAGGGTCGCGAAGGTCGCGAGGGCCGTGGCCCGCGCGAAGGCCGCGAGCCGCGTGAAAGCCGCGAACCGCGCGAGAACCGCGAACCGCGCGAGCGTGCCGAGCAGCCGGAAGGCGTCGAAGCCGCCGGCCGTGGCGAGCGCCAGGAACGTCGCGAGCGCGGCGAGCGCCGCAAGCCGACCCAGCATGCGGCTACGCTCGAAACGGTCAACCGTGGCGAAACGCATCCGGAACCGGACGCCGACAAGGCCGTCGCCGAGGCCCTGCCCGGCGCCGAGCTGGCAGCCGACGCGGAAGCCGGCGCGCGTGATGGCGAGGAACGTCGCCGTCGCCGGCGCGGCCGCCGCGGCGGTCGCCGCGAGCGCGAGGAAGACGGCGCAGTCGTCGACCACGCCGAGCAAGGCGCAGATGGCGAAGCCGCCGTGCAAGCCGTGACGCCGGAAGCACCGGCTGCTGCCGAACCGGCCCACACGGCCGCACCGGCAGTCGTCGTGGCCGCGGCTGCGGCAAGCGCCGTCGTCGCCGAAGCAGCGGTCGAGCACCACGCCGAACCGGTTGCGCCGGCCGCTGTCGAGCCGCAGCCGGCACCGGTACACGTCGAAGCGGCTCCGGTCGAACCGGCGGTTGTTGCCCACGCGGCAGAACCGGCTCCGGTCGCACCGGCCGTCGAAACGGAAGCCGGTCCGGCTCCGGTCGCGGTTTCGCCGACGGACGCGTTCGAAGTGCCGGCAGCGCCTGCCGCGGTCGAAGCACCGCAGTCCGCGCCCGTCGAGCAAGCCGCGCCGGCCGTGGCGATCGAAGCCGCTCCGGCGGCTGTCGAGCCGGCACCGGTCGAAGCTGCGCCGGTCGAGGCCGTCGCAGCACCGGCACCGGTTCCCGCACAACCGGCAGCCGCGCCCGCTTCGGCGAGCCTGGATGTCGTGCTGGAGCAGGCCGGTCTCGTCTGGGTGAACACGGACGCCGACAAGTTCGCCGCCGCGCAGGAAGCCGCGTCGCGACTCCCGCGTCCGGCTCGTGTGCCGCGCGAACGCAAGGCACTGCCGCCGGTCGATACGGCCCCGATGCAGCAGGTCGAAACGACGCATCACTGACCGGCACATCGCCCGACCAGGAAAAGCCCGCCTCCGGCGGGCTTTTTCACGTCCGCGCTGCGGGTTTCCGCCCACCGGCCCGGCCCGCCGCTTGCGGCTAAAATAGAGGCCTGGTTCGCACTTCTTTCAACATGTCCCGACGCATCATTCCTCTCGCCGACGTCAGCGGGATGCCGGACGTCTCCGGCGTCGCGCACGCCCCGGACGGCACGCTGGCCGACACGCTCGCCAGGCCGCTGCGCGACCTGCGCATTTCGGTGACGGATCGCTGCAACTTCCGCTGCGTGTACTGCATGCCGCGCGCCGTCTTCGACAAGGACTACCCGTTCCTGCCGCACAGCGCGCTGCTCACGCATGAGGAAATCGAACGCGTGGCGCGACTCTTTGTCGCACATGGCGTCGAGAAGATCCGCATCACGGGCGGCGAGCCGCTGCTGCGCAAGAATCTCGAATTCCTGATCGAGCGCCTCGCCCGCCTGACCACGCATGACGGCCGCCCGCTCGACCTGACGCTCACGACCAACGGTTCGCTGCTCGCCCGCAAGGCGCGCGCGCTGAAGGACGCCGGGCTCACGCGCGTGACGGTCAGCCTCGACGCGCTCGACGATACGCTGTTCAAGCGCATGAACGATGCCGAGTTCGCGAGCGCCGACGTGCTCGACGGCATCTTCGCCGCCCAGGCCGCGGGCCTCGCGCCTGTCAAGGTCAACATGGTCGTGAAGCGCGGCACCAATGACAGCGAGATCCTGCCGATGGCGGAGCGTTTCCGCGGTACCGGCGTGATCCTGCGCTTCATCGAGTACATGGACGTCGGTACGTCGAACGGCTGGAACATGACCGAGGTGCTGCCGTCGGCGGACGTCATCGCACGCATCGCCGAACACTTCCCGCTCGTACCGCTCGAGCCGCACACGGCGGCAGAAACCGCGCAGCGCTGGGGCTACGCGGACGGCAGCGGCGAGCTCGGCGTGATTTCGAGCGTCACGCAGGCCTTCTGCGGCGACTGCACGCGCGCGCGGCTGTCGACCGAAGGCAAGCTGTACCTGTGCCTGTTCGCGTCGACGGGCCACGACCTGCGCGCACTCGTGCGCGGCGGCGCGAGCGACGCCGAGATCGCGACCGCGATCGCCCGCATCTGGCAGGCCCGCACCGACCGTTATTCGCAGCTGCGCGGCAGCGCGTCTGCCGACACCGTGCCCGACGGCGCCGGCAAGCGTGTCGAGATGTCGTATATCGGCGGCTGACGCACGCTGCCCTCCGCCTTCTCGCGATGCCCGCTTCCACCTCTCCCTCGATCGCCGGCCTGCTGCTCGCAGGCGGGCGGGCCACGCGCATGGACGGCGTCGACAAGGGCCTGCAGTTGCTCGACGGCACGCCGCTCGCGCTGCACGTACTGCGCCGTCTCTCGCCACAGGTCGACGAAACGCTGATCAGCGCGAATCGCCATGCCGATCGTTATGCCGAACTCGGTGCGCCGTTCGACGCGCGCATCGTCGCGGACGAAACGCCCGACTTCCCCGGCCCGCTCGCGGGCCTGCTCGCCGGCATGCGGGCGGCACGCGCGCCGCTCGTCGCGTGTTCGCCATGCGATACGCCCTACCTGCCCGCCGACCTCGTCGCACGGCTGCTCGCGGCGCTCGACGCGCAGCAGGCCGACATCGCCATGGCGGTGACCGTCGACGCGCAGCAGGCGCGCTCGCCGCAGCCGACGTTCGCGCTGCTGCGCACGTCGCTGGCCGACGATCTCGCCGCCCGGCTCGCGGCCGGCGACCGCAAGGTGCGTGCGTGGTACGCACGCCACAAGACGGTCGAAGTCGAGTTTCACGACGAGCGTGCGTTTTACAATGCCAACTCCTGGCAGGAACTCGCCGCGCTGGCCCGCCGCTGACGGCACTCGCGCGGTTCCCGCCCGCCGCACGCGAAACCCGCGCCCAGGCACCCTCCTCGCGCCACCGGCCACGAACCCGATACGCCTTGCGGCGCAGTCCGACTGATGATCACGCAATCCTCGCCCGCCTCCCGAAGCGCCCCCGATTCCGATGCCCCGCTGTCGCTCGCCGACGCGCAGGCACTCGCGTGCCGCTTTGCGGTGCCCGTCGCGGCGTGCGAGGCGGTGGCGCTGCGCAATGCGCTCGACCGCGTGCTCGCGGCCGACGTGAACGCACCGTTCGACATTCCCGCGTACGACAACTCGGCGATGGACGGCTACGCGTTCGACGGCAGCACCGGCACGCACGCGGCGCCGCAAGCGGATGTCGCGCTGACGGTCGCCGGCACCGCGCTCGCCGGCCATCCGTTCGACGGCGCCGTGGCGGCCGGATCATGCGTGCGCATCATGACGGGCGCGCCGATGCCGGCCGGATGCGACACGGTGATTCCGCAGGAACGCGTGCGCGCCGACGGCGACACGATTCGCTTCGTCGCACATGACATCGCGCGCGGCGCGAACTGCCGCAAGGCCGGCGAGGATCTCGCGCGCGGCGCCTGCGCGCTCGCCGCGGGCCGCATCCTGCGACCGTCCGATCTCGGCCTGCTCGCGTCGTTCGGCATCACCGAGGTCACGGTGCGCCGGCGCGTGCGCGTCGCCGTGTTCTCCACCGGCGACGAACTGCGCGAGCCCGGCGAGCCGCTCGGCCCCGGCGCACTGTACGACAGCAATCGCGGGATGCTGATCGCGATGCTCGAACGACTGCATGTCGACGCGGTCGACCTCGGGATCGTCCGCGACGAGCCGGCCGCGCTCGAAGCCGCATTGCGCGACGCCGTCGCCGCACAGGCCGACGCGGTGATCACGTCCGGCGGCGTATCGGTCGGCGAAGCCGATTTCACGCGCGACGTGATGGCACGGCTCGGCGACGTGACGTTCGCCAGCCTCGCGCTGCGTCCCGGCCGGCCGCTCGCGTGCGGCACGCTCGCACGCGCGCCCGGTGGCACCGGTCACGCGCTGTTCTTCGGCCTGCCCGGCAATCCGGTCGCGTCCGCCGTGACGTTCTACGCGATCGTGCGCCCCGCACTGCTGACGCTGGCCGGCGCGCAGGCCCAGCCGCCGGCGATGCATACGGCACTCAGCACGCATGCGCTGAAGACGCGCCCGGGCCGCACCGACTATCTGCGCGGCATCGCGACACGCGCCGCCGACGGCCGCTGGCACGTCGCACCTGCCGGCTCGCAGAGTTCCGCGTCGCTGAGCAGCCTCTCGGCCGCCAACTGTTTCATCGTCCTGGGCCACGATACCGCGGCAGTCGACGCGGGCACCCCGGTCGACATCCTGCCGTTCGACGGCCTGATCTGAATTCCACTATCGGTATATCTCTACGGGGGCAATCCGCACATGAAGAAACAAATTTCGTCGATCGCCGCGGGGCAGACCGCAAAGGCGCTGATCCTCGTCTACCTGACGTTCAGCGTGCCGATCGTGCTGCTCGGCATTCTCGTCGCCTACGTTCGTTACGGGATGGTCGAACTGAGCACGATCCTGAGCGCGCTGCTGCTGAACGCCATCCTCGGCTTCGTGTTGCTGTGGATCGCGTGCCACGCGTACAACTGGGTCGCATCGCGCTTCGGCGGCATCGAGATCGTGCTGTCCGATCCGCCGGAGGAAGCGTGAGCGGCACACCGCTGATCCGTGCGGCGCAAGCGAGCGACGTCGGTGCGATCCTCGCGCTGATGCGCGAACTCGCCGAATTCGAGAAGCTCACGCATCTGTTCGTCGCGACCGAGGCCGACCTCGCCGACGCACTGTTCGGCGCGCGGCCTGCCGCCGAAGCACGGGTGGCCGAACACGACGGCGCGATCGTCGCGTATGCGCTGTTCTTCCACAATTACTCGACGTTCCTCGGCCGCCGCGGCCTCTATCTCGAGGATCTGTACGTGCAGCCGTCGCAACGCGGCACGGGCCTCGGCACCGCGATGCTGCGTCACCTCGCGGCCCTGGCCGTCGAACGCCGTTGCGGGCGCTTCGAATGGTCGGTTCTCGACTGGAACCAGCCTGCGATCGATTTCTACGAGAAGATGGGCGCCACCGTGCTGCCCGACTGGCGCATCGTTCGCGTGACGGGCGACGCGCTGGACACGCTCGCCGGGCATTGAGCGCATCGCGGCCGCACCGGCAGTCGCTGCATGAAAAAACGGGCGCCGCGGCGCCCGTTTTCGTTCCGGCCGGTATCGGCAACGCGCGTCACGCGTCGTCCGCATCGGCGCCGTCGCTACCTTCCGCACCGAGCAGCCCGGCCGCCGCGTCGCCCGGCAGCGCCTCGACCTGCCTCAGCTTGCGGTTCATCACGCGCGTACGCTGCTCGGCGGACTCGATCGAGCGCGTGACCGTTTCGAGCTGCGCCTTCGTGCGCGCGAGCACGTCGCCGAACTTGCCGAATTCCGTTTTTACCGCGCCGAGCACCTGCCACACCTCGCTCGACCGTTGCTCGATCGCGAGCGTGCGGAAACCCATCTGCAGGCTGTTCAACAGTGCGGTGAGCGTCGTCGGGCCGGCCACCGTCACGCGATAGTCGCGCTGCAGCAGGTCGGTCAGCCCCGGGCGACGCAGGATCTCCGCATAGAGCCCTTCGGTCGGCAGGAACAACAGCGCGAAATCGGTCGTGTGCGGCGGCGCGACGTACTTCTCGGCGATCGTGCGCGCCTCGAGCCGCACGCGCGCTTCGAGCGCGCGGGCCGCTTCCTCGACCGCCACCGCATCGGCGCGCTCCTGCGCGTCGATCAGCCGCTCGTAATCCTCGCGCGGGAATTTCGCGTCGATCGGCAGCCACACGGGCGGCGCGTCGCGCGTACCGGCATCGCGCCCCGGCAGCCGGATCGCGAACTCGACGCGCTCGCTGCTCTTCGGCACCGTCGCGACGTTCTTCGCGTATTGCTCGGGCGTCAGCATCTGCTCGAGCAGCGCCTCGAGCTGCACTTCGCCCCAGGTGCCGCGCGTCTTCACGTTGGTCAGCACTTTCTTCAGATCGCCGACGCCCGCCGCGAGCGTCTGCATCTCGCCGAGCCCGCGATGCACCTGCTCGAGCCGGTCCGACACGAGCTTGAACGATTCGCCGAGCCGCTGCTCGAGCGTCGCGTGCAGTTTCTCGTCGACGGTGCGGCGCATCTCCTCGAGCTTCGCCGCGTTGTTCGTCTCGATTTCCTTCAGCCGCTGTTCGAGCGTCGCGCGCACTTCGCCGATCCGGCGATCGTTCGCCTCGGTCAGTTGCGTGAGCTGCCGGTTCAACGTGTCGCCGAACAGCCTGAGCGCGCCCGTCTGCTCCTCGCGCGCCTGCTGCGCCTGGCGCTGCAAACTCTCGCGCATCGCGTCGAACTGCTGCGCATTGCCGGCGACGAGCTTGCCGAGCTGCTGGGCGAAGCCCTCGACCTGGTTGTTCTGCACGGTCGCCACGCTCGTCAGCTGCGCGGCGAGCGTCTGCTGAAGCTGCGCAAAACTGCCGGCCAGCTCGGTGCGCGAGCCGCGCGCGTTCTCGACGATCTCGCCGCGCAATTCGCGTTCGAGCCGCTCGACCGCGCGCGCCTGCGCGTGCGCGGCGTCCTCGATCTGGTCGCCCAGTACAGCCGTATCGTCGTGACGGCCAGTGCCACGCATGAGCGCGACGATCGCCACCGCGAGCGCGACGGCCAGCACGACGACCGCCGCAAGCAACAACGTCATCGTCATGCGCGCGGCTTCCCGATCACGTCAGGGTTGATCGGATTCGGCGGCCGCCCCGCGCGCGGCCCTTCGCCCAGCGCGGCGATCAGGTTGTCGGCGGCGAGGTTCGCCATCGCGCGGCGCGTTTTTTCGGTCGCGCTCGCGATATGCGGCGTCAGCACGACGTTCGGCACCTCGAGCAGCGCCGGATGCACCGTCGGCTCGCCTTCGTACACGTCGAGGCCGGCGGCGGCGATCGTCCCGTCGCGCAACGCGACGGCCAGCGCCGCGTCGTCGACGATCCCGCCGCGCGCGATGTTGGTCAGCGTCGCGGTGGGCTTCATCTTCGCGAGTTCGGCAGCGCCGATCGTATGGTGATTTTCCTGCGTGTACGGCAGCACGAGCACGACGTGATCGGCGCGCGCGAGCAGCGCATCCTTCGATACGTATTCGGCGTTCAGCTCGGCCTCGATCTCGGGCGCGACACGCGACCGATTGTGATAGATCACCTGCATCCCGAAGCCGCGCGCGCGGCGCGCGAGCGCCTGGCCGATGCGCCCCATTCCGATCACGCCGAGCGTCGAGCCGTAGATGTCACTGCCGAGGAACCCGTCGTAAGCCCACTTCTGCCAGTGGCCGGCGCGCAGCCAGTGCTCGGATTCGGCGATCCGGCGAGCGGCGGCCATCATCAGCGCCCAGCCGAAATCGGCGGTGGACTCGTTCAGCACGTCGGGCGTGTTGGTGCCGAGCACGTTCGCCGCGTTGAACGCAGCCATGTCGAAGTTGTTGTAGCCGACCGCCATGTTCGCCACGACGCGCAGGCGCGGCGCGGCGGCGAGCTCGGCCGCGCCGACCGGATCGCCGGCCGTCAACGCACCGTCCTTGTCGGCCAGACGCGCAGCGAGCGCGCCGGGCGCGAGTGCGTCGCCGTTGTTCCAGTCGACGTCGAAATATTGCTTGAGCCGCTCGATCACGTCCGGAAAGATCGGACGCGCGACCAGGATCTTCTGCATCGCCATCTCCGCATGCCGCGGGCGGATCGAAGCGCGCCGTGCGCCGCCGGGACCGCCCGCTCAAGGTTGAAAATCGTCAGCTTACGCCGTGAAGAAAAGCCACGACGTCAGCAGGAATACCGGTATCAGCACGACCAGCGCCCAGCCGAGATACGCGAAGAAGCTCGGCATCTTCACGCCGCGCGATTCGGCGATCGCCTTCACCATGAAGTTGGGTGCGTTGCCGATATAGCTGTTCGCGCCCATGAACACCGCGCCCGCGGAAATCGCGGCGAGCGTCGACGCGCCGGTCGTCATCAGCGACTGGGCATCGCCGCCCGCGAGGTTGAAGAACACGAGATAGGTCGGCGCGTTGTCGAGGAACGACGACAGGATGCCCGTCGCCCAGAAGTACATCGCGTCGATCGGCTTGCCGTCCGGCCCCGTGACGAGGTGGACGATCTGCGCGAACGCGCCGTCGGCGCCGGCGCGCAGGATCACGATCACCGGCGCGATCGTCACGAAGATCCCCGCGAACAGCTTCGCGACTTCCTCGATCGGCGCCCAGTTGAACGCGTTGCCCTCGCGCGCGGAGCGCGGCGTCAGCGCGAGCGACGCGAGCGTCACGCCCACGAGCGCGACGTCGCGCACGAGGTTCTGCAGCGCGACGTGCGTGCCCCATACGTCGAACGCGATGCCCGGCTTCCAGATGCCGCTCATCAGCACGAGCGCAACCACGGCCGCGAGCAGCACGAAGTTGATCTTCCCGTCGATCGACAGCGCCGCGCCGTCCGGCGTCGGGTCGAGCACGGCCGGCCGCTCCTCGCCGCCCTTCCGGTAGAAGTACGTATCGAGCACGAAGAACAGCGTCAGCAGCACCGCGCAGATGAACAGCATCGGCAGCGCGAGGTGCGTGGTCGTCCAGAAGAAGCTCACGCCGTTCAGGAAACCGAGGAACAGCGGCGGATCGCCGAGCGGCGACAGCGAGCCGCCCGCGTTCGCGACGAGGAAGATGAAGAAGATCACGACGTGCACGACGTGCTTGCGGTTGTCGTTGGCGCGCAGCAGCGGCCGGATCAGCAGCATCGCGGCGCCCGTCGTACCCATCACGCTCGCGAGCAGCGTGCCGAGCGCGAGGATCGCGGTATTGAGCTTCGGCGATCCATGCAGATTGCCGTTCACGCAGATGCCGCCCGCGACCGTATAGAGCGCGGTGAGCAGCACGATGAACGGAATGTATTCCTCGAGCAGCGCATGCACGAGCGTGCCGAACGCGGTGCCCGCACCGAACGCGAATCCGAACGGGATCAGGAACACGACCGCCCACGCGGCGGCAATCTTGCCGAAGTGGTGATGCCAGAAAACGGGGGCGACGAGCGGGAACAGTGCGATGGACAGCAGGATCCCGGCGAACGGGATACCCCAGAGGGCAGACAGCGCGGCACCGTCGAGCGTTGCGGCCGATGCAAGCGCGGGAACGGCGCCAAGCGCGATCCCCGACGCCATGCCCGCCCAGGCGGCATGTCGTTTCATGCAGAACTTCCTTGTTCGAATGGTGGTGGATGCAGCGGGCGCGTCATGCGCCCCGTACGACGATCACGTGAACGCGGTACGGGCCGTGCGCGCCCAGTACGATGGTCTGCTCGATATCGCCCGTGCGCGACGGACCCGACACGAAATTGACCGCGCGCGGCAATTCGCCGCGCTCCGCGCGGATCAGCGCAAATGCGTCTTCATGACCGGCAACGATCCGCGACGCGGGAACGATCGCGATGTGCGTTTCCGGCAGCAGGCCCGCCGACGCATAGGTGTCGGGGCCGGACAGCAGCGCCAGCGAGCCTGTTTCGGCGGTCGCGCAAAAACAGCCGGTAAGGCCGACCAGATCGCCGTCGCGCGGCTTGCGGAACTCGACCGACAGGCCTGCGCCCGCCCAGTCGAAATCGGCCAGCGTGCGCCATGCGACGGCCTGCGTCGGCAGGCCATGAGCGGACAGGTAGCGGGCCGCGGCGGCCGGCACATCGGCAAGCGCTGCGACTTCGTCGACCGTCGTCGACAGACGGGCCGCTTCGTCGACGAATGCCGCGACGAGGTCGGCCGGCGCCGGCGGGCGCGGGCCCTCCGGATGACGGGCGAGATAGTCGGCAACGCCGTCGCGCTCGGCCGCATCGGGTTCGGCCGCACGCCCCTGCGCCGCGCGAATGCGCGCGAGGATCTGGCGACGGGCAGCGGAAGTGTCCATGAACGGTCCTCGTGACGTTGGCGGGCGATACCGTCGGATTATACCGGCCGGCCCCGCCGCGACGCAGTTTTGGCCGTTCGGCCGACGCTTACTTCGACGCGCCTTCCTCGACCGGCTGCGCGATGCCGAACACCTGGCGCAGGTACGCGAGATACGCCTTGTCGTCGCACATGCTCTTGCCCGGCGTATCCGACAGTTTCGCGACCGGCTGCCCGTTGCAGCGAACCATCTTGATCACGATCTGCAGCGGCACGTAGCCGAGGTCGTTCGTGAGGTTGGTGCCGACGCCGAATGCGAGCTTGCAGCGGCCGCGGAACCGTTCGTACAACTGCATCACCTTCGGGATGTCGAGCGCATCCGAGAACACGAGCACCTTGGTGCGCGGGTCGCAGCGGTTCGCCTCGTAGTGGCGCAGCATGCGCTCGCCCCACTCGAACGGATCGCCCGAATCGTGGCGCGCGCCGTCGAACAGCTTGCAGAAGTACATGTCGAAGTCGTTCAGGAACGCGTCCATCCCGTAGACGTCCGACAGCGCGATCCCGAGGTCGCCGCGATATTCCTTCGCCCACATCTCGAAACCGTAGATCTGCGAATCGCGCAGCCGCGGGCCGAGCGCCTGGCACGCCTGCAGATACTCGTGCGCCATCGTGCCGAGCGGCGTGATGCCGTGCTTCATCGCGTACAGCACGTTGCTCGTGCCGGCGAACTGCGGGCCGAGCCCGTCGCGCAGCGTGAGGGCGACTTCCTCGTGCCACACCTTCGAGAAGCGCCGGCGCGTGCCGTAGTCGGCGATCTTGCAGTCGGCGAACTCGGGCTTCGCGCCGAGCAGCTTGATCTTCTCGCACAGCCGCTCGCGACCTTCGCGATAGTCGGGCTCGCGCTGCGTGTTGCGGAAATAGACTTCGTTGACGATCGCGAGCACCGGGATCTCGAACAGGATCGTGTGCAGCCACGGCCCCTCGATCACGATGTCGATCTCGCCGTTGCCCTTCGGCGATGGCGTGATCGAGATGTATTTCTCGTTCAGGTGGAACAGCGCGAGGAAGTCGACGAAATCGCTCTTGATGAAGCGCATGCGCCGCAGGTAGTCGAGTTCGACGTCGGTGAAGCGCAGCGAACACAGGCCGCGCACCTCGTCGCGGATCTCGTCGATGTACGGCACGAGATCGACGCCGGGCGTACGGCACCGGAAGCGGTACTCGACGTTTGCGGCAGGAAAGTGATGCAGGACGACCTGCATCATCGTGAACTTGTAGAGATCCGTGTCGAGCAGCGAAGTGATGATCATGATTACGGCACCGCCAGTATCGTGACAGGGCCCCGGCGCACCGCGCGCCGCCCGGTCTGCCGGCCATGTTACCCGAATGCGGGCCCGACCATCGCGAAACCGCCCGCCGCCCTGCCCGGCCGCGCCGCCGTACGGCACACGCGCCCCGTCGGCGAGTCCCTTCTGCGGGCCGCCATAAACTAATCACGAAACGATATAAGCCGGATAGCCGACCACGCCATGCGGGTTTTGCGCTTCAGTTACAATGCCGGTTTTGGCGCAAACGCCACCCCATATATACCGCCAAGCAGGAGCGTTTTAATGACTCACGTTGTGACCGAAGGCTGCATCAAGTGCAAATACACGGACTGCGTGGATGTGTGCCCGGTGGATTGCTTCCGTGAAGGTCCCAACTTTCTCGCCATCGATCCGGACGAGTGCATCGACTGCGCCGTGTGCGTCGCCGAGTGCCCGACCAATGCGATCTATGCCGAAGAAGACGTTCCGGGCGACCAGCAGCAGTTCACCGCGCTGAACGCCGAGCTGGCAAAGGACTGGCCGTCGATCACGAAGACCAAGCCGGCGCCGGCCGACGCGGACGAGTGGAAGGACGTGCAGGACAAACTGCACCTGCTCGAGCGCTGATCGCGCAGCGGCCGCAAAAAAATTTTTGTGCGCCGCGGCCCAAAAGTGTTGACAGGTTGATCAACGCTCCATACAATCTCGTTTCTCTGCTGTTGTTGTTTGTTCCCCGATAGCTCAGTCGGTAGAGCGCCGGACTGTTAATCCGTAGGTCCCTGGTTCGAGCCCAGGTCGGGGAGCCAAAAACGCAAAGGCCCGTTGAAAGTGGACGGGCTTTTTGCTGGTAGACAAACAAGCAGATGTACCGATTTATTCCCCGATAGCTCAGTCGGTAGAGCGCCGGACTGTTAATCCGTAGGTCCCTGGTTCGAGCCCAGGTCGGGGAGCCAAATAGCGAAAGGCCCGTCATTCGACGGGCCTTTTGTTTTTCCGGCCCGCCTTTCGGCTTTCATCGCCCGGTCGCGCGCATGCTAGAGTCTCTGTCCCGCATTCGCATCCGGTTCCGTCGATGAAGCACCGCCTCCTCCGCTCAGCACCACTCGCCCTCCTGCTTTCCGCATTCGCCGCGGCACCGCTCGCACACGCGGAGGAAGTCGGCAGCGTCAACACCCATTTCCGCGTCACGGGCTCCGATCGCGTGGTCGTCGAGGCGTATGACGATCCGGTCGTGAACGGCGTGACCTGCTACGTGTCGCGCGCGCGCACCGGCGGGATCAAGGGCACGCTCGGCGTCGCCGAGGATCCGAGCGAAGCGTCGATCGCGTGCCGGCAGGTCGGCCCGATCAGCTTCAAGGAGCCGCTCAAGCAGCAGACCGACGTGTTCAGCGAGCGCATGTCGTTCATCTTCAAGACCCTGCACGTCGTGCGCGTGGTCGACACCAAGCGCAATACGATCGTCTACCTGACCTACAGCGACCGCATCGTCAGCGGCAGCCCGAAGAACGCCGTCACCGCGGTGCCGATGCCGGCCGGCACGACGATTCCGGTCAAGTAAAGCCCGCGCCCGCCGGGCGCGCGAGCGATACACTGTCGGTTCGACCGCTCCGCGCCCGATCATGTCCGCCACCCGCCTTCCCGACTCCGCACGCTACTGGCGCACGCCGCTGCTGCCCGATGCGGATCTCGTCACGGCCACCTATCGCGACCACACGTTCGCGCCCCACTGGCACGACGCGTATACGATCCCCGTGATTCTCGAAGGCGCGGAACGCTTCACCTATCGCGGCAGCGGCCATGTCGCAGAAACCGGCACCGTGCCCGTGATCAATCCCGGCGAAGTGCATACGGGGTCGCGTGCGGCCGACGAGGGCTGGTGCTATCGCGTCAGCTACATGCCGGTCGATTTCATCCGCGAACTCACCAGCGCGATCGCCGGCCGCCCGCAGGACGCGCCGTGGTTTGCGCCCGACGTGATTCGCGACGCCGACCTGGCGGCGCGGCTCACGCTGGCGCACCGGATGATGGAGGCCGGCAGCGAGCACGCACTGCCCTCGCAGGCGCACGGGCAAGCAGCTGACGTTCCGGCGACGGGCGCACCCCGCATCTACGATCCGCTCGCCGCCGAAACGGCGATGCTCGATGCGTTGTCGACGCTGATCGTGCGCCATGCGGACGCCCTGCCGCGACCGGCGCCGCTCGCGTCGGACGAACCCCGGGTCGACGCGATGCGCGAACGGCTCGCTGCCGATCTGACGTGCACGGTGACGCTCGACGAAGTCGCGCAGGCGGCCGGCCTGTCGCCGTTCCATGCCGCGCGCCTGTTCACCCGCACGAACGGCATGCCGCCGCATGCGTGGCGCAACCAGTTGCGCCTGCAGCGCGCGCTGGCGCCGCTGCGCGCGGGCGTGCCCGTCGCCGACGTCGCGGCGGCCAGCGGCTTCGTCGACCAAAGCCACTTCACGCGGCATTTCAAACGCATGTTCGGCGTACCGCCCGGGCGCTGGCAGGCGAGCTGACGCGCGGCGTCCGGCCCGCCAGCGCGATGCCGCCGGCGCCTGCAAGCAGGCAAGCACCGGCTCGCCGTCCAAGCGCAAGAACATACAAGCCGGCTCGCCCCCCGCCCGCTATCCTCCCGTTCATGGAGGAGCACCCTTTGAACCCGACACCCGCATCGCCCGCTCGCCGCCCGTTCAACGAATGGCTCGACGGCGCGCGCGACACGATCCCGATGATGATTGGCGCCGCCCCGTTCGGCGTGATTTTCGGCACGCTCGTCGGCGGCGGCCCGCTCGCCGCGTGGCATGGCACGCTGATGTCGCTTGCCGTGTTCGCGGGCTCCGCGCAGTTCATCGCGCTCGGCCTGATCGCGGGTAGCGCAAGCTTCGTCGTCGTGCTCGCGACCACGCTGATCGTGAACCTGCGTCACCTGCTGTACAGCGCGACGCTCGCGCCCTATGTCGCGCACCTGCCGCTGCGCTGGCGCGCCACGCTCGGCGCGCTGATGACCGACGAGGTGTTCGCGGTCGCCTATGCGCATTACCGGCATTTCCCGCCCGGCGCGATCGGCCCCCACTACTTCTTCGGCTCGGGGCTCGCGATGTACCTGAACTGGCAGGTCTGGACGCTCGCGGGCATCGGTTTCGGCGCGGCGTTCCCGGGCCTGCAGTCGCTCGGCCTCGATTTCGCGATGGCGGCCACCTTCATTGCGATCGTCGTCCCGCAGCTCGGCACCCTGCGCTATTTAGCGGCGGCCGTGACGGCCGGCACGCTGGCGTACTTCTGGCAGGGCTGGCCGTACAAGCTCGGACTGCTCGGCGCCGTCGCCGCCGGCGTCGCGATCGGCGTCGCGCTCACGCTGCTGCACGAACGATCGCGTGCCGGCTCGCGCACGGAGGCCGCATCGTGAGCTACGCGCTGCTGATTCTCGGGATGGCCGTCATCACGTATGCGATCCGCTCGACGCTGTTCCTGTTCGGCGAACGGCTGGCCTTCCCGCCGCTCGTGCGGACCGCGCTCGGCTTCGTGCCCGTCACCGTGCTGACCGCGATCATCGTGCCGATGGCCGTCTCGCCGCACGGCGGCACGGCCGAGCTGACCTGGCGCAATCCGCAGCTCGTCGGCGCGCTGGCGGCCGTGCTCGTGTCGGCAGCGACCCGCCGCCCGCTCGTGACGATCGCGGCAGGGCTCGCGGTGTTCTTCTTCTGGCAAGGGGTCGTGCTGCCCCACTGGCTGCCCGCCTGAGCACACGCTCGGTCACCCGCGCTCAAGTTTCCGCCCGGCAGGCCGATATAGGAGATGAAGACCCGCCACCGGCCTCGGCGCGCACCGGTCAGTCGACGCTGCGCCCGCCCCGGTGCGCCGTGCCGGCCGCCGGCTTGCGCGGGCCGCCATCGAGACGATTCATGGGCCAGATCACCCTTTCCCTCAAGGACGACACGCTCGAGTCCCTGCGCAAGGACTACGATGCGTTCGTCCGCGTGTCGCTGAAACTCGACCCGCAGTTCGCGACGCCGTCGTTCGAGGATTTCCTGCGCGCCAAACTGCTCGACAACATGGTGCCGCTGACCGAGCACGCGGTGCAGCGGATGCTGCAGGGCGGCCAGTACGCGTGGGCCAAACGCACGCTCGACAAGGAATTCCCGGACGTCGTCGCGATCCTGATGCGACAGGCCGGCGAATTCGGCTTCGGCTTCGCGTCCCGCTCCGAATGGACCCCCGACGAACTCGCGAAGGCTTGCCGCGACTGGGCGAAGGCGATCGTCGCCGAAGCGCAGGGCGACCCGTCGCTGATCGACCCGCTCGCGTCGCAGATCAAGGGCGCGGCGCAAGACATCCAGGCACTCGAGGAACTGATGCAGACGCCGGCGTGGCGGCTCGCGGAATCGCTGCGGCAACGGGTCTACGAGGCCAAGCTCGCGTGCGAGATGAGCGTCGGCAGCACCGCGCGCGACAAGCTCGGCGAACTGCGCGGGCTGCTGCGGCTCGGGCTCGCGCACGGCTCGTTCCAGAAGCAGGAAGCGCAGCAGATCATGGAATACCTGCGGCTGCTGAAGCCGGAGATCTTCGTCGAGGAGCCGTACGACGTCTTCGCACGGCTCGCCGCGTGGCTGCGCAGCGTATTCACCCCGGCTGCCGCGCGGCCGGCACAGGGTCCGGGACAAGGGCAAGGACAGCGCCGCCCGTAACGGCACCCCCAAGCGCATCGATACACGAAAACGGCCCGGTTCGCGCAATGCGAACCGGGCCGTTGGATGACCGCCGTCGCGACGCACCGTCAGGGACGAGCGTCGCGCGGCGCCAGGCACCGCTTACTGCGTGGCGCCCTGGGCCGATGCACCGCCCTCCGCACCGACCGATGCGCCGCCTTCGGTCGCTTCGCCGGCCTTCGCCTTGGCCGAACCGACATGGCTCTTGGCCGACTTCGCGGCATGCTTCGTGTGCTTCTTGGCCGAATGGACGGCCGACGACGCCGTATCCTTCGCGCCGTCGGCTGCCGCGCCGACCGCATCGGTTGCACCGCCGGCGGCATTGCCCGACGCGTTCGCGCCCGCACTGCCCTGCATGCCGGCACCGACACCGGCCGCCGGCGTCTGCGCCTGCACGCCGGCACCGGCCGTGCCCTGCACCGCCGTGCCCGTCTGGGCAAATGCGGCCGAAGTAGCGAACGCCGTCAGCGCGGCACCGATCAGCATCGTACGAATCTTGGACATGGCAATTCTCCTCAGGAAGTTGTGAGCCCGAACCGCAGCGATGCGGTCCGTCGCTTCCCCTGCCGCAACACGCAGCAGGTACGAAAAAGACCCGCGGCGCGCCCGGCCGGTTCTCGAATCTCTCAGACTGTTACCCACCGTTTCATTTGCTGACGAGTCGCTCACAGTCCTTAACAACTGCATGCCGCGGCGGCCCGCGCTCGCGTGCCGGCCCGTGGTGCCGTATGATGCGGAGCGTTTCCTCCCGCGCCTTGCGCACCTTCTTCGTCATGCCCAACCTGGATTTCACGCTGACCGGCGAATACGTCGAGCTGCACAACCTTCTCAAGATCACCGGCCTCGCGGACAGCGGCGGCAGCGCAAAGCTGATCGTTGCGTCCGGCGCGGTGAAAGTCGACGGCGCGGTCGAACTGCGCAAGACCTGCAAGATCCGCGCGGGCCAGGTCGTCCTGCTCGGCGACACGCGCATTGCGGTGCGCGAAGCCTAGGGCCGACGGTTCCCCTGCCTGCGACATGGCCATCGGCGCGCGCGTTCGACACGGTTCGAATAAAGCCGTAAGCTAGCCGTCTCTCAAAATAAATACATATAGCGCGGGCCCGCACCCGCGCGAGCGCCCATTCCATGTCGCATTCCGGTCTTACGCGGACGGCCGCCGCGCCGCCGTCCCTGTCCAGTCATGCCGCCGATACCGCCCGCCTCGCCGCGCCGCTCGCGATCGCGCAGCTTTCGCAGATGGCGATGAGCGTCACCGACACGGTGCTGCTCGGCTCGCTCGGCCCCGACTCGCTCGCCGCGGGCGGGCTCGGCGCGAACTTCTTCTTCGTCATCGTGACCGTGCTGCAAGGCGTGCTGTCGTCGGTCAGCGTCAGCGTCGCGCACGCGCGCGGCGCCAAGGCCGACGAGCGCGTACCGCACATCTACTGGACCGGCTTCGCGCTGTCCGTGCTGCTCGCGATTCCGGCCATCATCGCGCTGTCGCTGTCCGAACCGATCCTGCTGATGTTCCACGAGCCGCCGTTGCTCGCGCATCACGTCGGCGAATACACGGGCATCCTGCGCTTCGCCGCGCTCGGCAGCCTGATCGGTGTCGGGCTGATGCGTGCATTCCTTCCGGCGATCGGTGCGGCGCGGCGGCTGCTGTGGGTGTCGATCGGCGGCGTCGGCGTCAACGCCGTGCTGAACTACGGCCTGATCCACGGCGCGTTCGGGCTGCCACGCCTCGGCTTCCTCGGTTCGGCGGTCGCGACGACGATCACGATCTGGCTCACCGCGCTCGCCCTGATCTGGCTGCTGCACGGCCGGCAGCGCTTCCGTCATTTCGTCACCGCCGCGCGCCCGAAGCTGCCCATGATGGGCGAGCTGATCGGCATCGGCTGGCCGGTGGCGATCACGTACGGGGTCGAGTCGACGCTGTTCCTCGCAACCGGCCTGACCATCGGCGTGCTCGGCGCGACGTCGCTGGCCGCGCACCAGATCGCGCTGAACGTCGCGTCGGTGGCGTTCATGGTGCCGCTCGCGATCGGCCAGGCCGCCAACGTGCGCGTCGGCTACTGGGTCGGCGCGGGGGCGCCCGTCGCCGCGCGGCACGCGGGTTTCGTCGCCCTCGGCCTCGGTGTCGCGTTCATGACGTTGTCGGGCATCGTGCTGATCGTCGCGCCGCACGCGATCGTCGGCCTGTACCTGAACCTCGACGATCCGTCGAACGCGGCCACGGTGTCGCTCGCCGCGTCGCTGCTCGGTATCGCCGCGGTGTTCCAGATCGTCGACGGCGCGCAGACCGTCGCGTCGGGCGCGCTGCGCGGCCTGAAGGACACGCGCATCCCGATGCTCGCGGCGACCCTCGGCTACTGGGGCATCGGTTTTCCGACCGGCTACTGGTTCGCGTTCCACGTGGGCCTCGGCGCCCGCGGCCTCTGGTGGGGTCTCGCGGCCGGCCTTGCCAGCGTGGCCGTGCTGATGGCGTGGCGCTTTCATCTGAAGAGCGCGTCGCTCATGACGTCGCCGCACTGAGCGCGACACGACGCGAAATCCCGGCCGGCGCTATGCTAGTCGGCTGAAGACCTCGAGACGCCGCGCCAGCGGCGCGACTGCCTCACGATACGTCTGGTTATGCCTGATGCCGCGCGACGACGCGCGGCCTTTCCCCTTTCCTGGAGGAGTGGATCATGAACGAAGCAGTTCGGATGGAACGCGATACGTTCGGCGAGATCGCCGTACCGGCCGACCGGCTCTGGGGCGCGCAGACCGAGCGCTCGCTGCAGAATTTCCGGATCTCGACCGAGAAGCAGTCGCCCGAGCTGATCCACGCGCTCGCGATCGTCAAGCGCGCCGCGGCGGCCGTGAACCAGTCGCTCGGCGTGCTGGCCGACGACAAGGCGCGCGCCATCATCGACGCGGCCGACGAGATCATCGCCGGCAAGCATCCGCGCGAATTCCCGCTCGCCGTGTGGCAGACGGGCTCCGGCACGCAGACCAACATGAACCTCAACGAGGTGATCGCGAATCGCGCGAGCGAACTGATGGGCGGCGAGCGCGGCGAAGCGCGCAAGGTTCATCCGAACGACGACGTGAACCGCGGCCAGTCGTCGAACGACGTGTTCCCGACCGCCATGCACGTCGCGGCCGCGTACGCGATCGTCAACCACCTGCTGCCGGCGCTGCGCACGCTGCGCACGACGCTCGACGCGAAGTCGAAGGCCTTCGCCGACATCGTGAAGATCGGCCGCACGCACCTGCAGGACGCCACGCCGCTCACGCTCGGCCAGGAGTTTTCCGGCTATGTCGCGCAGCTGGACCAGGGCATCCGTCACGTCGAATCGGCATTGCCGCACCTGTATGAGCTCGCGCTCGGCGGCACCGCGGTCGGCACGGGGCTGAACGCGCATCCGGAGTTCGCGGTGCGTGTCGCCGATGAAATCGGCCGGCTCGCGAAGCTGCCGTTCGTGACGGCGCCGAGCAAGTTCGAGGTGATGGCGGCCGCCGATGCGCTGGTGTTCGCGCACGGCGCGCTGAAGACGGTGGCTGCCGGCCTGATGAAGATCGCGAACGACGTCCGCTGGCTCGCGAGCGGGCCGCGCTGCGGGCTTGGCGAACTGTCGATTCCGGAAAACGAGCCGGGCAGCTCGATCATGCCGGGCAAGGTGAACCCGACGCAGTCCGAAGCCGTGACGATGCTGTGCTGCCAGGTGTTCGGCAACGACGTCGCGGTCAACGTCGGCGGCGCGAGCGGCAATTTCGAGCTGAACGTGTTCCGGCCGATGATCGCGCACAACGTGCTGCAGTCGGTGCGGCTGCTCGCCGACGGCGCGCAGAGCTTCAACGACCACTGCGCGGTGGGCATCGAGCCGAACCGCTCGCGCATCGACCTGCTGCTGAACGAATCGCTGATGCTCGTGACGGCGCTCAATCCGCACATCGGCTACGACAAGTCGGCGCAGATCGCAAAGAAGGCGCACAAGGAAGGCACGACGCTGAAGGCAGCCGCGCTCGCGCTCGGCTACCTGACCGAGGCGGAATTCGATGCGTGGGTGCGCCCCGAGCAGATGATCGGGTCGCGCTGACGGAACGACGACCGGCGGAATCGCGGGCGCGGCGCCCGCCGCGGTCAGACCGCGCCTTTCGCGACTTCTTCCGGCTTCATCTCGACGATCTTGTCGAGCGCGGCCCGCACGTCGGCCGCATATTTCGCGAGCACCTTCTGTTCGTCGGTCTCGGGCACGAACGGCGGCACCGGCACCGGGTTGCCGTTCTCGTCGACCGCGACGAACACGACGAGGCAATCGGTCGTCTGGCGCAGCACGCCGCCCTTCGGATCCCCGGCATGGACGGACACATGGATGTGCATGCTGGTGCGGCCCGTCGCAACGACGCGCGCCTTCAGCTCGACGAGATTGCCGACCAGGATCGGACGCTGGAAACGGATGTTGCCGACACTGACCGTCACGCAATAGCGGCTCGACCAGACGGCCGCGCACGCATACGCGACTTCGTCGATCCACTTCATCAGCGCGCCGCCATGCACCTTGCCGCCGAAGTTCACGGACGACGGTTCGGCGAGGAAGCGGAATACGGTTTCGGTGCGGTCGAGGGCGGCCGGTACGGGGGACGGTTGGGACATCGTGTTGGCTCCAGGCGGCAGGGGCGCTGTAATCGGCCGATTATACGTTGCACTGCGGCAACGCGTCGCGGGGCGCCCCGTGTGGCGCGGCTGTGGGGGCCGTGCCCGGCGTGCATGTGGCCGGCGCCGGTCAGCGGCGCACCGTGATGCCCTGATCGATCGTCCCGTACATCTCGAGGCTGCCGCCGCGCTCGCCGGCCGCGCCCGCACCGCCCTGCGCACAGGCCGCGCAGACGAGCGCCGCCGCCAGCAAACAGAAAATCGTCTTCATCGTTGCGTCGTGTCACGTGCGGCAGCCCGCTGCCGCCGCTTTCGGCCATTCTACGCGCGGGCCGCACGCGGCCGCGGCCCGGTTCGCCGCACCGACGCCGCCGGCGCGTCTGCATCCGACATTTCAGCCAGAACCGAAACATCGAATGCGCGCGCCCACTACACTGGAGACCATCCCGCCTGACGAGACACGACGATGACCGACCAAGACGACCACCACTTTCCGGGCCTGAGCCGCATCGGTTCGCTGATCGCCGACCCGGGACGCGCCGCGATGCTGTGGGTGCTGATGGACGGCAGCGCACGGCCGGCAGGCGAGCTGACGATGATCGCGGGGCTGTCGCCCTCCGCCGCAAGCGCCCACCTCTCGCGCTTGACCGAAGGCGGCCTGCTCGCGCTCGACGTGCGCGGCCGGCACCGCTACTACCGGATCGCATCGGCCGACATCGCGGCATCGCTCGAGGCACTCGCGAACGTCGCCCGCGCGGCCGCGCCGCATCGCGCGGCGCCGCCGCCGTCCCGCACGGTCCCGGCCGAATTGCGCTATGCGCGCACCTGCTACGACCACATGGCCGGCGAACTCGCGGTGCGCATCTTCGACGGGCTCACCGCACGCGGCTGGCTGCAGGCGGACGGCGATGCGATCGAGACCACCGAACTCGGCACGCAGGCGCTTGCGCAATGGGGCATCGACGTCGCACAGCAGCGCACGCGCCGGCGCCGCTTCGCGTGCGGATGCCTCGACTGGAGCGAGCGGCGTTCACACCTCGGCGGCGCGCTCGGCGCGGCACTGCTCGAGAGCTTCTGCGCGCACGGCTGGATCGAGCGTGCGGCACGGCCGCGCGTGCTGCGCGTCACCGTGCCCGGACAGCAGGTTTTCGACGAGTGGCTTACGTCCGCTTGACGCCCGCATTGCGTCTGCACGACAACGGCGCGCGATCGACAGGTTTTGTTACATCGCGTGCCATTCGACTTACAAAACACCGAGCATTGAAACAGGCCGAGCGGATATTGTGAACTCAACGGCACGAATCGACGCGCCGCGACAATGACGAAGACGCTCACCATGGCCACCCTGTTCACGCTCAAGCGAACCGCCCGCTGCACGCTGCTCGCGTTCGTCGCGCTTGCGGCCCTGCCCCCCGCATTCGCGCAATCGGCCGGCGCCCCTCCGTATGCGGCCGCGGCACGGCAACCGGGCGGCGACCCGCCCAGCCGTGTCGCACGGCTCAATTACCTGTCGGGCGCCGTGACGACCGAGCCGGCCGGCACCGATACGTGGTCGTATGCCGCCGTGAACCGGCCGCTGACGACCGGCGACCAGCTCTGGAACGATGCCGGCGCGCGCTCGGAACTGCATATCGGCTCGACCGCGGTGCGGCTCGGCGAGTCGACGAGCCTGTCGGTACTGAACCTCGACGACACGACGACCCAGCTGAAAGTGGGGCTCGGCACCGTATCGACTCACGTGCGCGATCTGCCGGCCGGCGGATCGTACGAAATCGACACGCCGAACCTCGCGCTCGGCATCACGGGCCCCGGCGACTATCGCGTCGACGTCGCGCCGAACGGCGCGAGCACGACGGTCACGGTGCGCAGCGGCAGCGCGACCGTCTACGGCAGCAACGGCCAGTATCCGCTGTCACCGGGGCAGCAGGTCGTGTTCACGGGCACCGACCTGCAGGTCGCGCAGCAAGCCGCCGCCCCCGGCCCCGATGCGCTCGACCGGTGGGCCGCCAGCCGCGATGCGGCCGAGGAGCGCTCGGTGTCGGCCCGCTATGTGTCCCGTGACATTCCCGGCTACCAGGATCTCGACGCGAACGGCACGTGGCGCGACACCCCGAATTACGGCCAGGTATGGGTGCCGAACGATACGCCGGCGGACTGGGCGCCGTATCACGACGGCCACTGGATCTGGCAGGCCCCGTGGGGCTGGACGTGGGTCGACGACGCGCCATGGGGTTTCGCGCCGTATCACTACGGCCGCTGGGCGTACGTGGACGATAGCTGGGCCTGGGTACCGGGCCCGCTGGCCGTCAGCCAGCCGCCGGCCTATGCACCGGCACTCGTCGCGTTCGTCGGCGGTGGCGGCGGCCCCGACTGGAGCGTCGCGCTCACGGTGGGCGGCGTCGCCGCGGCCGGCTGCGCGTGGTTCGCGCTCGGCCCGGGCGAACCGTGGCATCCGGGCTGGGGCGGCTGGAGCCCGCACTACTACGACCGCGTGAACCGCAACATCGTGGTGAACAACGTCAACGTGAACAAGACCGTGAACGTGACGAACATCACCAATATCACCAACATCAACAAGACGTACGTCAACTTCCGTGCGCCGCACGCGATCACGGCCGTACCGGCTTCCGCGTTCGTGCACGGCCAGCCTGTCGCGCACTTCTCACAGCACGTCGACCCGCAGCAATGGCGCAATGCGCATGTCACGCCGGGTACGCCGGGCATTGCGCCGGTGCGCCAGAGCTTCACCGGCGGGCTGCGCAATGCGAGCTACCGCCCGCCGGCGGCAATTGCCCAGCATCCGTACGTCGCCACGCGCAATCCCGCCGTGCCGGCCGCGTATCGCGACCAGGCCGCCGCCCACCTCGCGCAGCAAGGCGGGCGCGTGCCGGGTGCCGGCGCGCCCGTCGTGAAGACGAACGTGCCGGCCGACTATACGGCGCGTCCGGTCCGCGTACCGGGCAAACCGGGTGGCGGCGCATGGGCGATGCACAACGTGCAGCTCGTGAATCCGCACGGCCCCGTCGTGCAGCCGGCTCGCGCGCCTCGCGAGGGCCAGCCGGCCGCCTTGCAGGCCGGGCGGCCGGGAACACCGATGCCCGGCGTGCCGAATGTCGCGCGGCCCACGAACGGCGAAAACCCCGGCGCACCGCACCTCGCCAACGGCGGCATGCCGCAGGCACCCGGCAACCCGGCGCCGCATCAGGCGTTCGGGCCCGGCAACGGTGTCCCCCATCCGCCGGTAGCGAACAACCGTCCGTCCGGCATCGGCAATGCGCACGCGGCCGAGGCGCCGTCGCCCGCGTGGATGCAGCCGCACACACCGATGGAGCGCCAGCGCCCTGCTCCGCCCACTGCACTGCATGCGGCGGGACAGAATGCGCTGCCGCCCGTGCGCAGCGCGGCGATCCCGCATCCGGAGGGCGCACCGGCGCTGCAGGGCGCGCAGCCCGGCGGCCGGAACGAAACGCCGCGCGCACTGCCGCAACCACGGCTCGACAATACGGCGCAGATTCCGCAGCCGCGCCCGCGCCCCGAATTCCCGACACCGGCGCAGCATGGGCAACCGCAACCGGAGCGGGCGGCGCCCGCGCCGCAGCCGCACCCCGAATTCGCGCAACCGGCGCCGCACCACGAAGTCGCCCCGCCACGTGTGAACGAGTACCGGCCGCCGGCCCCCGCCGTGCATGACATGCCGCGCCCGCAACCGCAGGCGCCGCGCATGGAGCCGAGACCGCAACCGGCGCCACGCATGGAGCCGCGCCCGTCGATGCCCGCACCGCACATGGAACCGCGGCCGCAACCGGCGCCGCACGTCGAGGCGCCACACCCGGGCAACCCGCCGCCGCAAGGCGGCCACGAAGAGCGGCACCGCCAGTAAGCGCCGCAAACGTGAAACAAAATGGCCCGACCGGTATCAGCCGGTCGGGCCATTTTCCTGCGGGAAGCGGATCGATGCCTCCGCGCGGCCCGGGCCGCGCGATCAGACGGCCATCGGTGCGGTCAGCGGTTCGTGGTGGCGATAGCCGACGAGCGAGAAATCCGACGGCTCGATCCGGTCCAGCCACTCGGGCTCATAGACGCCCGTCTTCGCGTAATCCGGCACACGCTCGGAAATCTCGAGCCGCGGGCTGTCGTAAGGCTCACGCGTGAGCTGGCGCTGCAGCATGTCGAGCTGGTTCTCGTAGATGTGCGCGTCGCCGATGAAGTACGTGAACCAGCGCGGCGTGTAGCCGGTCAGCCGGCCGACGAGCGCCAGCAGCGCGGCCCCTTCCGTCAGGTTGAACGGCGTGCCGAGGCCGACGTCGTTGCTGCGGATGTACAGGCACAGCGAGATTTCGCGCTTCGTAGCGTTCGGCAGGAACTGGTACAGCAGATGGCACGCGGGCAACGCGATCTGGTCGAGCACGGCCGGGTTCCACGCGTGAAACAGGATGCGACGATCGGACGGGTTCTCCATGATCGTGTCCAGGCACTGGCGCAACTGGTCGATCGCCTTGTACAGCAGCACCTTCGGTGCGCCGTCTTCGTCGAAACGCGTAACGATCCGGAAGCCGCGGCGCGTCGCATCGGCGATCTGCGCGTCGGCGCCCGCGTCGAGCACTTTGTAGCCCGGCCACTGGCGCCATTGCACGCCGTACACGTCACCGAGATCGTCGACGCCCTGGCGATACGGGTTCGCAAGCCACTGGGCATTCTCGTTCGCGTTCGCGTCCCACACCTTGCAGCCGAGCGCGCGGAAATCGGCCGCGCTGCGGGAAGCGCGCAGGAAACCGACCAGTTCGCCGATCGCCGACTTGAACGCGAGCTTCTTGGTCGTCACGGCCGGGAAGCCTTGCTGCAGGTCGAAGCGCAGCATCGCGCCCGGCATGCTGATGGTGCGGATCCCCGTGCGGTTCTCCTGCCAGGTGCCGGTATCGAGAATGGTACGAACGAGATCGAGATACTGTTTCATGCGGGTTCCTTCGGCCGCGAGGGCGGCCGTACCCGCCAATTTTAGCAAGCGTGATGCGGAAGCTCCTGCAACGGCGCCGAAAACCCTGTCAGCGTGTCGCCGCGATCGCGCATGCCGTGCGCACACATCAGCCGGTAGAGCGTGACGCGCGACACGCCGAGTTCGCGCGCGGCATCCGCGAAACGGCCGCGATGGCGCAACAGCGCCTGCTCGATCGCCTGCCGTTCGGCCGCCTCACGCGCCTCCAGCAGCGACACGGGTGCGAGTGTCGCAAATTCGTTCAGTTCGAGATCGGCGGCGGTGATCATCCGCCCCTCCGACATGACGATCGCGCGGCGCACGCGATTGATCAGTTCACGCACGTTGCCCGGCCACGAATAGCCGTACAGCGACGCGACCGCATCAGGCGAAAAGCCGCGCAGGCGGCGATGTGCGTCGCCCTTGAAACGCTCGAGCATGTGGCGCGCAAGTATCTCGATATCCTTGCCGCGCGCGCGCAGCGGCGGCTCCTCGATCTTCAGCACGCACAGGCGATGGAACAGGTCCTCGCGGAACCGTCCTTCGCGCAGCGCTGCGTCCATGTCCACGTGCGTCGCACAGATCACGCGCACGTCGACGGGCACCGATACGTGGGCACCGAGCCGCTCGATCTTGCCTTCCTGCAGGAAGCGCAGCAGGCTTGCCTGGCTTTCGAGCGGCAAGTCGCCGATCTCGTCGAGAAACAGCGTGCCGCCGTTGGCGGCCTCGACGCGGCCGATCTTGCGCTGGTTCGCGCCGGTGAACGCGCCGCGCTCATAGCCGAACAGCTCGGCCTGCAGCAGCGTCGACGGGATCGCGCCGCAATTGATCGCGATGAACGGCGCGTGCGCGCGCGACGAGCGCTCATGAATCGCGACCGCCGTCAGTTCCTTGCCCGTACCCGATTCGCCGGAGATGAACACCGGTGCGTCGGTCGCCGCGACGCGGCGAATCGTCCTGAAGAGCCCGAGCATCGCATCGCAGGTTCCGACCATTTCGCCTTCGCTGCGTCCGGTGCCGACGGGCGGTGCAGCGGTTTCGGTCAGCGCGACCATGCCGTGCGCATGACCGACGGTCTCGACGATCCGCGACGTCTCGTACGGCATCGTCACGTAGTCGAAACAGTAGTCACGAATGAGATGGCGCAGCGTGGCGTCCTGCAACTGGCCGCGGCGCGTCGCCGCGATCCAGCCGATGTGCTGAATGCTCAGACAGGATTCGAGTTCGCGCAGGTCCGAGGGCTTGAAGCCCGGCGAAAAATCCAGCAGCCCGGCCGTCGCGACACCGTGCTGCACGACGCGCCGTACGTCCCGCACGGTCTCCGCGAGATCGACACGCCAGCCGCATTCGTCGAAATGGCCGCGCAACGCGTCGTTCGGCTCGCGCGAATAGTAGATCACATGCCGCTGATCGACTCCCATATGCTCACCCCGTTCCTCAACCGTCTAACGATTGCCGTGCACGTCAGTATGCGTGCGAAAGGATCGAATCGGGGCAGCCGAAGGCGGCTCGATTCGCCATGCCGATGCTCGGCAACGACAAAGCCTCGCATGATGGCGCTTATCTCGCGTCCAGTTATTTTGATCAAGATAGCTTAGTTATAGGCACTGAATACGACAATCCGATTTCAGTGCCGCGGGCGATACGGCCGAATCGCTCAGGAGGTCGATGCATGTCAATCGTCTGCACATAGCACCTGTGCAGCGATGCATGCAGTCATCGACACATGCACCGATTTTCATCCTTGAAGCGTATCGATTGAATCCGCAGTATTCCCGAGCCCCCTCGTTTCAGGCCTGAAACATTTTCAGTCGTTTTCCGACGCAACTCGCAACGCTTGCGCACGAATCGCAGTCTCGACAACGGTCGCGGCGCGATGGCATGCATTTCGCTGAATAGGGAAACCGTCGGAGACAGCGACCATGCGAAAACATCTTTTACTTTCTTTCGTGCCGATGACCATTGCGGTCGCGGCCGCCGGCCCGCCCTCGCCCGTACACGCAGACGAAAGCTCGAAGCCGGATCACGCCATGCTGCTTGCATCGAACGCGCCGGGCACGCAGCACGGCGTCGGGTTCGGCATCGTGACCGTGTCGGCGCCGCAACCGCTGCCGGCCGGCAGGACGTCGGTGACACTGTGGGACGAGATCCCCCCGCCGCCCCAGTTGCCGATGCCGCTCCCGATACCGCAGCCGGGCGACGTGCAGCACGCGATGGAAGGCACCGCACAAGGCAGTACGCACCAATGACCGTCGATCGAGCCATTTGATCAGGATGACGTATTGATCCGGGCAGGCCGGAGAGCATCGATCAGTGGCTGCATTCGCGATCTCTCGACACGAAACGGTTTTGTGCTCCGTCCCCCGGCGGGCACGCTTTTTATTCATTCCGTCGCCGCGACGCGTGGCTTCGACCGTCGCGGCGCACAGCGCCGGAAGGCGGATGCGCGCACCCGGAACCGGTGCGCGCCGCCGTTCCGGTAGAATCGGCGCCATTCCGGTTTTCCTCTCCCCGACCTTCATGACGACGTTGACCCTGATCGTCGCGCGTGCCCGCAACGGCATCATCGGCCGCGACAACCAGTTGCCCTGGAAACTTCCCGAGGATCTCGCCTTCTTCAAGCGCACGACGATGGGCGCACCGATCGTGATGGGCCGCAAGACCCACGAGTCGATCGGCCGGCCGCTGCCGGGCCGCCGCAACATCGTCGTCACGCGCGATGCGGCGCGACGCTTCGACGGCTGCGACACGGTCACGTCGCTCGCCGACGCGCTGGCGCTCGCCTCGCGCGACGGGGTGCCCGAGGCGTTCCTGATCGGTGGCGCGCAACTCTACACGGAAGGTCTCGCACTCGCCGACAAGCTGGTCGTCACCGAGATCGATGCCGACTTCGACGGTGACGCGTCGTTCCCGGCACCCGACGCCGCGCACTGGCAGGAAGTGTCGCGCGAAGCGCACCAGGCGGCCGCGCCGAACACGTTCGGCTATGCGTTCGTCGTCTACGAGCGCAAGCGCGGCTGACGCATCGCGCGCAATAAAAAAGCCCGACCGGCTCACTCACGCCGTCGGGCTTTTTTGTTTGATGGCGGCCGATGCCGCGCGCCGCTTACTGCCCGGCGATCGTCATCTGCTCGATCAGCACCGAGCCCGTTTCCTTCGTGCCGCGCACGATCGAATCGGCGCCGATCGCGACGATATGCCGGAACATTTCCTGCAACGTGCTCGCGACGGTGATTTCCTCGACCGGATACTGGATCACGCCGTTCTCGACCCAGAAACCCGCCGCGCCGCGCGAATAGTCGCCCGTCACGTAGTTCACGCCCTGCCCCATCAGCTCGGTCAGCAACAGGCCCGTGCCGAGCTTCTTCAGCATCGCGTCGAAATCGTCGCCCGGCTGCGTGTTCGAGCTGCGCAGCGCGAGGTTGTGCGAGCCGCCTGCGTTGCCGGTGGTTTGCGTGCCGAGCTTGCGCGCCGAATAGGTCGACAGGAAGTAGCCTTCGACCACGCCATCCTTGACGACGCTGCGCGCACGCGTACGCACGCCTTCCTCGTC
This sequence comes from Burkholderia cepacia ATCC 25416, assembly GCF_001411495.1. NCBI lineage: Bacteria > Pseudomonadati > Pseudomonadota > Betaproteobacteria > Burkholderiales > Burkholderiaceae > Burkholderia > Burkholderia cepacia. The sequence goes on along the minus strand of NZ_CP012981.1, from coordinate 1,993,966 downwards.
GAACGGCGCGCTGCCCATCGCGCGCGGCACGTGCGGATCCTCGACGACCTGGATGTGCGGCGCGAACACCGGCTTGCCGAGACTGTCGACCAGGAACGACGTCTTGCGGTACAGCGCACCGCCGCTCACCGCCTGGACGAATGCGCCGAGCAGGCCGGCCGCGAGCGGCGCCTCGAACAGCACGGGCACCTTGCGGGTGTCGAGACGGCGCGCGCCCATCCGCGCAAGCGCACGCTCGGCCGCATAACGGCCCACCGCTTCGGGCGCCGCAAGATCGGTCGCGCTGCGCTTCGACGAATACCAGTCGTCGCGCTGCATGTGACGGCCGCTGCCTGCGATCGGCGCGCATGCGATGTAGTGGCGCGAGTACGGGTAGCCGGACAGGAAGCCACGCGACGTCGCGAGCACGAACTGCGAATGCTGGGCCGACACGCTCGCGCCTTCCGAATTGCGGATCTGCGGGCTGACCGCGAACGCGGCATCTTCCGCGCGACGGGCGAGTTCGACGGCCTCGTCGGCCGTCAGTGCCCACGGGTGGTACAGATCGAGGTCGCGCGGGTCGGTTTCGAGCAGCTCGGCTTCAGCGAGGCCGGCGGCCTCGTCCTCGGCCGTGAAGCGCGCGATGTTGTAGGCGGCGGCGACGGTATCCTTGATCGCGCCCGGCGAGAAATCCGACGTGCTCGCGTTGCCGCGCTTCTTGCCGATGAACACGGTCACGCCGACCATCTTGTCGCGGTTGTGCTCGATCGTTTCGACTTCGCCGCGGCGCACCGACACCGACAGGCCGTCGCCCTCGGAGATTTCGGTCGCGGCATCCGTCGCGCCGAGGGCCTTCGCATGGCGAAGGATGTCCGAGGCGATTTCCTTGAGCTGGTCCTGCGTGTGCGGGAAATAGCGCGCTTGTACGTCGAGATTGGCTGCCATCGTCTTGATATCCGGTGGCGGGCGGGCGCCCGCATGTTCAAAATGTTGCGTATCCCGCGATCATAGCAAGGTCCGGGGCCGGACACCGACAAGCTTGGCGTGTCCGCGGCGCGATACAATGCCGTCCATGACACGCAAAACCCGAATCCAGCCGATCGAGCATGCCGTCGAAGACGACGACAATGGCTACGATCGCCCCAGCAAATCCCAGTTGAAACGCGAAATGCACGCGCTGCAGGAGCTCGGCCAGGCGCTCGTCGACCTGCCGAAGGACGCCCTCAAGCGCATGCCGATGCCCGAAGATCTCGCGGACGCCGTGCGCGAAGCCCGCCGGATCACCGATCACGAAGGCAAGCGCCGCCAGCTCCAGTACGTCGGCCGCGTGATGCGCTCGCTGACCGACGACGAGACGGCCGCGCTGCGCACCGCGCTCGACGCGCAGCGCGGCGTGAACAAGGCCGCGACGGCCCGCCTTCACTGGATCGAACGCACGCGCGAACAGCTGCTCGCGAACGACGATGCGCTGACCGAATTCCTGCGCCAGCACCCTGAAGCCGATATCCAGGAAGGCCGCACGCTGATCCGCAACGCACGCAAGGAAGCGCAGCAGGGCAAGCCGCCGCGCTATTTCCGCGAGCTGTTCCAGTGGATCAAGGCCGCCGGCGGCACGTCCGATGCGGACGACGAAGCGGCGGACGACGCCGGAGACGACCATGACGACGAAGCGTAACCACCCGGACGAGCTCGTCGTCGGCCTCGTGTCGATCAGCGACCGCGCGAGCACGGGCGTCTACGAAGACAAGGGCATTCCGGCGTTGCAGGAGTGGCTCGCCGGCGCGCTCACGTCGCCGTGGCGCGCCGAAACGCGCCTGATCCAGGACGATGCGCCCACGATCTCCGCCACGCTCGCCGAGCTCGTCGACGTCGCGGGGTGCGACCTCGTGCTGACGACCGGCGGCACGGGCCCCGCGCGCCGCGACGTGACGCCCGAGGCCACGCTGGCCGTGGCGACGAAGGAAATGCCCGGGTTCGGTGAACAGATGCGGCAGATCAGCCTGAATTTCGTGCCGACCGCGATCCTGTCGCGGCAGGTCGCGGTAATCCGCGAAACGGCCCAAGCCGACCATGCGGCGCTGATCATCAACCTGCCGGGCCAGCCGAAATCGATCCGGGAAACGCTCGAAGGGTTGCGCGATGCCGACGGCAAGTCGACCGTGCCCGGCATCTTCGCCGCGGTGCCCTACTGCATCGACCTGATCGGCGGCCCGTATATCGAGACCGACGCCGCGGTGGTCGCGGCGTTCCGGCCGAAAAGCGCGCGGCGCTGAGCCTGTACCCGGCGCCGGGCGCGTGCCGGCCCGCTCAGGCGGCCGGCGCGGACTCGCCTGCCGGAGCCGACGCGGCCGGAATCAGTAAATGCTCGCGGTAGTACTTCAGCTCGTCGATCGACTCGTGGATGTCCGCGAGCGCCGTGTGCATCGCCCGCTTCTGGAACCCCTTGTAGATCGCCGGTTGCCAGCGGCGGCACAGCTCCTTGAGCGTGCTGACGTCGAGGTTGCGGTAGTGGAAGAACCGCTCGAATTCGGGCATCCAGCGCGCCATGAAGCGGCGGTCCTGGCAGATCGAGTTGCCGCACATCGGCGACTTGCCGGGCGACACGTACTGCGCGAGGAAGGCCTGCAGCTGCGCGGCGGCGTCCGCCTCGGTCACGGTCGACGCGCGCACGCGGTCGATCAGGCCCGAGCGGCCGTGCGTCGACTTGTTCCAGTCGTCCATCTTCGCGAGCGTTTCGTCGCTCTGGTGGATCGCGAACACGGGGCCTTCGACGGCGACGTCGAGCGTGGAATTGGTCACGACGACCGCGATCTCGATGATGCGGTCGTTATCCGGGTCGAGGCCCGTCATCTCCATGTCGAGCCAGACGAGGTTCAACTCGTTGCGCACGAGCGCGGGCTGGCTGGTGGAAGCGGCGGTATCGGTCATGAGTCATCCTGGAAAATGGCGGGCAGCGCGCGGCGCCGCCCGGGCGGCCGGCATCGCATCAGCGGGCCCGGTCCGCAAGAACATATAATTCTCGCATAGAACCCTTTGGCGCCTTCGATGTCACCCTTTTCGTTCACCCTGCTGTTCGCGCTCGCCGTGCTCGCGATGGTCGTCACCAAGCTGTGGCTCGCGTCGCGGCAGATCCGCTTCGTCGCCGCGCACCGCAACGGCGTCCCCGCGCAGTTCAGCGCGACCATCCCGCTGACCGCCCACCAGCGCGCGGCCGACTATACGGTCGAGCGCACCCGGCTGACGATGCTCGAGATCGTCGTCAGCGCGGCCGTGCTGGTCGGCCTCACGCTGCTCGGCGGCGTCGGCGCGCTCGACACGCTGCTCACCGGCTGGCTCGGCCGCGGCTACGGGCAGCAGGTCGCGCTCGTCGCCGCGGTGCTCGTGATCACGAGCGCGATCGACGTCCCGTTCGAGTATTACCGCCAGTTCGGAATCGAACAGCGCTTCGGCTTCAACCGGATGACCAAGCGGCTGTTCTTCACCGACATGCTGAAAAACTCGCTGCTTGGCGCCGCGCTCGGCCTGCCGCTGCTGTTCGTCGTGCTGTGGCTGATGAACCAGGCCGGCAGCCTGTGGTGGCTGTGGACCTGGATCGTCTGGGTCGCGTTCCAGATGCTCGTGCTGCTGATCTACCCGACCTTCATCGCACCGATCTTCAACAAGTTCGAACCGCTCAAGGACGACGCGCTGCGCGCGCGCATCGAGTCGCTGATGAAGCGCTGCGGCTTCGCGGCGAAGGGCCTGTTCGTGATGGACGGCAGCCGCCGCTCCGCGCACGGCAACGCGTACTTCACTGGCTTCGGCGCCTCGAAGCGGATCGTGTTCTTCGACACGCTGCTCGCGCGGCTGTCCGGCCAGGAAATCGAGGCCGTGCTCGCGCACGAACTCGGCCACTTCAAGCGCCGCCACGTGATGAAGCGAATGCTCGTGTCGTTCGTGCTGAGCCTCGTGCTGCTCGCGCTGCTCGGCTGGCTTGCGCAGCGCACGTGGTTCTACACGGGGCTCGGCGTCACGCCGTCGCTCGACACGAGCAACGCGGGCGCCGCGCTCGTGCTGTTCTTCCTCGCGATTCCCGTGTTCCTGTTCTTCGCGACGCCGTTCGGCAGCCTCACGTCGCGCAAGCACGAATTCGAGGCCGACGCATTCGCGGCCAGCCAGACCGACGCGCAGGATCTCGTCAGCGCGCTCGTGAAGCTCTATGAGGACAATGCGTCGACGCTGACGCCCGACCCTGTCTATACGGCCTTCTACTACTCGCATCCGCCCGCCTCGCAGCGGATCGACCGCCTGCTGCAGCACGCATGAGCCGGCCGACCTCCCGCAAGCCGGCCCCGCGCGCGTCGGGCGCGCAGCGTGCCGAAGGCCGCGTGATCGCGGCGCACGGGCGTCACTACATCGTCGCGCCCGACGATGGCGGCCCGATGCTGCAGTGCTTCCCGCGCGGCAAGAAGAGCGATATCGCGGTCGGCGACCGTGTCGCGTACGAACTCGCCTCGGCCGACCAGGGCGTCATCGTCGAGATCGGCGAACGGCGCAACCTGCTGTACCGTTCCGACCAGTTCAAGTCGAAGCTGTTCGCGGCCAACCTCGACCAGTTGCTGATCGTGCTCGCGACCGAGCCCTATTTCAGCGAGGACTTGCTCGGCCGCGCGCTGATTGCCGCCGAGGCGAACGAGCTGAAGCCGCTCGTCGTGCTGAACAAGATCGACGTCGAAGCCGCGCTGCCGGTCGCGCGCGAGCGCCTCGCGCCCTACCGCGCACTCGGCTACGACGTGCTCGAGCTCTCGGTGAAAGGCTCGCCCGACGACGCGCGCGCGCAACTGATGCCGCACCTCGCCGGGCATTCGACGATCCTGCTCGGCCAGTCCGGGATGGGCAAGTCGACGCTCGTGAACCTGCTCGTTCCCGACGCCGAAGCCGCCACGCGCGAGATTTCGGCCGCGCTCAACAGCGGCCGTCACACGACGACGTTCACGCGCCTCTACCCGCTGGAAGGCGGCGGCGCCCTGATCGATTCGCCGGGCTTCCAGGAATTCGGCCTCTACCACCTGACGGAAGGCCGTCTCGAGCGCGCGTTTCCGGAGTTCCGGCCGCTGCTCGCGGACTGCCGTTTCTATAATTGCCATCATCTGCACGAACCCGGCTGCGCGATTCTCGAAGCCGTCGCCGACGGCCGCATCGCGCCGACACGGCATGCGCTGTATGCGCAGCTCGTGCACGAGGCAAGCCAGATCGTCCGCTGATCGCGCGGCACGCGCGCGGCGGCCAGCCGGTGCCATGCGGGGCCGGCCCTCACCGACAGGAGCCGCGATGCGTTTCAAGGCACCCGATCTCGCGACGGCGCAGCATTGGGCCAACGTGCTCCAGGTGGCCGGCATCGGTTGCGAGCTGCATAACTGCTACGCGACAGGCGCACTCGGCGGCCTGCCTGCCGACGCGTGCACGCCCGAGCTGTGGCTCGACGACGAACGCGACGACGTGCTCGCGCGCCGGCTCCTCGATGCCGCTTCGCACGGCCCGTCGGCCGGCGCCGCGCCGTGGCGCTGCCGGCAGTGCGGGGAGGCGCTCGAGGCCCAGTTCACGGCCTGCTGGCAATGCGGCGCCGTGCGCGACCCGCGCGACGATTGACCCGCACAGCAAAAAGGCCGGCATCAAGCCGGCCTTTTGTCTTTCATCGGGCACCGCACTGCCCCGTCACGACACCCAGACGGCAAGCGTCAGCATCAGCAGCAGAATCATCCACAGGATCACCGCGCGCCAGACAAGGCCAACCGCGGATTGCAGCGTACGCGGCGTGCAATCGTCGCCGACCGTCAACGGACCGCTGTCACCGACCGCCAGCGCATCGAGGCTCGACGGTTCCGCGAGCGGCCCCGCGAGGCGTGCGCCGAGCGCGCCGCTACCGGCTGCCAGCAGGACGCCGTCGTTCGGATCGGGCCACTGGCGCGTATGGTTGCGCCACGCGTAGATCGCGTCCTCGAAGTTACCGACGATTGCAAAGCCGAGCGCGGTCAGTCGCGAGGGAATCCAGTCGATCACGAAGAACGCGCGCTGCGCGAACGTCGAAAAAGCTGCCGTGCGGTCGTCGCCCGGCGTCGACCAGCTGCGCGCGAGGTATTCGGAAATCCGGTACAGCACGGCGCCGGCCGGGCCGATCGGCAGCACGTACCAGAAGAACACGCCGAACACGTGACGATGCGATGCGACAACGGCGTGAATCAGCGTATGGCGGACGATTTCGCCGACCGGCATGTCGACCGTGTCGATACCCGTCCATTCGTGCAGGATTTCGCGCGCACGCGGCACGTCATCGTTGTTGAGCGCGAGGTGGATGTCGGTGAAGTAGTGGCTGAACTGGCGAAAGCCGAGCGTGAAATACACGACGACGACGTTCCAGATGAACGCGAGCACGAAGCTCACCTTGTATAGCAGGAAATAGATCAGCGCGACGATCAGCACCCACGGCAGCACGACCGCGAGCCATGCGAGGATGCCGTGCTTCTGCTTGCCTGCGTCGAGACCATGCGCGACGGTTTCCGCATGAAACTGGAACAGCGCGAACACCGGATTGTTCGGCGACAACGCGCGGACCTGTTCGATGATGAGGGCGAGGAGAACCGAAAAGAAAGTCATGCGTGGCGCCGTCTTCGGAGTTATGTCATTTTTTGCATAACGATAGCACAGCGTAAGCACCGGATGGCTGCCGGCGCGGTCGTGCGGCAGCCGGCCGCGCGCGCCGGCCGCCGTGCGCGCCTAGCCGGCGGCCAAGAAGCGGTACAGATTGCGCAACATGCCGGCAGTTGCGCCCCAGATGAAGTAATGCCCGCCGGGTTCGCCATTCGGATAGGGCATCGCAAAAAAACGACGCTCGCCGCCTTCCCAGCGAAACACCCGGACCTGATGGTTCGCGGGATTCATCAGGAACGCGAGCGGCACCTCGAAAATCTCGGCCACTTCGAACGTGTCGGCCTGCACGGTGAACGGCGGATGCACGAGGCCGACCACCGGCGTCACGCAGAAGCCCGTGCCGGTCAGGTAGTCGGGTAACGCGCCGAGGATCTCGACACGCTCGTCCGCCAGCCCGATCTCTTCCTTCGCCTCGCGCAACGCGGTTGCGGTCGCGTCACGATCGAACGGTTCGCGGCGACCGCCGGGGAAGCTGATCTGTCCGGCGTGGTCGTTCAGGTGGTCGGCGCGCTGGGTCAGCAGCATGGTGAGGCCGGACTCGCGGACGACGAGCGGGACGAGGACGGCCGCGCTACGCGGATCGACGCCCTCCTGCAGTCTCGCCTCGTCGGGCTCGACGCTCCACTCGAGCGTGCGCGCGAAACGGTCGCGCAGGCCGGACGGTGTCATCAGGCGGGAATCGATGGCCGGCAGGCCGGCGCCGGTGCCTTCGACCGGCAGGACTTCGGGATCGATGATGGGGCGGCGATTCAATGGGGCTCTCGTGTTTGTGTCGTATCGAGCATATTGTCGCGCCAGAATGAAAAAAGCACCCGGGTGGGTGCTTTTTCCTTACAGCTCTTACTCTTGGGAAGCTGCTGCGGCGCGATCCTTCGACACCAGCTTTTCCTTGATACGAGCCGACTTGCCCGAACGCTCGCGCAGGTAGTACAGCTTCGCACGACGCACATCACCGCGGCGCTTCACGACGATGCTTGCCAGCAGCGGCGAGTACGTCTGGAACGTACGCTCGACGCCTTCGCCCGACGAGATCTTGCGGACGATGAAATTCGAGTTCAGGCCACGGTTGCGAATAGCGATCACGACGCCTTCGTAGGCCTGAACGCGCTTGCGGTTACCTTCAACCACGTTCACGTTCACGATCACCGTATCGCCCGGGGCGAATTCGGGGATCGTCTTGCCGGCGAGCGCGCGCTCGATTTCTTCCTGCTCAAGTTTTGCGATCAGATTCATTACTGACTCCTTATGCCATCGTGTCGGCGTTGGCACCCGCCTGCTTCCAGGCCTGGCCCCGATAGAGGATGGATTCACATCAGGCGCCGCACACGCATGCACGACACCGCCAATTCCCGCCCGCGACACCGCCTCAGGAGGCGTCCTTCGCTTCGCGTGCGAGGTTCGCAAGCCACGCCTCGTCGGCCCGGCTCAACAACTTCTCGCGGCGCGCCCGGACGATCAGGTCCGGCCGCTTCCGCAACGTATTCCTCAATGCTTCCTGGCGCCGCCACCGCTCGATCTCGGCATGATGCCCACCGAGCAGTACGTCCGGCACGCGCATGCCATCGTATTCCTCGGGGCGCGTGTAGTGCGGACAATCGAGCAGGCCGTCGGCGAAACTGTCCTGCACGGCCGACAGCGAATCGTTCAGCACGCCGGGCAGCAACCGCACGACCGCATCCATCATCGCCATCGCCGGCAGTTCGCCGCCCGACAATACGAAATCGCCGAGGCTGATTTCCTCGTCGACGCAACGATCGAGCAGGCGCTGGTCGATCGCTTCATAACGGCCGCACAGCACGACAACGCCGGGTTCCTGCGCCATCCGCACCGCGCGATCGTGCGTGAGCGGTGCGCCTTGCGGCGACATCATCACGACACGCGTGCTCGCGATACCCTGTTCCGCCTGCGCCGCTTTCGCGGCATCGATCGCGGCTTCGAGCGGCCTGGCCAGCATCACCATGCCCGGACCGCCGCCGTACGGACGATCGTCGACCGTGCGGTAGTTGTCCGTCGTGAAATCACGCGGGTTCCAGGTGCGCAACCCGAAGCGCCCTTGCTTGACGGCCCGGCTGGTGATCCCCCAGTCGGTCAGTGCACGGAACATCTCGGGAAAGAGCGTGACGACGTCGAACTGCACCGCGCTCTCGGTAACCTGGTTCATTTCAGTAATCGGCTTCCCAGTCGACGACGATGCGACGCGCCGCCTGATCCACCGTTTTGACGTATACGCCGACGAACGGAATCAACCGCTCGTCGGTGGTCGGCTGACCGTCTTTGCCGGTCGCCGGATACTCGACACGCATGATCGAATGCACGCCGTTGTCGATCATCCCGCTCACCTTTCCGAGCGCCACCGATTGCTCGTTGACGACATCGAGACCGATCAGGTCGACCCAATAGAATTCGTCAGCGGCCAATGCCGGGAAATCTTCCCGGCGCACGAACACGCGAAAACCGCGCATGGCCAGCGCGGCATCGCGGTCGCTCACGCCCGCGGGTTGCGCAACGACAGTGTCGCTGTGCGTCTTCGACTGCAGGATGCGGACGGAAAGCCGTTCCGCACCGCGCTCCAGCCACCAGCGGCGCGCCTTGAGCAGCGCGTCGCCACCGCGACCGGCGTCGGCATGCGTCGCCACCTTGACCCAACCCTTCAGGCCATAGGCGTCGACCACAGCCCCGACCTCGACGGCATCGTCGGGCCAGGCTTGCGCCACTTCGAGACTGCCCTGCTCGGCAGCCTGACCGGCGTTCGCGACAACGTCGCGCTCGACCGGCTTGCGGACGAATGCGCCAAACGACGCACGCCCGCGCCTTGCATTACCGGAATCGTGACCCGCCATCAATGCACCTCACAGCCGGCACGACCGGCACACCGTGCCATGTTAGGCAGCCGGTTGCGCCTTTTGCGCTTCCTTCACGAGACGCTGGACGGTCGGCGACAGTTGCGCGCCAACGCCTTGCCAGTACGTCAGGCGATCCTGAGCGATACGCAGCGATTCGCCCTTCGTGGCGACCGGGTTGTAGAAGCCGACGCGCTCGATGAAGCGGCCGTCACGACGGTTGCGCGAATCGGTAGCAACGATGTTGTAGAACGGGCGCTTCTTCGAGCCGCCACGAGCCAGACGGATGATAACCATATGATGTCCTTCGGGAAAACCGGGTTCGAAACTACTGAAACACGCGATTATAGCCGGAAACCAGAGGTACAACAAACACTTACGCGCAAAAAATCCGCGGGCGGCCTGTCCGCCGGGCATAGAATCGTCGTGTCCGGGACGTTCCACACCGTCATGCCGCCCCTTCGCGCCGCCTCGATACGCCGCAAGCAGCACCGTTTTGCGGCGCTGCTTGCCGGCCTTGCCTGCCTCGTATCCGCAATGGCGTCAGCCGCGCCGCTGCCGGTGGGCGAACTCGTCGTGCCGCCCGGCTTCCACGTCGAAGTGCTGGCCGACGCGGTACCGACCGCGCGCGAAATGGCGTGGTCGCCACGCGGCATCCTGTATGTCGGCACGCGGGAAGGCCGCGTGCACGCGTTCGTGATGCACGAGGGCCGGATCAGCGCGCGCTACGTGATCGCTTCCGGGCTCGACATGCCCGTCGGTGTCGCCTACCGTGACGGCGCACTCTATATATCAGCCGTATCGCGCATCCTGCGGCTCGATCGCATCGACGACCGGCTCGCCACGCCGCCCGCACCCGCCGTCGTCACCGACGCGCTGCCGACCGAACACCATCACGGCTGGAAATTCATCGCGTTCGGCCCCGACGGCAAGCTGTACGTGCCGACCGGCGCACCGTGCAACGTCTGTCTCGCCGATCGCAGCCGCTACGCGATCATCGCGCGCATGAAGGCGGACGGCAGCGGGAACGAGGTTGTCGCCCGCGGCATACGCAATACGGTCGGCTTCGCATGGCACCCCGATTCGGGCGAGCTGTGGTTTACCGACAACGGGCGCGACATGATGGGCGACGACGTGCCCGACGACAAGCTGAACCGCGCACCGCGCGCGGGCCTCGACTTCGGCTTCCCGTACTGCCATGGCGGCGACACGCCCGACCCCGAATTCGGCAGCCCCGACGTTTGCCGCCGCTACGCGCCGCCCGTATTGAAACTCGGTGCACACGTCGCGGCCCTTGGCATGCGCTTCTATACAGGGCCGATGTTTCCGGCGTCGTACCGCAACAACGTGTTCATCGCCGAACACGGCTCGTGGAACCGCAGCACGAAGGTCGGCTACCGCGTGATGCGTGTTGTGGTCTCTGCGGACGGCAGCCACGCGCGCCAGACTCCGTTCGTCACGGGCTGGCTGCGGCCCGACGGCACGGTATGGGGACGCCCTGCCGACGTGCTGCCGCTGCCGGACGGCTCGCTGCTCGTCAGCGACGACTATGCGGGCGCAATCTATCGCGTGACCTATGCGGCACCTTGACGCAGCACAGGGGTGACCGGCCCCGACCGGGCATCGTAGAATGCGTGCCGGGCCGCGCGCCCGCGCCGGCCCGCCGGCCGCCCATGCCAACGACAATACGCCGCCATCCATGTCCAGCAGCACCGCACCGTCCCGCCGCTTCCGCTCCAAGACGCTCACCGCCGCCCTCGCGTTCCTGTTCGGTTCGCTCGGCGCGCACCGCTTCTATCTGTATGGCTTTCGCGACGTGTACGGCTGGGCGCACCTGCTCGCGACGATCGTCGGCATCCCGGGCTTCCTCTTGCTCGCCGCGACCCAGCGCAGCGCCGGCCTCGGCTGGTGGCTTGCGGTACCCGGCGCAATCTCGCTGCTGGCCGCCTTCCTCGCCGCGCTCGTCTACGGGCTGCGTCCCGACGAAAAATGGGACGCGCAATTCAACGCGGAGACGGGCAGGCAAAGCAAGTCGGGCTGGACCGTGATCTTCGTGGTGATCTTCTCGCTGCTGATCGGCGCGTTCCTGCTGATGACCGCGCTCGCACTGTCGTTCCAGACGTATTTCGAGTCGCAGGTCGAAGCAGCCAAGCAGATTTCGCAGTAAGCGCAACGAACGCGACGCACCGGCACCCCGCGCTGGCTTGGCGCACCGATCAGAACAGGTTCAATTGCATGTCGTCGCGCGCCTGCGTCGATCGCGTGCCGGCTGAACGTACAGCAACACGCGGCACCGGCGCTGCGGCGGCCGGCGTGCCGCGAAACTGCGACAGATCGAGAATGCCGTTCGTGCGCTCGTTCAGCCCGAGCCGCTTGACGGCCTGGCGGAAGCGCTGCCGCAGCAGGTCGGCCCAGATTCCCTCGCCCTTCATCCGTTTCGAGAAATCCGAGTCGTAGTCTTTCCCGCCGCGCATGTCGCGCACGCGGTTCATCACGCGCTCCGCGCGGTCGGGAAAATGCGCGGCCAGCCAGTTCTTGAACAGCGGCGCGACTTCCCACGGCAGCCTCAGGATGATGTAGCTCGCATGCGTCGCGCCGGCTTCCGCGCACGCCTCGAGCACACGCTCCATGTCGGGCTCGGTGACGAACGGAATCACCGGCGCAATGCTCACGCCGACCGGCACGCCCGCCTCGCTCAGCGCACGAATCGTACGCAACCGTCGCGCCGGCGTCGCCGCGCGCGGCTCGAGCGTGCGCGCAAGATCGGCGTCCAGCGTCGTGATCGTGACCGCCGCCATCACCTGCTTGCGCTCGGCCATCGGCGCGAGCAAGTCGAGATCGCGCTCGATCAGCGACGACTTCGTGATCGCCGCGAACGGCAACCCGCGATCGTGCATCACCTGAATCACGCTGCGCGTGATGCGCAAGTCGCGCTCGACCGGCTGGTAGGCGTCGGTGTTGACGCCGAGCGCGATCGGCTCCGGCACGTAGCGCTTGCGCGAAATCTCGCGCTCGAGCAACTCGGCCGCATTGACCTTCGCATAGATGCGGCTTTCGAAATCGAGCCCCGGCGACAAGCCGAGATAACTGTGCGTCGGACGCGCAAAGCAGTAGATGCACCCGTGCTCGCAACCGCGATACGGATTGAGCGATACGCTGAATGGAATATCGGGCGACTGGTTGTGCGTCAGGATGCTCTTCGCCCGCTCCTCGAATACCTGCGTGCGCAGCGGCGCGGGGAAATCGGCATCGTCCGACTCGTGTGTCCAGCCGTCGTCGACCGCTTCACGCTGGGCGATCTCGTATCGCCCCTGCAGGTTGTCGACCGCACCGCGCCCCTTGCGGGGCACGGGCGGCGCTATCGGAAATTCGTTGTCGGATCGATCGTCCATATGCCCACCCATTCGCCTGCGCCCAATACTGTACATTTATACAGTATTGGGCGCAGCGTGCCAAGGGCGGGATAAAGGGTCCGGCGGCCTGCCGCCGGTACGTCAGTCGCCCACCGCGATCGTCAGCGTCTCCTTGATTTCTTCCATCACGACATAGCTCTTCGACTGCACGGCGCCGGGCAACTGCAGCAGGATGTCGCCGAGCAGCTTGCGGTAGTCGGCCATTTCGCCGATCCGCGCCTTGATCAGGTAGTCGAAATCGCCGGACACGAGATGACACTCGAGCACCTCGTCGATCTTCATCACTTCCCGGCGGAATTGCTCGAACATGTTGCCGCCCTTGTGGCCGAGCGTGATCTCGACGAACACCAGCAGCGCGGCATCCAGCTGGTGGGGATCGACACGCGCGTGATAACCGGTGATCACGCCGTCCCGCTCCATGCGCCGCACACGCTCGATGCACGGCGTGACGGTCAGTCCGACCTGTTCCGCGAGGTCCTTCATCGCCATCCGGCCGTCGTCCTGGAGCAGTTTCAGGATGCGCCGGTCGAGCTTGTCGAGCGAGCGTACGGGCTGACGTTGCGTTCTCATTTGTTTATGCTGAAAACCTGAAAAATACGATAACAAAACCTACACATTCGACAATACCATAGCGCAAAAAACTAGATCAGCTAGAGGTTACACGGAGCCGCAGGTGCGCCCGGCCTCGATCTGGTCCCTTCCATCTGGAGCAGCTATGCGAGTCGTCATTCTGGGCAGCGGTGTGGTGGGCGTGGCAAGCGCGTATTACCTCGCGCGCGCCGGTCATGAAGTCACGGTGATCGACCGGGAGGCCGGCCCGGCGCTCGAGACGAGCTTCGCGAACGCTGGCCAGATCTCCCCCGGCTATGCCGCGCCGTGGGCCGCCCCCGGCGTGCCGCTGAAGGCCGTCAAATGGATGTTCGAGAAACACGCGCCGCTCGCGATCCGCCTCGACGGCACGCGCTTCCAGCTCCAGTGGATGTACCAGATGCTGCGCAACTGCACGGCCGAGCGCTATGCAGTCAACAAGGGCCGCATGGTTCGCCTCGCCGAATACAGCCGCGACTGCCTGCAGGCGCTGCGCGCCGATACCGGCATCCAGTACGAAGGCCGCACGGGCGGCACGCTGCAACTGTTCCGCACGCAGCAGCAACTCGACGGTGCAGCGAAGGACATCGCCGTCCTTCAGGAAGCGAACGTGCCGTTCGAACTGCTGTCGCCGGCCGACCTGAAGAATGCCGAACCGGCCCTCGCCGCCGTTTCGCACAAGCTGACGGGCGGCCTGCGCCTGCCGGGCGACGAAACGGGCGACTGCCAGCTGTTCACGACGCGCCTCGCGGCACTCGCGGAATCGCTCGGCGTGAAGTTCCGCTACAACACGCCGATCGATGCGCTCGCGATCGCGGGCGGCAAGATCGCCGGCGTGCAGTGCGGCAGCGAGACGGTGCGTGCGGACGCGTACGTCGTCGCGCTCGGCTCGTACTCGACCAGCTTCATCTCGAACCTGATGAAGATCCCCGTCTATCCGCTGAAGGGCTATTCGATCACCGCGCCGATCGTCAACGAAGCGGCCGCACCCGTGTCGACCGTGCTCGACGAAACCTACAAGATCGCGATCACGCGTTTCGACCAGCGCATCCGCGTCGGCGGCATGGCGGAAATCGTCGGCTTCGACAAGAAGCTGCGCGCCGCGCGCCGCGAAACGCTCGAAATGTGCGTGAACGACCTGTTCCCGGGCGGCGGCGATACGTCGAAGGCAACGTTCTGGACGGGCCTGCGCCCGATGACGCCGGACGGCACGCCGATCGTCGGCCGCACGCCGGTGTCGAACCTGTTCCTGAACACCGGCCACGGCACGCTCGGCTGGACGATGTCGTGCGGTTCGGGCCAACTGCTCGCGGACCTGATCTCGGGCAAGATGCCTGCGATCCAGGCTGACGACCTGTCGGTACACCGTTACCTGAAGGACGTGGCAGGCCAGACGCGCCCGGCCTACGCATAAGCCGCTGCCGCCCGCGGCAATGCGGGCCTGCTGGCCGGCATCAAAGAGAAAGGCGCCCGGGGGGCGCCTTTTTCATGACGTCGAGTGTCCCGCGAAGAATCAGAACTGGTCTTCCGTCAACGCGAGCACGCCCTCGTTGCCCTTGGTGCCGACAATCGACGCTTCGAGCGCGCCTGCCTGCACCAGCACCTGCTCCGCATAGAGCTGCGCGATCGCGATCTTCGCGCCGAAGAACGCCGGGTCGCTCGCGCGGTTCGCCTGCGCGGCCACCAGCGCACGCGCCATCTGCCATCCGCACAGCACCACGCCCGCCAGCTTCAGGTACGGCACGCTGCCCGCGAACACCGCGTTCGGGTCCTGCTTCGCGTTCGCCAGCACGTAATCCACCACCGACGACAGCGCCTTCGCACCCTTCTCCAGTTGCACCTTCATGGATGCGGCCGCCGCACCGTCCAGCTTGCCCAGCGCCGCGACAGGCTCGCCGATTTCGGCGATCAGCGCCTTCGCCACCGCGCCGCCGTCGCGCAGCGTCTTGCGGCCCACCAGGTCGTTCGCCTGGATCGCCGTCGTGCCTTCGTAGATCGCCAGGATCCGCGCATCGCGGTAATACTGCGCCGCGCCGGTTTCCTCGATGAAACCCATCCCGCCGTGCACCTGCACGCCCAGGCTCGCCACGTCGTTCACCATCTCCGTGCTCCAGCCCTTCACGACCGGCACCAGATATTCGTAGATTGCCTGATGACGCGCCCGCGTCGCCTCGTCCGAATGGCGGTGGGCAATGTCGCTGTGCGCCGCGGCCACGTACGCCAGCGAGCGCGCGCCTTCGGTCAGCGCGCGCATCGTGCCGAGCATCCGGCGCACGTCCGGGTGATGGATGATCGTCACCGACTGCTTGGCCGACCCGTCCACCGGGCGGCTCTGCACGCGCTCCTTCGCGAATTCCGCGGCCTTCTGGTACGCGCGGTCGGCCACGCCGATCCCCTGCATCCCGACGCCGAAGCGCGCCGCGTTCATCATGATGAACATGTATTCGAGGCCGCGGTTCTCTTCGCCGATCAGGTAGCCGATCGCGCCGCCGTTATCGCCATATTGCAGCACCGCCGTCGGGCTCGCCTTGATCCCGAGCTTGTGCTCGATCGACACGCAGTGCACGTCATTGCGTTCGCCCAGCGAGCCGTCCTCGTTCACCAGGAACTTCGGCACGATGAACAGCGAAATGCCCTTCACGCCTTCCGGCGCGTTCGGCGTGCGTGCCAGCACCAGGTGGACGATGTTGTCCGCCATGTCGTGCTCGCCCCACGTGATGAAGATCTTCGTGCCGAACACCTTGTACGTGCCGTCGCCCTGCGGTTCGGCGCGCGAACGCACCAGCGCAAGATCCGAGCCCGCCTGCGGCTCGGTCAGGTTCATCGTGCCGGTCCATTCGCCCGAGATCAGCTTCGGCACGTAGCGCTGCTTCTGCTCGTCGGTGCCGGCCGTCAGCAGCGCCTCGATCGCGCCGTCGGTCAGCAGCGGGCACAGCGCGAACGACAGGTTCGACGCGTTCAGCATCTCGATGCACGGCGTCGCGATCAGCTTCGGCAGCCCCTGGCCGTCGTATTCGGACGGGTGCTGCAGTCCCTGCCAGCCGCCTTCGACGAACTGGCGGAACGCTTCGCCGAAGCCCGGCGTCGCGGTCACGACACCGTCCTTCCAGCTGCTCGGATTGCGGTCGCCTTCGACGTTCAGCGGCGCCAGCACCTCGCCGCAGAACTTCGCGGACTCGTCGAGCACGGCCTGCGCCGTGTCGTAACCGGCGTCCTCGAAACCCGGCAGTTGCGCAACGGCGTCGATGCCCGCGAGTTCCTTCAGCACGAACAGCATGTCCTTGACGGGGGCGTTATAGCTCATGGTGTGTCTCCCTCTTCTCTCTTCTGTCGATGGCGAAAAAAAGGGGCGCTCGTCGCGCCCCTCTTCTCGTGTGCTTACCGCCTGAGCGTCACACTGCGTCAGCCGAGCTCGTTCACGAGCTCCGGCACGAGCGCGAACAGATCGCCGACGAGGCCGTAGTCGGCCACGCTGAAGATCGGCGCTTCCGGATCCTTGTTGATCGCGACGATCACCTTCGAATCCTTCATGCCGGCCAGATGCTGGATCGCACCCGAGATGCCGACCGCGATGTACAGCTGCGGTGCGACGATCTTGCCGGTCTGGCCGACCTGGTAGTCGTTCGGCACGTAGCCGGCGTCGACTGCCGCGCGCGATGCGCCGAGTGCCGCGCTCAACTTGTCCGCCAGCGGCTCCAGCACCTTCGTGTAGTTCTCGCCGCTGCCCAGACCGCGGCCGCCCGACACGATGATCTTCGCGCTCGTCAGCTCCGGACGGTCCAGCTTCGTCACTTCACGGCTGACGAACTGCGACTTGCCTGCGTCTGCCGCTGCTTCGATCTTCTCGACCGACGCGCTGCCGCCTTCCGCCGCCACCGGATCGAAACCGGTCGCACGCACCGTGATGACCTTGATCGGGTCGCTCGACTGCACCGTCGCGATCGCGTTGCCCGCGTAGATCGGGCGCTCGAACGTGTCGGCACTGTCAACCGCCGTGATGTCCGAGATCTGCGCGACGTCCAGCTTCGCGGCGATACGCGGCGCGATGTTCTTGCCGTAGGCCGTCGCCGGCGCGAGGATGTGCGAATAGTCCTTCGCGATGTTCAGCGCCGTCGCTTCGACGTTTTCCGCGAGACCTGCTTCGAGTTGCGGCGCGTCGGCCAGCAGCACCTTCGATACACCCGCGATCTTTGCTGCCGCGTCGGCTGCGCCTTGCGCATTGTGGCCCGCGACCAGCACGTGAATGTCACCGCCGATCTTCGCCGCCGCCGCCACCGTGTTCAGCGTCGCGGCCTTGATCGACGCGTTGTCGTGTTCTGCAATCACCAGAATCGTCATTTCTTTCCGCTCCCTCTTACAGCACCTTGGCTTCGGTCTTCAGCTTCTCGACCAGCGTCTTCACGTCCGGCACCTTCACGCCGGCTGCGCGCTTCGGCGGCTCGGCCACCTTCAGCGTCTTCAGGCGCGGCGCGACGTCCACGCCGAGGTCTTCCGGCTTCACCGTTTCCAGCGGCTTCTTCTTCGCCTTCATGATGTTCGGCAGCGTCACGTAACGCGGCTCGTTCAGGCGCAGGTCGGTCGTCACGACCGCCGGCAGCGTCAGCGACAGCGTTTCCGCGCCGCCGTCGACTTCGCGTGCGACCGTTGCCTTGCCGTCGGCGATCGTCACCTTCGATGCGAACGTCGCTTGCGGCAGGCCGGCCAGCGCGGCCAGCATCTGGCCCGTCTGGTTCGAGTCGTCGTCGATCGCCTGCTTGCCGAGGATCACCAGCTGCGGCTGTTCCTTGTCGACCAGCGCCTTCAGGATCTTCGCGACGGCCAGCGGCTCGACGCTGTCGTTCGATTCGACGAGGATCGCGCGATCCGCGCCGATCGCCAGCGCCGTGCGCAGCGTTTCCTGCGCTTGCGTGACGCCCACCGACACCGCGATCACTTCGGTCGCGACGCCCGCTTCCTTCAGGCGCACCGCTTCTTCCACCGCGATTTCGTCGAACGGGTTCATCGACATCTTCACGTTCGCAATGTCGACGCCCGTGTTGTCCGACTTCACGCGGACCTTCACGTTGTAATCGACCACTCTTTTCACTGGCACCAGGATTTTCATGCACACGCTCCAAAGTTACGAATACGACCAGAGGCCATTCTATAGCGAGGCCTCATGACTGCGCGGCCAAGCGGACCCAACCATCATGGTTGTCGAGGATACCGCTTCTTGACGACGCGCCAATGATAGCGAACGATCGTTCTATTTTAAAAGAGAAAAAACCCGGACGCAAAGCCCGGGTTTTCGATCATCGACTCTAATCTCTCCGGGCGTCCCGTTGTTCGCCCGTTACCAGGCGGCAATGACCGCTCCGCCGAACTTGCCTTCGATGAACTGCTTCACATCGGCCGAATGATAGGCCGCGATCAGTTTCGCCACCCACGGCTTGTTCCGGTCCGCCTCGCGGATCGCCAGGACGTTCGCGTACGGGCCGCTCGGCCCTTCGATCGCGATCGCGTCCTGTTTCGGTTTCAACCCCGCTTCCATCGCGTAGTTGGTATTGATCGCGGCCGCGTCGACGTCGCCGAGCGAACGCGGAATCTGCGCCGCATCAAGCTCGACGATCTTCAGCTTGCGCGGATTGTCGACGATATCGAGCGGCGTCGCCTTCAGCCCCGCGTCCGCACGCAGCTTCAACAGGCCCTGCTTCTGCAGCAACAGCAACGCACGGCCGCCGTTGGTCGGATCGTTCGGAACCGCGATGCGCGCGCCCGGCTTCAGTTCGGCCAGCGACTTCACGCGCTTCGAATAGATGCCCATCGGGAACGTGACGGTATCCGCGACCTTGATCAGCTTGTAGCCGCGATCCTTCACCTGCGCCTGCAGATACGGGTCGTGCTGGTAGCTGTTCGCATCGAGGTCGCCCGACGCGAGCGCGGCGTTCGGCTGCACGTAATCGGAGAATTCGACGATGCGGATGTCGAGGCCGCTCTTCGCCGCGACCTTCTTCACCGCCTCCATGATCTGCGCGTGCGGCCCACCCGTCACGCCCACTTTGATGGTTTCGGCCTGCGCGTGCGCACCCGCGAACAGCGCGGCTGCGCCGAGTGCCACCGCGAACTTCAGCATGAAGCGTCGTTGCATCGTCTCTCTCCCCTAACGGATCAATTTCGTCTTATTTGTGGCTCAGCCGGCGGACGAGCCAGTCGCCAAACGACTGCACGATCTGCACGAACACGATCAGGATCGCGACGACCGTCCACATCACTTCCGGCAGATAGCGCTGATAACCGTAGCGGATCCCGAGATCGCCGAGCCCGCCGCCGCCGATCGCGCCCGCCATCGCCGAATAGCCGACCAGCGACACGAACGTGATCGTCAGGCCCGCGACGACACCCGGCAGCGATTCGGGCAACAGCACCTTGAAGACGATCTGCGACGTGGTCGCGCCCATCGATTGCGCGGCCTCGATCAGCCCGCGGTCGACTTCGCGCAACGCCGTCTCGACGAGACGCGCGATGAACGGCGCGGCCGCGAGCGTCAGCGGCACGACCGCCGCGGCCGTGCCGATCGACGAACCCGTGACGAGCCGCGTAAACGGAATCACAGCGACCAGCAGGATGATGAACGGCGTCGAGCGGACGGCATTCACGATGCCGCCGAGCACGCGATTCACCGCGAGGTTCTGCAGCACGCCCTGGCGGTCGGTCAGGTAGAGCAGCACGCCGAGCGGCAGGCCGACGAGCGCGCCGACCGCCCCGGAGATGCCGACCATGATCAGCGTCTCCCAGAACGACTGCACGAACATATCGAACATCTCACTCAACATACGAAAGCTCCTCTACCACCACACCTTGTTCGCGCAGGAACGCGAGCGCCTGCCCGACCTTGCCCGGCTCGCCGCCCGCGAGCACCGCGAGCGAACCGAATGCTTGACCCTGAATCTCGTCGATCTGGCCATGCAGGATGTTGAAATCGAGTTCGTACCGACGGATCGTTTCCGACAGGATCGGCTGGTCGACACCCGAGCCCGTAAACGCCAGCCGCAGCAGATGCCCGCTGCCGGTCTTCAGCCGCTCGGCCACGCGCGCCTTCAGCGCGGGCGGCAACTCCTGCGCGATCACGTCGCCGATCAGCGCGCGCGTCACTTCGTGATGCGGCTGCAGGAACACGTCGATCACGCGGCCTTCCTCGACCACGCGCCCCGCATCGAGCACCGCGACGCGATCGCACACCTGCTTGATCACTTCCATCTGGTGCGTGATCAGCACGATCGTCAGGCCGAGTTCGCGGTTGATGCGCTTCAGCAGGTCGAGGATCGAGCGCGTGGTCTCGGGATCGAGCGCGGACGTCGCTTCGTCCGACAGCAGCACCTTCGGCTGGCTCGCGAGCGCGCGTGCGATGCCGACGCGCTGCTTCTGCCCGCCGCTGATCTGAGACGGATAGCGATCCTTCTGCGCTGACAGCCCGACGAGGTCGAGCAGCGGCAGCACCGCGGCCTCGATGTCGGCACGGCTTGCGCCGGCCAGCTCGAGCGGCAGCGCGACGTTGTCGAACACCGTGCGCGACGACAGCAGGTTGAAGTGCTGGAAGATCATGCCGATCTCGCGTCGCGCCTCGCGCAGCGCGCCAGCCGACAGCAGCGTGAGATCGAGCCCGCCGACGACGACATTGCCTTCGGTCGGCCGCGTGAGCAGGTTGATGGTGCGCACGAGCGTGCTCTTGCCGGCGCCGCTTCGGCCGATGATGCCGAACACCTCGCCCTGCGGGATCGTCAGGTTGATGTTGCGCAGCGCCTCGACCCAGCCGCCCGGCCCGGGAAATCGCTGCGAAAGATTGCGTAATTCGATCATGTAAACAAAACGGCGGCCGGCTGGCGAGTTGGCCCGCCAGTCGGCCGCCGATGCATCTGGAATAACCGTCGATTTTACCGCAAACCCCTCATTCCCCTTAATAATCGATTTCGATCTTTTCATAACCGCACGAAATTAGAGGGATGCCGCTGGCGCGCCACGACGATGCCGCGACTATGATCCGGAACACCAACCAACCGACAGGGGACACGCCAGATGACCGCCACCACCACGCCGGCCGCCGCACCTGCCACCGCCGGACCGGCGCCATCGTCCCCACCCGCGCCGACGATGGGCCGCCTGCGTACCGCCGACGGGCTCGAACTGGCGTCGTACCGCTGGCCGGCTGGCGACGGCACCGAGCCGCCGCGCGCGACGATCGCGCTCGTACATGGCCTTGCCGAACACGCGGGTCGTTATGCCGCGCTCGCCGGCCGTCTGAATGCGGCCGGCATCGAGGTGCTCGCGATCGACTTGCGCGGGCACGGCCAGTCACCCGGCAAGCGCGCCTGGGTCGAGCGCTTCGACGGCTACCTGAACGATGCGGATGCGCTGGTCGCCGAAGCCGCACGCGGCAATTCGCCGCTGTTCCTGATGGGGCACAGCATGGGCGGAGCGGTCGCGGCGCTGTACGCGATCGAACGCGCGCCGGCACGCGGCCACGCGCTGGCCGGCCTCGTGCTGTCGAGTCCGGCGCTCGCGCCGGGACGTGACGTGCCGCGCTGGATGCTTGCTGTGAGCCGCGTCATCAGCCGCATATGGCCGACCTTCCCCGCGATCAGGATCGATGCCGCGCTGCTGTCGCGCGATCCGGCCATCGTCGCAGCCAATCGCGCCGATCCGCTCGTCCATCACGGCGCGGTGCCCGCGCGCACCGGCGCGGAGATTCTCGACGCGATGGCACGCATCGAAAGCGGTCGCGGCGGGCTGCGCGTTCCGGTGCTCGTCTATCACGGCACCGAGGACAAGCTGACCGAACCCGACGGCAGCCGTGCGTTCGGTGCGCGCGTCGGCTCGCCCGATCGCACGCTGACGCTGTACGAAGGCGGCTTTCACGAAACGATGAACGATCTCGAACGCGATCGCGTGATCGACGCGCTGATCGCGTGGATTCACGCGCGGGCGCCGGCGCGCTGAGTGCGCCCGGGGCCGGTCACGCGATCGTCAGATGCCGGCCAGTACGCGCAGGTGCGCGACGACGCTGCGCCCGAGCGCAGACAGGTTGTAGCCGCCTTCGAGGCAGCTCACGATGCGCCCCTGCGCATGCCGGCGCGCCACCTCGACGATCTGCGCGGTCAACCATTCGAAATCGGCTTCGACGAGGCCGAGGTTGCCGATGTCGTCCTCGCGATGCGCATCGAAACCCGCGGACACGAACAGCATCTGCGGCTTGAACGCATCGAGGCGCGGCAGCCAGAACATGTCGACGGCTTCGCGGATCGCCATCCCGTTGCTGCGCGCGGGCATCGGCAGGTTGACCATGTTCGGCGCCTGGTGATCGACGCCCGAGAACGGGTACAGCGGATGCTGGAAGAAGCTGCACATCAGCACCCGCTCGTCGTTCGCGAATGCCGCCTCGGTGCCGTTGCCGTGATGCACGTCGAAATCGATGATCGCGACACGCTCCAGACCGTGTACGTCGAGCGCATGTCGCGCGGCGATCGCGACGTTGTTGAAGAAGCAGAAACCCATCGCACGCGCAGGCTCCGCATGGTGGCCGGGCGGACGCACGCCACAGAACGCATTCGCATAGCGGCCTTCGATCACCGCGTCGGTCGCCGCGATCGCGGCGCCGGCCGCACGCAGCGCCGCGCGCCACGTATCGCGGTTCATCAGCGTATCGGGATCGATCTCGACGTAGCCGTCGACCGGCGTCATGCTCCGGATGTAGTCGATGTGCGCCTGCGTATGCACCCGTCCCAGCGCCACCTCGCTCGCGAACGGCGCGGTTTCGTGCACGATCAGATCGTCGATGCGGCTCGCGATCAGTTGATCCTGGATCGCCGACAGGCGGGCCGGGCATTCCGGATGCCATTCCCCCATCTCGTGCAGCATGCAGTCGGGGTGCGTATAGAAAGCGGTTGCCATAAGCTGTCATCCGCGGCGCACGGTGCGCCGCAGGTCTCCATCAATGATGTCCATCGTCTGCCGCGAATTCGCCGCTAACTTACCACAACGGGGGCCTGCCACGCCCCGGCGCGCCGGATCCGTCGGGTATACTGCGCCGAACCCAATCGCCCTGTCCGCCCGCTTCGACATGAATTCCAGCAAGCCTGCCGCCCTTCTCTCCGCGCTGTTCCGTGTTCGCGTTCCGCTCGTCGCGGCCGCTGTCGTCGCGGCCCTCGGCGCCGCGCCTGCCGGCGCGCAGACGCAACCCGCGAAGCCCGCGGGCACGCTCGTCGCACAGGCCCAGCCGCAACAACCGACGCCGCAAGGCCAGACCTTCGAAGAGGAAATCGTTCCGCAGCGTTACGCGAACAACGCGAAGGTCGACGCGTTCATCGACGAGATGGTCAGCCGCAACGGCTTCGACTCCGCGAGCCTGCATGCGCTGTTCTCGCGTATCAGCTATTCGGCGACAGCGGTCAAGCTCGTGAAACCGGCCCCGTCGCCGACGGTCAAGAACTGGCGCGTCTATCGCTCGCGCTTCATCGAGCCGATCCGCATCAACGCGGGCGTGAAATTCTGGAAGGCGAACCAGGCAACGCTGCAGCGTGCATCCGAGCAATTCGGCGTGCCGCCCGAGGTGATCGTCGGCATCATCGGTGTCGAGACGATCTACGGCCGCTACATGGGCAATTTCCGCGTGCTCGACGCGCTGACGACGCTCACGTTCGACTATCCGGACACGCCGAATCGTGACAGCCGCCAGGCGACGTTCCGCAAGAACCTCGAGGATTTCCTGGTCTGGACCCGCGACAACCAGCTCGACCCGACCACCGTGCTCGGTTCGTATACGGGCGCGATCGGGATTCCGCAGTTCCTGCCGAGCAGCATCCGCGAATATGCGGTCGACTTCGACGGCACGGGCCATGTCGACCTGCGCAGCAGTCCTGTCGATGCGATCGGCAGCGTCGCGAACTACCTGAAGCAGCACGGCTGGGAAACCGACCGCCCGGTGGTCTGGCAGATCACGCCCGACACGGGCAGCCTGGGGATC
The DNA here is from genome assembly GCF_001411495.1 of Burkholderia cepacia ATCC 25416. Lineage (NCBI taxonomy): Bacteria > Pseudomonadati > Pseudomonadota > Betaproteobacteria > Burkholderiales > Burkholderiaceae > Burkholderia > Burkholderia cepacia. The sequence goes on along the minus strand of NZ_CP012981.1, from coordinate 1,969,463 downwards.
GCACAAGCCGCCGCCGACGGCCAGCCCGAACCGCACTGGGCACTGTCGCAACTGCTGCGCGCGGGCATGACGCTGAACGAGCCGACGGTCAACATCACGACCGAAGCCGGCACGCCCGTGACGGTGGTCGACCTGCCGTCGCCGGGCCGCGCGACCGAATACATGCTCGGGCTCAAGAATTTCTACGTGCTGACGCGCTACAACCGCAGCTTCTTCTACGCGCTTACCGTGTACCAGCTTGGCGAGGCTGTAAAGGCGCAGATGGAAGCGAGCGGCGCACTTCAGCCGAATACCACCGATACACAGTCGCAGTAAGCACCGCCCGCCCAATGAAAAAGCGCCGCACAAGCGGCGCTTTCTTTTCGTACGCGCGCAACGCGCATCTGCTCGCGTTCAGGCAGGAAACACGCCCGTCGACAGGTAGCGGTCGCCGCGATCGCAGACGATGAACACGATCGTCGCATTCTCGACCTGACGCGCGATGCGCATCGCGACTTCGCATGCGCCGCCCGACGAAATGCCCGCGAAGATGCCTTCGACGGCCGCGAGGCGGCGCGCCATCGTTTCCGACGCAGCCTGGCTCACGCTCTCGACGCGGTCGACACGGCTGCGATCGAAGATCGTCGGCATATAGGCTTCCGGCCACTTGCGGATGCCCGGAATGCGCGAACCGTCTTCCGGCTGCGCACCGACGATCTCGATCGCCGGATTTTGCTCCTTCAGATAGCGCGACGTGCCCATGATCGTGCCCGTCGTGCCCATTGCCGACACGAAGTGCGTGACGCGCCCTTCGGTATCGCGCCAGATTTCCGGGCCCGTCGCTTCGTAGTGCGCAATCGGATTGTCGGGGTTCGCGAACTGGTCGAGGATCACGCCCTTTCCTTCGCGCTGCATCTCGTCCGCGAGATCACGTGCCAGTTCCATCCCGCCCTTCACCGGCGTCAGGATGATTTCGGCACCGTAGGCGGCCATGCTCTGGCGGCGCTCGACCGACAGGTCCTCCGGCATGATCAGCACCATCTTGTAGCCGCGGATCGCCGCTGCCATCGCGAGTGCGATACCGGTGTTGCCGCTGGTCGCCTCGATCAGCGTGTCGCCCGGCTTGATGCGCCCGCGCGCCTCGGCCTTGCTGATCATCGACAACGCCGGGCGATCCTTCACGGAACCGGCCGGATTGTTGCCTTCGAGCTTCGCGAGCACCACGTTGTTGCGCGCGCGAATCTCGTCGTCCGGCAAGCGGACCAGTTGGACGAGCGGCGTATTGCCGATCGTGTCTTCGATAGTTTTGTAAGCCATGGATATACCGTGAGTACGAGGCCGATCAATCGATCGATTGTAAACCAGCACCGCTGCTCGCGCCGGCAACCCCATTGCGGCGATGGAATACGCATGCCGTGCAACGCGTGGACGCCGCATGCGCCGTGCCCACGCAAAAAACCCGCGGCATGCCGCGGGAAGCCGTCGCAACGACGGCGACTGAAGGAGCTTGTTGTCGGCTGCGCGCGACGTGTTACTTCTGCGTGGTGGTGCGGGCAGGTGCGGCCGCAGGCTTGCCGGCGGCCGGCTTGCCCGGGGCCGGCTGCGCGGCACCCGTGCCGGCCGCACCGATCGTCAGGCCTTCCTGCTGAAGCCGCTCGACGGTATGGCCGCCCATGCCTTTCACGCGTGCGGCGAGATCCTCCGCATTCCTGAACGGACCGCGTGCGCCGCGTTCGTCGAGAATCGCCTTTGCCCGCGCCGGGCCGATACCCTTGATGCCGACGAGCGCATCCTCGTTGGCGGTGTTGACGTCGACGGCCGCCCAGGCCGAGGCGATCGTGCCGAGCATTGCCGCTGCGGCCAACCATTTTCTGATCATGTGCTGGATCTCCGATGAATACGGCCGGCGGCTGCCGACCGTGAGACCCAGTCTATCGGCGCAACGCTTCCGTTTAAACCTGGCCGGATAGCCAACGCACGTATCGGTCGACGCCTTCCTGCACGGTCAGGAACGGTGCGTCGTAACCGGCCGCGCGCAGTTTCGTCTGGTCGGCCTGCGTGAAGCACTGGTACTTGCCGCGCAGCGCATCGGGGAACGGCACGTATTCGATCAGCCCTTGCTCGACCTGCTGCGCGAGCGTCAGCGGCGGCAGGTTGTCGAGCGCGCGCAACGTATTCACGACCGTCGACGCGATATCGTTGAACGGCTGCGCACGGCCGGTCCCGAGGTTGAAGATGCCCGACTTCTCCGGATGATCGAAGAAGAACAGGTTCACCTTGGTCACGTCCTCGATCGACACGAAGTCGCGCGTCTGCTCGCCCGGTGCGTAGCCGTTGTACTCGCCGAACAGCTTCACCTTGCCTTCCGCACGGAACTGGTTGAAGTTGTGGAACGCGACCGACGCCATGCGGCCCTTGTGCGTCTCGCGCGGGCCGTACACGTTGAAATAGCGGAAGCCGGCGATCTGGCTCTGCGCGGTCGGCAGCACACGACGGACCACCTGGTCGAACAGGAACTTCGAATAGCCGTAGACATTCAGCGGCGCCTCGACGTCGCGCTCCTCGACGAATCGCGTCGAGCCGCCGTAGGTCGCCGCCGACGACGCGTACAGGAACTGCGTGCCCTGTGCGAGGCAGGTGTCGAGCAACGCGCGACTGTAGCGGAAGTTGTTGTCCATCATGTAGCGGCCGTCGGTTTCCATCGTGTCCGAGCACGCACCTTCGTGGAACACCGCGCGCACCTTGCCGAAATCGCCGCGCGCGAAACGTTCGACGAATTCCGACTTGTCCAGATAGTCGTCGATCTCGCAATCGACGAGATTCCGGAACTTGTCCGCGCGCGTCAGGTTGTCGACCGCGATGATGCGCGTCTCGCCGCGCTCGTTGAGCGCCTTGACGATGTTCGCGCCGATAAAACCGGCTGCGCCGGTGACGATGAGGGTCATGATCGTCCTGCCTGAAAAGTGCGAGCCATGCGTGCGGCGCGCTCATCGCGCCGCCGCATGCGCTCAATGAAACAGTTCGTCGTAGTCCACCGTGGCCGTGCCGAGCTTGCCGACCACGATGCCTGCCGCGCGATTCGCGAGCACGACGGCGTCGACGAGCGGCACGCCTGCACCGAGCATCGTCGCGACCGTCGCGATCACGGTATCGCCCGCGCCCGACACGTCGAACACCTCGCGCGCGAGTGCCGGTGCGTGCAGTTCGCCGGTGGCGGAAAACAGCGTCATGCCTTCTTCCGAACGCGTGAGCAGCAGCGCGTCGATGTCGAGTTCCGCGCGCAGCTTCGCGACACGTGCGCGCAGATCGTCTTCCGATTTCCACTGCCCGACCACTTCGCGCAATTCCGCGCGATTCGGCGTGATCAGCGACGCACCGCGATAGCGCGCCCAGTCGTCGCCCTTCGGGTCGACGAGGACGGACTTGCCGGCCGCGCGCGCCTTCTCGATCATCGTCGTGACGTGCGTCAGGCCGCCTTTCGCGTAATCCGACATCAGCACGACGTCGTGCTGCGGCAGCAGCGCATCGAAGCGCGCGAGCCCCGCGAGCAGCACCTCGTGCGTCGGCATGGCCTCGAAGTCGACGCGCAGCAGTTGCTGCTGGCGCGCGAGCACGCGCAGCTTGATCGTGGTCGGCAGCGCCGGGTCGCGCTCGAGATGCGGCGTCACGCCGCTGCTGCCGAGCAGTTCGACGATGCGCTCGCCGGGTTCGTCGCACCCGACGACGCACAGCAACCCGGCCTGGCCGCCGAGCGTCACGGCGTTGCGCGCGACGTTGGCCGCACCGCCGAGCCGCTCTTCCTGGCGCTGCACGTGCACGACCGGCACGGGCGCCTCGGGCGAAATGCGATCGACGTTACCGAACCAGTAACGGTCGAGCATCACGTCGCCGACGACAAGCACGCGCGAGCGCGCGAGTTGCGCACGCGGCACCGGAACGACCTCGCGGAGAGTATTCATCGTGTGATCAGCCACGGGAGGACGACTGGGGATCGACATACGGCCGGCCGATCGCGTAGTAGTCGATGCCCAGTTCGGCCATCGCATCCGGCTCGTACAGGTTGCGCCCGTCGAAGATCACCGGCGCCTTCAGTTCAGCCTTCAGGCGCGTGAAATCGGGGCTCCGGAATTCCTTCCACTCGGTCACGATCACGAGCGCGTCCGCGCCCGTCACGGCAATGTCCTGCGTGTCGACGAGATGCAGCCGCGCCAGCGCGTCCGGATCGGTACCGAAATCGAGCGCAAACACGCGCCGCGCCTCGTCGACCGCGACCGGATCGTACGCACGCACGGTCGCGCCACGTTCGAGCAGCGCGGCGATCAGGCGGCGGCTCGGCGCCTCGCGCATGTCATCGGTGTTCGGCTTGAACGCCAGGCCCCAGACCGCGAACTCGCGGCCGGTCAGGTCGGCACCGAAGCGCTGCTCGATCTTGCCGATCAGCACGTCCTTCTGCGCATGGTTGGCTGCCTCGACGGCTTCCAGGATGCGCAACGGCTGGCCGTTCTCGCCAGCCGTGCGAATCAGCGCCTGGACGTCCTTCGGGAAGCACGAGCCGCCGTAGCCGACGCCGGCGTACAGGAAGTGATAGCCGATGCGCGGATCGGAGCCGATCCCGCGGCGCACGGCCTCGATGTCGGCGCCGACCTTGTCGGCGAGATTCGACATCTCGTTCATGAACGAGATACGCGTTGCAAGCATCGCATTCGCCGCATATTTCGCGAATTCCGCCGAACGCACGTCCATGTAGATCGTGCGCTCATGGTTGCGGTTGAACGGCGCGTAGAGCTTCTTCATCTTCTCGCGCGCGATCGTGCCCGTCTCGTCGTCGTCGACGCCAATGATGATCCGGTCCGGACGCATGAAGTCCTCGACCGCGGCGCCTTCCTTCAGGAACTCCGGGTTCGACACGACCGAGAAGCGATGCGCGACGCTGCCTGCCAACCCGCGGGCGGCAAGCGCTTCGTCGACCACGCCGCGCACGCGCTGTGCGGTACCGACCGGCACCGTCGACTTGTCGACGATCACCTTGAAGCCCGTCATGTGGCGGCCGATGTTGCGCGCGGCTTCGAGCACGTACTGCAGGTCGGCCGAGCCGTCCTCGTCGGGCGGCGTGCCGACGGCGATGAACTGGATCTCGCCGTGCGCGACGCTTGCCTCGATGTCGGTCGAGAAGCGCAGGCGCCCCGCTGCGCGGTTGCGCGCGATGATGTCCAGCAGCCCAGGTTCGTGAATCGGCATCCCGCCGTTGTTCAGGATGTCGATCTTGCGCGGATCGACGTCGAGGCAGAATACGTCGTGGCCGATCTCCGCCAGGCAGGCGCCCGTGACGAGACCGACATAGCCGGTGCCGATGATGGTGATTTTCATAGATGTTCCGGTACTTCCCGGTAATTGACTAACTTGGCCGCCGGGACGAACCCCGCGGCAACCGCAGCGCGTTGGCTCCGCGTGCCGGGATCAGCCCGGCATCGCAGGATCGACGCGACGCGGCGCATAGGTTTCCCAGCCGCTGCAGCCCGGACACTGCCAGTAGAAATTGCGCGCCCGGAAACCGCAATTCTGGCACGTATACCGTGGCAAATTCTTGGTGCGCTGCTTGATCAGCGCACGCATCATTTCAAGTTCCTTACGGTGCGGCTCGTCGGCCGCCGCGATCTGCGCATCGAGCAGGTGCAGCATCCCCGACAGGTTCGGCGACTTCTCCATCTGCGTGCGCGCGAGCGTGTGCGCCGCGTCCTGGCCGCGCAAGCCCGCGATGTGCTGGTATGCGATGTCGAGCAGGTCGTTCGACGGATAGCGGTCGACATAGCCCATCAGCAGCTCGGCGCCTTCGGCGTTCTTGCCGAGCGCGACGTACGCCTTCATCAGCTTGTCGGCGACGAGCGGCAGATACGCCGGATTCTGCGCTTCGACGCGCTTCCAGTGCTCGATCGCGGCCGCGTGGTTGCCCTCGGCCGCCGCGGCGTCGCCGGAGAGGATCGTCGCGCGAACGTTCTGCGGGTTCACGGTCAACGCGAGGCGCAACTGTTCGGCAGCCGCTGCCGCGTTCTTGCGCTGCAGCGCATCCTGCGCAAGTTCGCAGTGAAACTGCGCAATTTCGACGCCGAGCGGTTTGTCGCTCATCGACTCGATGCGCTTCGCCGTATCGATCGACTTGTTCCAGTCCTTCTCGATCTCGTAGATCGTCAGCAGCGCCCGCTGCGCGCCGAGTGCGTAATCGCCGTCGGCGAGTTTGTGGAACGCCTCCTCGGCGCGATCGAGCAGGCCGGCCTTCAGGAAATCCTGGCCGAGTTCGTACAGCGCGTGATCGCGCTCGTTGACCGGCAGGTCCGTGCGGCTCAGCAGGTTCTGGTGCACGCGGATCGCGCGGTCGGTTTCGCCGCGGCGGCGAAACAGGTTGCCGAGCGCGAAGTGCAGCTCGACCGTCTCGGGATCCAGCTTGGCGACCTCGATGAACGCGTCGATCGCCTTGTCGGGTTGTTCGTTCAACAGAAAATTCAGGCCGCGGAAATACGAGCGCGGCAGGTTGGCACTCTCCGACAGGAGATTCTTAAGGTCATAGCGTGACGCCGCCCAACCGAGCGCGAACGCGACCGGAATCGCGAGCAACCACCAGAAATCCAGATCCATGCGAAATATCGAAGCAGAGACGAAAACCGCGCGATGATCGCGAGGCGTCCGTGTTAAATGACGGGCGGCATCGGCGGCTGCTCGATGACGGCCGGCGTTTCGCGTGCCGCGCGCAGATCGCGCTTCAGGCGCCCGTTCTCGAGACGCAAGCGGAAGATCGAAGGCAGCGCGGACAGCAAGCCGGCCAGCAGCCCCACGGCGAAGAACGCGAGGCCGATCAGGATCAGCGGCGCCTGCCATGAATAGCCGGCCACGAAATTCAGCGTCGCGGTTTGCGTATTGGCCAGCGCAAGCACCAGCAGCAGTACGAACACCAATACCCGGATCAGCCAGACGATAAACTTCATGAAGCCCTCTCTTTGTTGAGGTTTGCCGCGGCGCGCGACTCCCCTTCGTCGCGCCGAATCGACCCGTATTGTAAAGGAAGCGTTTCCGCGGCTGCGCACATCCTGCACGCACCCGTTGCGTCGCAATCGCCGGAAATGAAAAAAGCGCCCGCAAGGGGCGCTTTTCTTTTCAGCCTTCGCCGGATGGGTTCCGGGCAATCCGGGTGACGCTCAACGCTCGTCGTCCGGATCGTCAGCCTTCAGCGGCTCACCGGCGCGGCCGTCGACGCGTTCCCGCAATTCCTTGCCAGGCTTGAAGTGCGGCACGAACTTCTCGGGCACCTGCACTTTCTCCCCTGACTTCGGGTTGCGTCCGACGCGCGCCGGGCGACGGTTGAGGCCAAAGCTGCCGAAACCCCGAATTTCGATACGATGCCCTTTCGCCAGAGCGTCAGACATCGCATCGAGCATCGTTTTCACCGCGAAATCCGCATCCTTGAGGACAAGTTGCGGAAATCGCGATGCCAGCTGCGCGACCAACTCGGATTTGGTCATACTTCAGCAGACCTCGTGAGGCTTACTGGTTCTGGCCGTCGAGCTTCGCCTTCAGCAGCGCGCCGAGGTTGGTCGTACCGGTCGCAGCAGCGCTGGTGTCCGACTGCAGGCCGCGGATCGCTTCCTGTTGTTCAGCCGAATCCTTCGCCTTGATCGACAGGTTGATGCCGCGCGACTTGCGATCGATGTTGATCACCATCGCGTTGACCTTGTCGCCTTCCTTCAGCACGTTGCGTGCGTCTTCGACGCGATCCTGCGAGATTTCCGACGCACGCAGGTAGCCTTCGATGTCGCCCGTCAGCGTGACGACCGCACCCTTCGCATCGACCGTCTTCACGACGCCGTCGACGATCGAGCCCTTGTCGTTCATTGCAACGTAGTTGCTGAACGGGTCGCCTTCGAGCTGCTTGATGCCGAGCGAAATACGCTCCTTCTCGACGTCGATACCGAGCACGATCGCTTCGACTTCGTCGCCCTTCTTGTACTTGCGAACGGCTTCTTCGCCGGCTTCGCTCCACGACAGGTCCGACAGGTGGACCAGGCCGTCGATGCCGCCCGGCAGACCGATGAACACGCCGAAGTCGGTGATCGACTTGATTGCGCCCGTGATCTTGTCGCCCTTCTTGAAGTTGCGGCTGAAGTCATCCCACGGATTCGGCTTGCACTGCTTCATGCCGAGGCTGATACGACGACGGTCTTCGTCGATCTCGAGGACCATGACTTCGACTTCGTCGCCCAGCTGGACAACCTTCGACGGAGCAACGTTCTTGTTGGTCCAGTCCATTTCCGACACGTGGACGAGGCCTTCGATGCCCGATTCCACTTCGACGAATGCGCCGTAGTCGGTGATGTTCGTGACCTTGCCGAACAGGCGCGTGCCCGACGGGTAACGGCGCGAGATGCCTTCCCACGGATCGTCGCCCAGTTGCTTGATGCCCAGCGAGACGCGGTTCTTCTCTTGGTCGAACTTGAGGATCTTCGCGGTGACTTCCTGGCCAACCGACAGGACTTCGCTCGGGTGACGCACACGACGCCATGCGATGTCGGTGATGTGCAGCAGGCCGTCGATGCCGCCGAGGTCGACGAACGCGCCGTAGTCGGTGATGTTCTTGACCACGCCGTTGACGATCGCGCCTTCCTTCAGCGTCTCGAGCAGCTTCGCGCGCTCTTCGCCTTGGGTTGCTTCGATCACTGCACGACGCGACAGCACGACGTTGTTACGCTTGCGATCGAGCTTGATCACGCGGAACTCGAGCGTCTTGCCTTCGTACGGGGTCGTGTCCTTGACCGGACGCGTGTCGACCAGCGAACCCGGCAGGAACGCACGGATGCCGTTGACCATCACGGTCATGCCGCCCTTCACCTTGCCGGTGATCGTGCCGGTGACGAGTTCGTTGTTGTCGAGAGCCTTTTCCAGCGACAGCCACGATGCAAGGCGCTTCGCCTTGTCGCGCGACAGGATCGTGTCGCCGTAGCCGTTTTCGAGTGCGTCGATCGCGACGGACACGAAATCGCCCGACTGCACCTCAACCTCGCCCTGATCGTTCAGGAATTCCTCGATCGGAATGTAAGCCTCGGACTTCAGGCCTGCATTGACGACCACGAAGTTGTGGTCGACGCGCACGACTTCGGCGGAAATCACTTCGCCGGCGCGCATGTCTTGGCGGGTCAGCGACTCTTCGAACAGAGCCGCGAAAGATTCAGTATTCGGGGTGGAGGTTTGCAGGTCGGACATAAAAATCTGATTGTGCATGGATCGCTGTGCCACGCCGGCCGGAATGGCAGGCTGAAAGGGCCAGATCGACGACCACACGGGGTTAAGGGTTCGAAACACGCTCCGCGCTTGCGACGCGGAACACCTACTGCTACCCGCCTTCTCAGGCGGGCTGGCCGAGCGCCCGGTACCACTGCAGCACCTGGTCGACCGCTTCATCGACCGAAAGCGCCGACGTATCGAGCAGCTTGGCATCTGCCGCAGGCTTCAGCGGCGCGGCCGCGCGATTGCTGTCGCGCGCGTCACGTTCACGAAGATCCCGGAGCAAGTCATCTATATTAGCAGAAAAACCTTTTTGCATCAATTGCTTATGCCGTCTGGTCGCGCGCGCCTCGGCGCTGGCCGTCAGGAACACCTTCAACACGGCGTCCGGGAAGATCACGGTGCCCATGTCGCGCCCGTCTGCAACGAGGCCCGGCGTCTTGCGGAACGCGCGCTGACGCGCGACGAGCGCGGTGCGCACCGGCCCATGCACGGCAATCGCCGATGCGCGGTTGCCGACCGCTTCGGCACGGATGTCGTTCGACACATCGACGCCGTCGAGCTGCGCGCAGCCCTCCCGGAACGTGATGTGGAGATCGTCGATCAGCTTCACCAGCGCGTCGATGTCCTCTGCCGCGATGCCGTAGCGCACGCTCGCGAGCGCGGCGAGGCGGTACAGCGCGCCGCTGTCGAGCAGGTGGAAGCCAAGATGCGCGGCGACGAGCGCGGCGACGGTGCCCTTGCCGGAAGCAGTGGGACCGTCGATCGTGATGACGGGAGTCGGGTGAAAGGGTCGGGTCGATTTCATCGGAACAGTCGGGTCAGGCTTTGGCGAGCGCGGCGAAGCGGTCGAAATAGTCGGGGAACGTCTTGCCGACGCACTTCGGATCGTTGATCCGCACGGGCACACCGCTCAGGCTGACGAGCGAGAAACACATCGCCATCCGGTGATCGTCGTACGTGTCGATCGCCGCGTTCGGCGTGAGCTTTTCCGGCGGCGTGACGACGAGATAGTCAGGACCTTCCTCGACGATCGCGCCGACCTTGCGCAGTTCGGTCGCCATCGCCGCGATGCGGTCGGTTTCCTTCACGCGCCAGCTTGCGATGTTGCGCAGCGTGCTCGGGCCGGCGGCGAACAGCGCCGCGACCGCGATCGTCATCGCCGCATCGGGAATCAGGTTGAAATCCATGTCGATCGGCTCGAGCTTGCCGTGGTCGTGGCCGATGCCGCGCACTTCGATCCAGTCGTCGCCCATCGTCACGTTCGCGCCCATCTGCATCAGCGCGTTCGCAAAGCCGACGTCGCCCTGGATGCTCGCACGCCCCACGCCCTCGACACGCAGCGGCCCGCCGCCGAGCGCGCCGGCCGCGAGGAAATACGACGCCGACGACGCGTCGCCCTCGACCATGATCTGCCCCGGCGATTTGTAGCGAACCCCGGCCGGCACGACGAAGCGCTGCCAGCCGTCGCGCTCGACGGTCACGCCGAAGCGCTCCATCAGCCGGATCGTGATGTCGATGTACGGCTTCGAGATCAGCTCGCCGTCGATCTCGACGACAATCCGGCCGTCCTTCGCCTTCACGAGCGGCAGCGTCATCAGGAGCGCCGTGAGGAACTGGCTCGACACGTCGCCGCGCACGCGGATCGGCGCATCGACCGAGATCGTCGCGGGTTTGATCCGCAGCGGCGGGAAGCCTTCGTTCAGCTCGTAGTCGATCTGCGCGCCGATCTGGCGCAGGCCGTCGACGAGATCGCCGATCGGCCGCTCGTGCATGCGCGGCACGCCGTGCACGCGATAGTCGCCGCCGTTCACCGCGAGCGCGGCGGTCAGCGGCCGCACGGCCGTGCCCGCGTTGCCGAGGAACAGGTCGGCCGTCTTCGCGGTGAATGCGCCGCGCGTGCCCGTGACGACACAGGTATCGCCGTCGCGCGCGAGCTTCACGCCGAGCTTGCCGAGTGCGTCGAGCATCACGCGCGTGTCGTCGGAGTCGAGCAGGTTGGTGATCGTCGTTTCGCCTTCGGCCAGCGCCGCGAGCAGCAGCACGCGGTTCGAAATGCTCTTCGAGCCGGGCAGGCGCACGGTGCCCGATGCGCTGGAGTACGGGCCGAGATCGAGATAGTCCATGGGAATCGTCCTGTTATTTCTTGACCGGTTCGGCAGCGGGCGCGCCGCCGCGCTCCTGCCATGCCTTGCGCGCGGCGCGCGAACGCGTGAACACGGCTTCGAGCGCCGCGCCGTCGCCGGCGTCGATCGCCGCGCGCAGCCGCGTGAGCACGCGCGTATAGCCGTCGAGCTCGTCGAGCAGCGCCGCGCGATTCGCGACGCACACGTCGCGCCACATCTCCGGGCTCGACGCCGCGATGCGCGTGAAATCGCGGAAACCGCCCGCCGCGTACGAGAATTTAAGTTCCGCGTCGGCCTCGCCGAGGATCTGCTCGACGAGCGCGAACGACAGCACGTGCGGCAAATGGCTGATCGACGCAAACACGCGATCGTGCTGCTCCGTGCTCATCGTGCGCACGTCGGCGCCGGTCGCGCGCCACATCGCGTCGATCCGCGCGACGGATTCGGGCGCATTCTCCGGCAGCGGGCACAGCACCACGTTGCGACCGACGTACAGATCCGGCAACGCGGCCTCGACGCCGCTCGACTCGCGACCGGCAATCGGATGCCCCGGCACGAACTGCGCGATGCGTGCGCCGAGCGCGTCTCGCGCGGCCGCGACGACATCGGACTTGGTGCTGCCGGCATCGGTGACGATCGTCGCCGCTTCAAGCCACGGCGCGATGCGCTTGAGCAACGGGCCCGTTTGCGCAACGGGTGCCGCCAGCAGCACGAGATCGGCGCCCGCCAGCGCGTCGCGCAATTGCGCGTCATCGTCGAGTGCCGCCGCGCGATCGATCACGCCGAGCGCGAGCGCGCGCTCGACCGACGCACGCGAACGCCCCACGCCGACGACCTCGCCCGCACCGCCCGGCGCGCGTTCGCGCAGCGCGCGGGCTAGCGATCCGCCGATCAGGCCGACGCCGAAAATGACCAGTTTGTTGAATGCAAAGCCTGACACGACAAGAGCCAAGTTACGCGCGCGGAACGACGCCCCGCATGCGGAATTCCAGATTCCGGGCAACGGGCCCGCACCCGGCGCAACCTGCGCCGGACGCGGGCCGAACCCGCCTTCGGCAGCGCCAACCGGCCTGCCCTGCCTGCCTCGCCGCAACGCCTGCCCGAGCAGGCGACGGGCCGCCGCGCATCAGCGTGCGCGCGGATACGAACCGAGTATCTTCAGGAACGCGGCCTTCTGGCCGAGTTCCGCGAGCGCGGCCGCCACCGCCGCATCGTCCCGGTGCCCTTCGATATCGATGTAGAAGTAGTACTCCCACGTGCCGACGCGCGCCGGGCGCGACTCGAAGCGCGTCATCGACACGCCGTGCCGCGCGAGCGGCTCGAGCAGCTTGAACACGGCGCCCGGCTCGTTCTTCACCGACACGATCAGCGACGTCTGGTCGTGACCGCTTTGCCCGGCCGGCTGCTTGCCGACGATGACGAAGCGCGTGCGGTTGTGCGGATCGTCCTGAATCAGCGAGAACGCGATCTGCAATCCGTAGTGCGCGGCCGCACGGTCGCCCGCGATCGCCGCGACGGTCGGATCGGCCGCCGCGAGACGCGCGGCCTCCGCGTTGCTCGCCACGGCTTGCCGCTCGAGCTGCGGCGCATTCGCCGCGAGCCACTGCTGGCATTGCGCAAGCGCCTGCGCATGCGCGCAGACGCGCTTCACGCCGTCGAGCGTGCCGCCCTGCGTCAGCAGGTTGTGATGGATCGGCAGCGCGAGCTCACCGCTGATCAGCAATTGCGTCTGCAGCAGCAGGTCGAGCGTGCGCGACACGGCGCCTTCGGTCGAATTCTCGACCGGCGCGATGCCGTACGCAGTAGCCCCGGCCTCGACCGAGCGGAATACTTCGTCGATCGACGGGCACGGCAGCCCTTCGATCGACTGGCCGAAATACTCGAGCATCGCCTGCTCGCTGTACGTGCCGACCGGCCCGAGGAACGCGACGTGGATCGTCTGCTCGAGCGCGCGGCTCGCGGCCATGATCTCGCGCCAGATGGCGCTGATGTGCTCGCTCGCGAGCGGCCCCGCGCTCATATCCTGCAACCGCGCGATCACCTGCAGCTCGCGCTCCGGCCGGAACACCGGCGCGTTGAAATGCTTCTTGACCTCGCCCACCTCCAGCGCCACCGCGGCGCGCTGGTTCAGGAGCGCGATCAGCTGCGCATCGATCGCGTCGATGCGATCGCGCAGCGGTTTCAGGCGGGAATTCAGTTCGTCGTCCATGCGTTTTGCCGTGCTGTTTGAACAGCGCCGCCGTCAGGCGCCGCGCTGCTCGAAGTCCTTCATGTACTCGACGAGCGCTTTCACGCCCTCGAGCGGCACCGCGTTGTAGATCGACGCCCGCATACCGCCGACGGACTTGTGGCCCTTCAGCTGCAGCAGCCCGCGCGCCTTTGCGCCGGCAAGGAAGTCTTCGTTGCGCGTTTCGTCGGCCAGGAAAAACGGCACGTTCATTCGCGAACGTGCTGCCGGCTCGACCTTGTTCAGATAGAAACTGCTCGCATCGATCGTGTCGTAGAGCAGCTTCGCCTTTTCGATATTGCGGGCCTCGATCGCCTCGAGACCGCCCTGCCGCTTCAGCCACTGGAATACCAGACCCGCGATGTAGATCGCGTAGGTGGGCGGCGTGTTGTACAGCGAGTTGTTCGCGGCGATGGTCTTCCATTCGAACGCGGACGGGCAGATCGACAGCGAGCGGTCGAGCAGGTCCTCGCGCACGATCACGAGCGTCACACCGGCCATCCCGATGTTCTTCTGCGCACCGCCGAACAGCACACCGTACTTCGCGACGTCCATCGGACGCGACAGGATATGCGACGAGACATCCGCGACCAGCGGCACGTCGCCGAGATCGGGAATCTCGAACGTCTCGACGCCGTCGATCGTCTCGTTGGTGCACAGATGCACGTAGGCCGGATCGTCCGACAGTTGCCATTCGGCGCGCGCGGGCGCACGCGTGAAGCCGTTTTCCGTCTTGCCGGTTGCGGCGAGATGCGGCGTGCCGTATTTCTTCGCTTCGCTGAACGATTTCTGCGACCACGAGCCCGTCACGACGAAGTCGGCCGTCTTGCGCGAGCCGAGCAGGTTCATCGGCACGATCGCGTTTTCGGCAATACCGCCGCCCTGCAGGAACAGGATCCGGTGGCTTGCCGGCACGCCGAGCAGGTCGCGCAGGTCGGTCAGCGCGGCCTCGTGGATCGACATGAACTCCTTGCCGCGATGGCTCATCTCCATCACGCTCATACCGCTGCCGTGCCAGTCGAGCATTTCGTCGGCGGCTTGCCGCAGCACTTCCTCGGGCATCGCCGCAGGGCCGGCGGAGAAATTAAAGACGCGCATCGTGAAAACCTCGGAGGGACGCGACCGGCTCGCCGCCGGCAGAACGCGCCAGAAAAGAAATGGCCGCTTGCGCTCGCGCGCAAACGGCCATTATCGCACTGTCGTCAGGCTCCCGCCAAACCCGGCCGAACGGCCGGTGGCGTGCCCGGACGGCTTTACTTGCCCGGCTTGACTGCTGCGACTTCCTTGTCAGCCTGCGTACGCGTTGCCTGGATCGCTTGCGGCATGTACTTCTGCATCAGGCCGTTGACCACGTCGCGACCGACCTGATCCTGAACCTGGATGAACTTGCGGCCCGTCGGGCTCTTGTAGAACGTCGTCAGATCCTTGATCTCCGACGTGCTGTAGTACTTCGCGTAGGCGTCGTACTGAGCCGACATCGCGTCGTTCTGGAACTGTTGCGTACCGAACACCTTGCCTGCGCCGTCGACCAGCTTCGGCACCGCGTTCTTCTGCAGCGTCGGAACGGCAGCTTGCTTCTGCTTGTCGTTCAGCGTCTTGTTTTCCGACAGCGCGTCCGACAGGATTGCCGGCACGAGTTGCTTGGCCTGCATTTCGGCGCTGTTGCCGATTGCCGACACGAGCTTCGGCGCGTCGATCGCGTCGAGCAGATCCTTGATCGCAGCCTTCTTGTCGGCGTCGATCGGCGCAGCTGCCGCGGCAGGCGCCGGTGCGGAATTCGACAGCGCTTGCGCCATCGCGAACGTCGGCACCAGTGCAGCCAGCAGGACCAGTTGCTTGAATTGCTTTTGCATCATCACTCCCTTTTGGAAATATGAATGGTTGCTCGCCGGCCGCGGCGCTTCACGCCCGCGGCGGCCAGAGTCTCATCCGTTCTTCAGGCTTCGCCGTCCGACGCCTCGTCGGCCTCGCCATCGCCCTCTTCAGCCTCCGCGATCTGCTGCAGGCCGGAGAGCTTGGTACCCTCATCGAGACTGATGAGTGTAACACCTTGCGTGGCACGCCCCATCTCGCGAATCTCCGAGACACGGGTGCGAATCAACACGCCGGCCGTCGTGATCAGCATGATCTGATCTTCGGCGTCGACGAGCGTTGCAGCCACGACCTTGCCGTTACGCTCCGACGTCTGGATCGCGATCATACCCTTCGTGCCGCGGCCGTGACGCGTGTACTCGGTGATCGGCGTACGCTTGCCGTAGCCGTTCTCGGTCGCGGTGAGCACCGTCTGCTCCTCGCTGCCGGCAACCAGCATCGCGATGACCTGCTGCCCGTCCTCGAGCTGCATGCCGCGCACGCCTCGTGCTTCACGCCCCATCGGACGCACGTCGTTCTCGTCGAAGCGCACGGCCTTGCCGGAATCGGAGAACAGCATCACGTCGTGCGCACCGTCGGTGATCGACGCGCCGATCAGGTAGTCGCCCTCGTCGAGGCCGACCGCGATGATGCCCTTCTTCATCGGACGGCTGAATGCCTCGAGCGGCGTCTTCTTCACGGTACCGAGCGACGTCGCCATGAAGATGAACTTGTCGGCCGAGAACTCCTTGACCGGCAGCACGACGTTGATCTTCTCGCCTTCCTGCAGCGGGAACATGTTGACGATCGGGCGGCCGCGCGAGTTCCGCGAACCCTGCGGCACTTCATAGACCTTGACCCAGTACACGCGGCCGCGGTTCGAGAAGCACAGGATGTAGTCGTGCGTGTTCGCGATGAACAGCGTCTCGATCCAGTCGTCTTCCTTCATCTGCGTCGCCTGCTTGCCGCGGCCGCCGCGCTTCTGCGCGCGGTACTCGGACAGCGGCTGCGACTTCACGTAGCCCGCGTGCGACATCGTGACGACCATGTCCTGCGGCGTGATCAGATCCTCGGTGTTCAGCTCGGTCGCGTTCAGCTCGATCTTCGAGCGGCGCGCGTCGCCGAATTCGGCCTTCACCGAGGTCAGCTCCTCGCCGATCATCGTCGTGATCCGCTCGGGGCGTGCGAGGATGTCCAGCAGGTCGGCGATCTGCGCCATCACTTCGCGGTACTCGCCGATGATCTTGTCCTGCTCGAGGCCGGTCAGGCGCTGCAGGCGCATCTGCAGGATTTCCTGGGCCTGCGTGTCGGACAGGCGGTACAGCCCGTCGCTCTGCATGCCGAACGCCGGGTTCAGGCCTTCCGGGCGGTACGCGGAGCGGCCGCCGGCCGCCGCGTTCTCGCTCTCGGCGCGCGTGAGCATCTCGCGCACGAGCGACGAATCCCACGGCTTCGCCATCAACTCCGCCTTCGCGATCGGCGGCGTCGGCGCTGCCTTGATGATCGCGATGAACTCGTCGATGTTGGCGAGCGCGACCGCGAGACCTTCGAGCACATGGCCACGTTCACGGGCCTTGCGCAGTTCGTAGATCGTGCGGCGCGTCAGCACTTCGCGTCGGTGCGACAGGAAGCACTGCAGGATTTCCTTCAGGTTCAGCAGCTTCGGCTGGCCGTCGACCAGCGCGACCATGTTCATGCCGAACGTATCCTGGAGCTGCGTCGCCTTGTACAGGTTGTTCAGCACCACTTCCGGCACTTCACCGCGCTTGAGCTCGATCACGACGCGCATGCCGCTCTTGTCGGACTCGTCGCGGATGTCGGAGATGCCTTCGAGCTTCTTCTCGTTGACGAGTTCGGCGATCCGCTCGAGCAGCGAGCGTTTGTTCACCTGGTACGGCAGCTCGTCGACGATGATCGCCATCCGCTGGCCGCGGTCGATCTCCTCGAAGTGCGTGGCCGCGCGCATCACGACGCGACCGCGCCCGGTGCGGTAGCCGTCACGCACGCCGGCGACGCCGTAGATGATGCCGGCCGTCGGGAAATCCGGCGCCGGGATGATCTCGATCAGCTCGTCGATCGTCGCTTCCGGGTTACCCAGCAGATGCTGGCACGCGTCGACGACTTCGTTCAGGTTGTGCGGCGGGATGTTGGTCGCCATACCGACCGCGATGCCCGACGAGCCGTTGATCAGCAGGTTCGGGATGCGCGACGGCAGGACCGACGGCTGCATTTCGTTGCCGTCGTAGTTCGGCTCGAAATCGACCGTTTCCTTGTCGATGTCGGCGAGCAGCTCGTGACCGATCTTCGCCATGCGAATTTCGGTGTAACGCATCGCCGCGGCATTGTCGCCGTCGATCGAGCCGAAGTTGCCTTGCCCGTCGATCAGCATGTAGCGCAGCGAGAAGTCCTGCGCCATCCGCACGATCGTGTCGTACACCGCGGTGTCGCCGTGAGGATGGTACTTACCGATCACGTCACCGACGATACGCGCCGACTTCTTGTACGCGCGGTTCCAGTCGTTGTTCAGTTCGTGCATCGCGAACAACACGCGCCGATGCACGGGCTTCAAGCCATCGCGGACATCCGGGAGGGCACGTCCGACGATCACGCTCATCGCGTAATCGAGATACGAACGGCGCATTTCCTCCTCTAGGGAGGTGGGCAGGGTCTCTTTGGCGAATTGATCCATGTATCCGTATCGTTTCGGAGCGAAGACGGCGAACGCCTTTCGCGTGGGCGCTGCATGCGCAACGCAACGCGAGATTCTAACATGCGCCCATCAGCCGCCAATTCGCCGCCCCCTCTATATATAAATAGCGAAAATCGCGGCCACGTCGATTCGACCGAAATCGCACGCGACTCGACGCCGCCGGCGATCCCCTCACACTTGTTTCATGCGCACGAGTAAACAACCACGCACATTCGCGCAATTTCGCCGACACACTCTTGACAATCTCTAAAAGTTGCGGCAGGGCGGTGTTGCGCATGCACCACAAAGTTGAAGCGATCTTAGGGTGGGGAGGATTTTTTTTCGTAGGAAGGGAACGATATGGCAAAATGCCAACGCACTGAAAGTTAGACGCTGCTCGAAGTCTACACAGAGCGGTGCCGCGTTTTTTGTGCCGCACCAATGTTATACTTCGAGCAATGTATGACTTGTCACCGTCAACAGGCTCGCAGTAAACCTGCGGTAATCTCAATTTCGAGAGGAGAAATATGAATAAACTTTCAAAGCTCGCGTTCATTGCAGCTACCGCAGTTATGGCTGCATCCGCTTCGGCACAGTCGGTGCCGGCGTCGCGTCAAGCCGTCAATGACAACTGGGTGAACGGCACGGGCGAATGGGTGTGGATGAACGGCACGAACGAGCTCTGCTGGCGCGATGCGTTCTGGACGCCGGCCACCGCCAACGCGAAGTGCGATGGCGCACTGGTCGCCCAGGCACCGCAGCCGCCGGTCGCTCCGGTCGCTCCGGCTATCTCGAGCCAGAAGATCACGTATCAAGCTGACGCACTGTTCGACTTCGACAAGGCAACGCTCAAGCCGCTGGGCAAGCAAAAGCTGGACGAACTGGCTTCGAAGATCGAAGGCATGAACACGGAAGTGGTCGTCGCAACGGGCTACACGGACCGCATCGGTTCGGACAAGTACAACGACCGTCTGTCGCTGCGCCGTGCGCAAGCCGTGAAGTCGTACCTGGTCAGCAAGGGTGTGCCGGCCAACAAGATCTACACGGAAGGCAAGGGCAAGCGCAACCCGGTCACGACGGGCTGCAACCAGAAGAACCGCAAGCAACTCATCGCCTGCCTCGCACCGGATCGCCGCGTGGAAGTCGAAGTGGTTGGTACGCAAGAAGTCCAGAAGACGACCGTTCCGGCAAACTAAGCCGCGGTTTTCGACTGCTTCAAAGCCCCGCCCCGGCGGGGCTTTTTCTTTGACGCCCGTCCAGGCGCCTGCCGCTTCGCCGCTCGTCCGCTTCTTATATACTCGGGGCTGACGAATCGCAGTACCGCCCTCCTCTCGTAGCCCGTTTGCCGACATGACCAACGCCGATCCGCACGAACTCCAGAAATTCAGCGACCTCGCCCATCGGTGGTGGGATCCGAACGCCGAATTCAAGCCGCTGCACGACCTGAACCCGGTCCGCCTCGGCTGGATCGATGCGCATGCGCACCTCGCCGGCAAGCGTGCACTCGACGTCGGCTGCGGCGGCGGCATCCTGTCCGAATCGATGGCCGGACTCGGCGCACAGGTGAAAGGTATCGACCTGTCGACCGAAGCGCTCGGCGTCGCCGACCTGCACAGCCTCGAAAGCGGCATCACTGTCGACTATGAAGCCATCGCAGCGGAAGCGATCGCCGCGCGTGAACCGGGCACCTATGATGTCGTCACGTGCATGGAGATGCTCGAGCACGTGCCGTCTCCCGGCGATGTCGTCGCCGCGTGCGCGACGCTCGTGAAGCCGGGTGGCTGGGTGTTCTTCTCGACGCTGAACCGCAACCTGAAGGCCTACCTGTTCGCCGTGATCGGCGCGGAGTACATCGCGCAAATGCTGCCGAAGGGCACGCACGACTACGCGCGCTTCATCCGCCCGTCGGAACTGGCCGGCTTCGTGCGTGCGACGGATCTGCACATCGTGGAGATCAAGGGCATCACGTATCACCCGATCGGCAAGCGCTTCGCGCTGTCGAACGACACCGACATCAACTACCTCGTCGCGTGCCGCCGCGGCGCGTGACCCTCCACCCCGCATGACGACTCCCCTCTCGACCGCGCGGGCTGCACTCGACGAACCGCGCCTGCTGCACTGCGATGCCGTGCTGTTCGACCTGGACGGCACGCTCGCCGACACGGCCCCCGATCTCGCGGCGGCCGTCAACAAGATGCAACGCGTGCGCGACCTGCCCGAAACACCGCTCGACGTGCTGCGGCCGCTGGCCTCGGCCGGCGCGCGGGGCCTGCTCGGCGGCGCGTTCGGCATCGATCCGCACACGCCCGGTTACGAGGCGATGCGCGACGAGTTCCTGGCCAACTACGCGACGGATCTGTGTGTGCATACGACGCTGTTCCCCGGCATCGGCGACGTGCTCGACGAACTCGATGCACGCGGTGTGCGCTGGGGGATCGTTACGAACAAGGTGATGCGGCTCACGGCGCCGCTCGTCGAGTTGCTCGGTCTCGCGCCACGCGCGGCCTGCGTCGTCGGGGGCGACACAACGCCGCACCCGAAGCCGCATCCGGCCCCGCTGCTGCATGCGGCCGACCAGTTGACGCTCGCGCCCGCACGCATCGTCTACGTCGGCGACGATCTGCGCGACATTCAGGCCGGCAGCGCCGCCGGCATGGCGACGATCGCGGCCGCGTACGGCTACTGCGGCGACGGCGCCGCACCGGCCGACTGGCAAGCGCAACATCTCGTCGACACGACACTGCAACTGCGCGAACTGCTGCGCGATGTTGGGCTATAATGGTCGATCTTATCCGCGGGGGCGACCTGGTTTCGACAGGGGTTGTGAAGCGGCTAGGGCATGTCGAGGACCCGTCACCTCGTTAATCAATGGGAAAATCGTAACTGCAAACGACGATACGTTCGCACTGGCAGCCTAAGGGCCGCCGTCCTCTGCCTAGTTCACTGACGGGCTAGTGTCGCAAGACCGGTAGCAATACCGCCAGAGGTCATTTACGTCAGTTAAGCCCTGTCGGCGTCGCGACGCCAGGGTCGAAAACCTAGCGAATCGCCGTAGTGCAGCGTGTTCGTCCGCGTCGCTGCGGTTAAATCAAATGACTGAACTAAACATGTAGAACTAGTCGTGGAGCGCTTCTGGACGCGGGTTCGATTCCCGCCGCCTCCACCAAATTCCGCGCTCGTCGCACGAACCCCGCATGACGCAAGTCTGCGGGGTTTTTTGTTGCCGCCGAAACGCATGCCCCCTTCCCCTTCCGAAAAAGCGCCCAGCCACGGACGGGCCGGGCGGAATGCCACCGGTATTCCGGCGACAGGAGGTGACGGATGTCCTGCCGCGCCCGCACAATCATCGATCGCGCCAGGCGGCGGCCGGCCCGGGTGCCGCAGTGCCGGACGCGTCGTCGCACCAGCACTCACGCACACCGGGCGATGTGCGGCTTAGCTGCCGCGATACAGCGACTTCATTTCTTCAGCGGTGGCCGGGCGCACGCCCATTGCACGCGAACCCGACGCCGAAGCACCCTGCGCCTGTGCACCGTAACCGCTGGCGTCGGCGCCTTGCGCTTGCGCCATCGCGCTGCGCTGTTGCTCGGCAACACGCGCCGTTGCGGCCTGGATCGCTTCCGGATAATGCGGATCTTCGCCGCGAGCGGAGTTGTAACCTGCCTGCTGCAACTGGACCAGTTCGGCGCGAACCTGCGCGCGGGTGATCGTCGAACCCGACTGGGCAAACGACACGACCGGGGCAACGAGAGCGGCAGCAACGACAACAGCTTGAACGAGCGACTTCATGATGACCTACCTCCAGATTTGTCTGTGTTCGCGGTGAACACCTTGTTCATCGCTGACAACCCGAAGTTTATGTAGGCGGATGCTTAAGAATAAGGCAGGTTTCTGGAAGACATCCTTCCTGATTTACGGGTTAACCCTATCCCTCCCCCATCAGGCCGACGATGCGCGCATGCAGGCATCGCCCGACACCGAATCGCATGAAGATTCCGCCGGAAAGCAAAAGCCCGCGAAGCGGCAACACTTCGCGGGGCTCGACAGAACCGGAATCCCACGGGACTCCGGCAGTCGCCGGTCAACCGGCCAGGCCAGTACGTGGACGCAACGCCCGTCAAGCGAACCGGCGCCGCATGACCCTTGCGGACGTACTCCGTCCGCCCGGTTACTGGCTATCCATCGGACACTTCAGGTTGCAGCCGTTCGGATCGCCCAGGTCGCCCTTACGGCGCAAGGCCGACTTCTTGCCGCTCTGGTATTTCTGCGACGGCGTCGACGCTGCGAACGGCATCTGCGGATGCTCGTTCAGGCGAAACTGTTCGCTCAGGATACCGCCAGGCACACCGGGGGAATTCTGCGCGAGCGCGAACGGCGAAACAGCGGCCAGCAGCCCCGCGGTCAACGCTGCCGCGGCGAGGGGAACGGAAAATTTCATGGCGGGATGACGCTTGAACGGCGTACTTGTTGGAACGTTGGTCAAGCGGCAAGCGTAGCGCAAATCCCCCGCTGCTGCAGCGCGGTTCGATCGCGCGCGCGTTACCGCGAATTGCCGCCCGGCACGCTCGCGCCGTCGCCGCCGGCCAGCCCCGTCGCGATGCTCGTCAACGTTCCGCACGCAGCCGGATCGTAGCCGTCGAGATGCGCGACGCGCTCGACGAAGCGCGCGTCGCGCAGCAGCGCCAGTACGCCGGCAAGCGGCCGCGCGTCGAGCCGCGCGCGTTCGCACGCGAAGTAATAGTCCTCGTCGACGACCGGGATGAAATCGAGCCCGAAATGATGGGCGGCAGGTTCGACGCCGAAGCCGAGATCGGCCATCCCGCTCGCGACGAACGCCGCGATCGCCGAATGCGTGAGCTCGGCCGACGCGTAGCCGTCGATGCGCTCGGGATCAATGCCGATCGCGCGCAGCGCGAGGTCCAGCAGCATGCGCGTGCCCGACCCCGGCTGGCGGTTGACGAAGCGGATGTCATTGCGCGCGAGATCCGCGAGGCCGCGAACCTGCTTCGGGTTGCCGCGCGGGACGAACAGCCCCTGCTGGCGCCGAGTCAGGTGGATCAGCACATGGCGCGTATCGTCGAGCCACGGCCGGTAGATTTGCGCGCACTGCGCACGAAACGCACCGCGCGGCAGATGGAAGCCCGCCAGGTCGCACTCGCCGCGGGCAAGCGCCTGCACGGCCTCGACGCTCTCGCGATACTTGATGTCGACAGCCGCCTGCGCATCGACGAGCGCGGATACGAGCGTCGCGACCGCGTAGCCGTGCGACGCATGAATGCGCACGGCGCCGTCGCGCTGCGCGAGCCGCCGGTTCAGGTCGCTCGCCACCTCGGCCGCCAGCGTCCGCAGGTTACCGTCGAGCCGGCTGCGCGCGAGGCGCTGCGCATCGACGACCGCCTGCCCGAGCGCCGACAGCGTCGAGCCCTTGCCGCGCGCGGTTTCGATCAGTTCCCCGCCGATGCACGCCTCCAGCGCGCGCAGCATGCCCCACGCGTGCCGGTAGGACAGCCCTTTCGCGTGCGCGGCCTGCGCGATGCTGCCCGTGTCGGCCACGAGTTCCAGCAACGGCGCGACATCCGACAGGCTGGCCGCACGGCCTTCCGTGTCGCGTACGGTCAGATACGCGTCGCATTCGATTCGAACCAATTATGCACTCCGATTTCCTATTGCGACCGCCAAATCTTCCGCTTATCGTTGTTCAAAATCAATCAGAACGAAGTCGAAGTGCGCACTATATGAATTTGGAGCGCATATGAGACTTTGGAGGAGCACAACCGATGTCCCCGAATTCCGAAGCGCCCGACGCGCTCGTCGAGCGCCATGCGCGCGCCGGCCGGTCGCTCGTGGCGATCCTGCACGCGATCCAGGACGACGCGGGCTACGTGCCGCCGGGCTGCGTCGCGCCGCTCGCCAGGGCGCTCAACCTGTCGCGCGCGGAAGTGCACGGCGTACTGACTTACTACCACCACTTCCGCACCGCGCCGCCCGCCCGCGTGACGATCCAGATGTGCCGTGCCGAAGCGTGCCGCAGCATGGGCTGCGAAGCGCTGGCCGCGCATGCGGAAGCCCGCACGGGTTGCCGGTTCGACGCGGCGCACGGCGATGTCGCGAACGCGCATGCGCCCGGAGACGTCGCGCTCGAATCGGTCTACTGCCTCGGACTGTGTGCGCAATCGCCGTCGCTGACGGTCAACGGCGTGCTGCACGCGAAGGTCACGCCGGAGAAATTCGACGCGCTGCTTGCCGAGGCGGTCGCCCATACCCCGGAGGCCGCATGACGACCCGCATCTACGTTCCGCGCGATTCGTCCGCACTGGCACTCGGCGCCGACGCGCTCGCCGCCGCCATCACGGCGGAAGCGCAGCGGCGCGGCGTCGCCGTCGAGCTGGTCCGCAACGGTTCGCGCGGGCTGCTGTGGCTCGAGCCGCTCGTCGAGGTCGGCACGGCCGCCGGCCGCGTCGGTTATGCGAACCTGTCGGCCGCCGACGTGCCGGCCCTGTTCGACGCAAACTGGCTCGACGGCGGCACGCATCCGAGCGGTGTCGGCCTCGTCGACGCATTGCCCTATCTCGCGCGCCAGCAACGCCTCACGTTCGCACGCATCGGCCTGACCGATCCGCTGTCGATCGACGACTACCTGCAATACGAAGGCCTCGCCGGCCTGAAGAACGCGCTCGCGCTCGACGGCGATGCCGCGTGCGAAACGCTGATCGAATCGGGGTTGCGCGGCCGCGGCGGTGCCGCGTTCCCGGCCGGCATCAAATGGCGCACGGTCCGGCAAGCCAGCGCCACGCAGAAATACATCGTCTGCAATGCAGACGAAGGCGATTCGGGCACGTTCTCCGACCGCCTGCTGATGGAGTGCGATCCGTACTGCCTGATCGAAGGGATGATCATCGCGGGCGTCGCGACCGGCGCGACGGTCGGCTACATCTACGTGCGCAGCGAATACCCGCATGCAATCGCCACGCTCGAAGCCGCGATCGTCCGTGCACGCGAAGCCGGCTGGCTCGGCGAGCACGTGCTCGGCTCCGCGCATGCGTTCGAGCTGCACGTCGCGAAAGGCGCGGGCTCGTACGTGTGCGGCGAGGAAACGGCACTGCTCGAATCGCTCGAAGGCAAGCGCGGCGTCGTGCGGGCGAAACCGCCGCTGCCCGCGCTCGCGGGCCTGTACGGCCAGCCGACCGTCATCAACAACGTGATCACGCTCGCGACGGCGCCCGTGATCTTCGCGCGCGGCGCCGCGTTCTATCGCGACTACGGGATGGGCCGCTCACGCGGCACGCTGCCGTTCCAGCTCGCGGGCAACATCCGCCACGGCGGCCTCGTCGAGCTCGCGTTCGGCGTCACGCTGCGCGAGCTGCTGTTCGATTTCGGCGGCGGCACGGCAAGCGGACGGCCCGCGCGCGCCGCCCAGGTCGGCGGCCCGCTCGGCACCTACCTGCCCGACCAACAGTGGGATGTGCCGCTCGACTACGAAGCGTACACGGCGATCGGCGCGGTCGTCGGGCACGGCGGCATCGTGCTCCACGACGATACGTCGAACCTCGCCGAGCTGGCCGAATACGCGATGAAGTTCTGCGCGATCGAGTCGTGCGGCAAGTGCACGCCGTGCCGGATCGGTTCGACACGTGGCGTCGAGACGATCGCGCGCATCCGCCACGGCGACACGTCGGAGCGGCAGGTCACGCTGCTGCGCGACCTGTGCGACACGATGCTGGCCGGTTCGCTGTGCGCAATGGGCGGCATGACACCCTACCCGGTGCTGTCCGCGCTCGACCATTTCCCCGAAGATTTCGGGCTCGCCGCCGGCAAGGATGCCGCGTCGGGTCCGGTCAAGGCTGCGGCCTGACCCAGAAGGAGCCCTGCATGTCCCTCGACACGAACAACGTCCGCCAAGGCGGCTGCGGCTCGGGCCAATGCGCGTGCAAGAGCGCCGCGCAAGCGCGTGCCCGCGATCCGTTCGACGATACCGACTACGGCACGCCGCAACGGCATGCCGATACCGACGTCACGCTCGAAATCGACGGCCAGCCGATCACCGTGCCGGCCGGCACGTCGGTGATGCGCGCGGCGATCGAAGCCGGCGTCAACGTCCCGAAGCTCTGCGCGACCGATTCGCTCGAACCGTTCGGCTCGTGCCGGCTGTGCCTCGTCGAGATCGAAGGCCGGCGAGGTTATCCCGCCTCGTGCACGACGCCGGCCGAAGCGGGCATGAAGGTGCGCACGCAGTCGGACCGGCTGCAGTCGCTGCGTCGCAACGTGATGGAGCTGTACATCTCCGACCATCCGCTCGACTGCCTCACCTGCCCCGCCAACGGCGACTGCGAGTTGCAGGACATGGCGGGCGTCGTCGGGCTGCGCGAAGTGCGCTACGGCTTCGACGGCGCGAATCACCTGAAAGACCGCAAGGACGAGTCGAACCCGTACTTCACGTACGACCCGTCGAAGTGCATCGTCTGCAACCGCTGCGTACGCGCCTGCGAGGAAACGCAAGGCACGTTCGCGCTGACGATCGCCGCACGCGGCTTCGAATCGCGCGTCGCCGCGGGCGAAAGCGAATCGTTCATGGCGTCGGAATGCGTATCGTGCGGCGCATGCGTCGCCGCCTGCCCGACCGCCACGCTGCAGGAAAAAACGGTCGTGCAACTCGGCCAGGCGGAACACTCCGTCGTCACGACCTGCGCGTACTGCGGCGTCGGCTGCTCGTTCAAGGCCGAGATGAAGGGCACGCAGGTCGTGCGCATGACGCCGCACAAGAACGGCCTCGCGAACGAAGGCCATGCGTGCGTGAAGGGACGCTTCGCATGGGGCTACGCGACGCACAAGGACCGCATCACGAAGCCGATGATCCGCGAGAAGATCACCGACCCGTGGCGCGAAGTCAGCTGGGACGAAGCGCTCACCTACGCGGCAACGCAATTCCGCAAGCTGCAGCAGAAGTACGGCCGCGACTCGATCGGCGGCATCACGTCGTCGCGCTGCACGAACGAGGAAACCTACCTCGTGCAGAAACTGGTGCGCGCCGCATTCGGCAACAACAACGTCGACACCTGCGCACGCGTGTGCCACTCGCCGACGGGCTACGGCCTCAAGACGACGCTCGGCGAATCGGCCGGCACGCAGACGTTCGCGTCGGTCGGCCAGGCCGACGTGATCGTCGTGATGGGCGCGAACCCGACCGACGGGCACCCGGTGTTCGGCTCGCGGCTGAAGCGGCGTGTGCGCGAAGGTGCGAAGCTGATCGTGATCGACCCGCGCCGCATCGACGTCGTCGACGGCCCGCACGTGAAGGCCACCCACCATCTGCAGCTGCGCCCCGGCACCAACGTCGCGATCGTCAACGCACTCGCGCACGTGATCGTCACCGAAGGGCTCGTCGACGACGCGTTCGTCGCCGAGCGCTGCGAGACGCGCGCATTCGAACAGTGGCGCGAATTCGTATCGCGTGCCGACAACTCTCCCGAGGCGACCGCCGACGTGACGGGCGTGCCGGCGGAACGGGTCCGTGAAGCCGCGCGCCTCTATGCGACGGGCGGCAATGCCGCGATCTACTACGGGCTGGGCGTGACCGAGCACGCGCAGGGCTCGACGACGGTGATGGGCATCACGAACCTCGCGATGGCGACCGGCAACGTCGGCCGCGAAGGCGTCGGCGTCAATCCACTGCGCGGCCAGAACAACGTGCAGGGTTCGTGCGACATGGGCTCGTTCCCGCACGAGCTGCCCGGCTACCGGCACATCAGCGACACGATCGTGCGCACGCAGTTCGAACAGGCGTGGTCGGCCACGCTGCAACCCGAACCGGGGCTGCGCATCCCGAACATGTTCGACGCGGCGCTCGACGGCAGCTTCAAGGGGCTCTACTGCCAGGGCGAGGACATCGTCCAGTCTGACCCGAATACGCAGCACGTCGCGGCCGCACTGTCGGCCATGGAATGCATCGTCGTGCAGGACATCTTCCTGAACGAGACCGCGAAATACGCGCACGTGCTGCTGCCCGGCTCGTCGTTCCTCGAGAAGGACGGCACGTTCACGAACGCGGAACGCCGCATCTCGCGCGTGCGCAAGGTGATGCCGCCGCTCGCGGGCTACGCGGACTGGGAAGTTACCCTGATGCTGTCGCGCGCGCTCGGCTACGAGATGGACTATGCGCATCCGTCGGAAATCATGGACGAGATCGCGCGACTCACGCCGACGTTCTCGGGCGTGTCGTACGCGAAGCTCGACGCGCTCGGCAGCATCCAGTGGCCGTGCAACGAGCACGCACCGGAAGGCACGCCGACAATGCACATCGACGCATTCGTGCGCGGCAAGGGCAAGTTCGTGATCACGCAGTTCATCGCGTCGCCGGAGAAGGTCACGCAGCGTTATCCGCTGATCCTGACGACGGGTCGCATCCTGTCGCAATACAACGTCGGCGCACAGACGCGCCGCACCGAGAACGTCCGCTGGCACGAGGAGGATCGCCTCGAGATCCATCCGCACGACGCGCAGGATCGCGGGATCCGCAGCGGCGACTGGGTCGGCATCGAGTCGCGCGCGGGGCAGACGGTGCTGCGCGCGCTCGTGACCGAACGCATGCAGCCGGGCGTCGTCTATACGACGTTCCACTTCCCCGAATCGGGTGCGAACGTGATCACGACGGACAGCTCGGACTGGGCGACGAACTGCCCCGAGTACAAGGTGACGGCCGTCCAGGTGCTGCCCGTCGCGCAGCCGTCCGACTGGCAGAAAGCCTACGCACGCTTCAACGCCGAGCAGCTCGATCTGCTCGAGCGCCGTGCGGCCGCGACCGCCGGCGTGACCACGGGCAAGTGAGGAAGCGATGGACAACGGACACCTGATCGACATGGCCAACCAGATCGGCGCATTCTTCGAATCGATGCCCGATCGCGACGAAGCGCTGGCCGGTATCGCCGACCATATCCGGCGCTTCTGGGAGCCGCGGATGCGCCGCGCGCTTCTCGCGGCGCTCGACGATCCGTCATGCGAGGCCGCGCAACGCGCGGCACCGATCGTGCGCGACGCGATCGCCGCGCACCGCGCGTCCCTCGTGCCTGCCGCGGCAAAGGCCTGACCGCCCCGCTACGCGGGCCGCGACATGCCCGCGAACCAGCTTTCGCAGTGACGCAGCAACGCGTTCGC
Organism: Burkholderia cepacia ATCC 25416; assembly: GCF_001411495.1. Classification (NCBI taxonomy): domain Bacteria; kingdom Pseudomonadati; phylum Pseudomonadota; class Betaproteobacteria; order Burkholderiales; family Burkholderiaceae; genus Burkholderia; species Burkholderia cepacia. Next base: position 1,940,176 of record NZ_CP012981.1, on the reverse strand, counting down.
GTCGGTCGCCGTGCGCCCGCGCGCGGCCACGTAACCGTCGGGCCGGAGCAGGTAAAACGACGGCCGTGAGCGGCCGTATTCCTGCGCAAGCCCGGCATCCCCGCCTTCGGCATCGGTGACGCGCCAGACGCGCACCGCGTCCGGCATGATCCGTTCGAGCCCCTGCGCGAGCACCTGCGCATCGGCCGGTATCGGCGGCAACGCGCCGGCGTCGACGTCCGGCGGCTCTTCCAGCAGCAGCAACGTGAAGCTCGCCGGATCGTGCAGGTCGTATAGCCGCGCCGTGCCGGGCGCCTGACCGAGCGGCCCGTCGACCACGCGCACGTATGCATCGGGTGCCCGCTCACCTGCGCGCGGCCCGCCGTCAAGCACGCGCTCCAGCGTGAGCGGGCTCTTCCGGTACTGCACGCCGAGTTCGCTGACCGTACGCCGCACCGCGTCGCGCATCGGCCCGAACGACGCCAGCAGCGGCACGACATGATCGCGCAGCAGCTTCATCGCGCCGCGCTCGGCTTCGACGACCTGCGTGACGAAACCGGTCTGCCGCAACACGTCGCGCTCGATCGGATGACGTTCCGCGTGATACGTGTCGAGAAGCCGTTCGGGCGTGCCCGCGCCGAGCACGCGCGCGAGCTTCCAGCCAAGATTGAACGCTTCCTGGATGCCGGTGTTCATGCCCTGCGCCCCGGCCGGGCTGTGGACGTGCGCGGCGTCGCCCGCGAAGAACACGCGGCCGTGACGCAGCCGGTCGACCATCCGGCTGTGCAGGTGAAAATAGGACGACCACGCGAGATCGCTCGGCGAGATCGACGCGCCGGCACGGGCACGCACGATCGCGTCGCATTCCGCGAGCGACGGGACCGGCGCATCGGACGACGCGTCGCTGCCGGGCGGCCGGTCGGCCACGAGCCGGTAACGGCCGCCCCCCATCGGAAACAGGCCGGCCATGCCTTCGGGTGTCGCGAACAGGTGGATCTCTTCGTCCGGCCAGTCGGGTATCGCCGCGAAATCGGCGAGCAGGAACGTCTGCTCGAACGCCTGCCCGGTGAAGCCCAGGCCGAGCAGATGCCTGACCGTGCTGTGCGCGCCGTCGGCGGCGATCAGGTACGACGGCGCGAACGATTCGTCACGACCGTCGGCGCGGCGGATCGACACGTCGAGCGACGCGCCGCCCGCATCGCATGCGGTCAGCGTCGCGCCGCGCTCGACCGTCACGCCGAGCCGGGCCAGATGCTCGGCGAGCAGGCGCTCGGTGACGGTCTGGTCGAGAAACAGCAGGTACGGATAGCGCGTGTGCAGCGGATCGAAATCGAGCCGCGCGATCACGCGGCCGTCGGCATGGAGCGCGGCTGCATGCGCACGATGGCCGAGCGCGAGAAACGGTTCGACCGCGCGGTGCTGCTCCAGCAGTTCGAGCGTGCGCGCCTGGATGCCGATCGCGCGCGAATGCGGCGCGGGCGCGGCAAGCCGATCGATGATGCGCACCGGCACGCGGGCTCGCGCGAGGCTCATCGCCGCGGCAAGGCCGGTCGGCCCCGCACCGACGATCAGCACGGGCAGGATATCGGGCAGTGTGTCAGCCATGAGAACCTCGATGACACGCGATCCTGCAAGTCTACGCCGCTCCACGTGACGGGGCCATATGCCGATCGGCCGACGCGCGGCGGCGCCGCGCGGTGTGGGAAAATACGCCCTTTCCGTCAGTTTTCGCGTCATGGATACCGCATTCGACCGAGCGTATGCCGCACACCGCGCGGGCCGCCTCGCCGAGGCCGAGCACGGCTATCGCAACGCGCTCGCCTCCGATCCCGCCAACGCCGACGCGCTGCATCTGTTCGGCGTGCTGCGGCACCAGCAGGGCCAGCACGCCGAGGCGGCCGACCTCGTCGGCCGCGCCGTCGCGCTGCGTCCGGACGATGCCGCGCTGCAGCTCAATCTCGGCAACGCGCTGAAGGCGCTCGGCCGGCTCGACGAAGCGGTCGACCGCTTTCGCAACGCGCTGACGCTCGCGCCCGAATTTCCGCTCGCGCACTACAACCTCGGCAACGCGTATGCGGCGCTGCAGCGCCACGACGATGCGATCGACGCATTCGGCCGCGCGCTGCGGCTCACGCCCGACGATGCATCGATCCACAACAATCTCGGCAACGCGCTGAACGCGCTCGGCCGCCACGACGATGCGCTCGCCGCGTTCCATCGCGCGCTCGAGTTGCGGCCGGGGCATGCGGGGGCGCACAACAACCTCGCGATGGCGCTGAACGCGATGGGCCGCGCCGACGATGCGATCGCGCACTTCCAGGCCGCGATCGCCGCGCAGCCGCGCTTCGTCGCCGCGCACTTCAATCTCGGCAACACGTTCGACGCGGTCGGCCGGCATGCCGAGGCGGCCGCCGCGTTCGAAGCCGCGCTCGCGCTGCATCCGCCGTTTCCGCTCGCGCTGTTCGGGCTCGCGAACGCACTGAGCGCGCAGGCGCGCCACCGCGACGCGCTGCCCTTCTACGAGCGAGCGGTCGGTCTCGATCCGTCGTTCAGCCTGGCCTGGCTGAACCTCGGCAACGCACATCACGCGCTCGGTGCGCACGAGATGGCGCTGCGCGCGTTCGACCAGGCGCTGCGTGTCGCCCCCGATCTCACGCTGGCACGGCTGCACCGCGCGGTCACGCTGCTGACGCTCGGCGACTTCACGCGCGGCCTGCCCGCCTATGAAGCGCGCCACGACACGCCGGGCGCGACGCCGCTCGGCACGCTGCCGCGCTGGCAAGGCGAACCGATTGCGTCGCGTACGCTGCTGATCCGCGCGGAACAGGGCTTCGGCGACACCCTGCAGTTCGTCCGCTTCGTGCCGCTCGCCCGCGCGCGCTGCGCGCGCGTCGTGCTCGAAGTCCAGCCGGAACTCGTTACGCTGCTGGCGCCGGCGGCCGCGCGCTGGCGCGTGACCCTCGTCGCACAGGGCACCGCGAAACCGCCCGCCGCGGATGTCGCCTGCACGCTGATGAGCTTGCCGTTCCTGCTCGGGCTTCAGGCGGAGGACATCGTCGCGGGCTCGCGCTACCTCGACGCCCCCGACGGCGCCGGCAGGCGCTTTCGCGGCTCGCTCGGCGGGCAGTCGAAGCGCAAGTTCGGCCTTGCATGGTCGGGGCGCCGGCAGGCGCAGGAAAACCGCTCGATGCCGTTCGACACGCTCGCGCCGCTGCTCGCGCTGCCGGATATCGACTGGATCGTGCTGCAACCCGCACTCGACGAGGACGAACGCGCGCGCGTCGACGCGCATCCGCGCGTGCACCGGTTCGACGGCCGGTTGAACGACTTTGCCGACACAGCCGCGCTGATCGAACGGCTCGACGGCGTCGTCACGATCGATACCGCGGTCGCGCATCTCGCCGGCGCGCTCGGCAAGCCACTGTGGGTCATGCTGCCGTTCGCGCCCGACTGGCGCTGGTTCACCGGCGACGACTGCCCGTGGTATCCGCAGGCCAGGCTCGCCCGCCAGCCCGCACCGGGGCAATGGCTCGACGTGGCGACAGCAGTCGCCGGCATGCTGCGCGAAGCCTGAACGCGGACGAAAAAAGGGAGCGCCGTTTACCCGGGCTCCCTTTGTCCATGCGACGCGCGCGGCCGGCGCCGCGCGACATGTGCTTGCCCGTCAGGCCGCCTTGTACTGGTTGCGAGCCTCGGGCGTGCGATACAGCACGAGTGTCGCGATCAGCCCGCAAATCGCGGCAACGCTCAGCCACAGCCCCGGCGCGGCCTTGTTGCCGGTCTGATGAATCAGCAGCGTCGAGATCGCGGGCGTGAAGCCGCCGATCGTCGTCGCCAGGCTGTATGCCAGCGAGAAACCGGCCGTGCGCACGTCGGCCGGCATCACTTCGGTCAGCGCGACGACCATTGCGCCGTTATACGACGCATACAGGAATGACAGCCACAGCTCGACCGCGAGCAGCCGCAGGAACGACGGATCGCCGACGAGCCACAGCACGGCCGGGTAAGCCGACAGCAGCGTCAGCACGGTAAACGCAATCAGCACCGGGCGGCGACCGATGCGGTCGGACAACGCACCGGACAGCGGCAGCCACACGAGATTGGAAATCCCCACGCAGACGGTCACGACGAGCGCGTCGAGCGACGACAGGTGCAGCACTTCCTTGCCGAACGTCGGCGTATAGGCGGTAATCATGTAGAACGACACCGTCGTCATGATCACCATCCCCATGCCCGCCACCACGACGTCCCAGTTGTCGAGCATCGAACGCATGATCTCGCCCATCGTCGGACGATGACGCTTCGCGAGGAACTCGTCGGTCTCCTTCAGCGAACGCCGGATCAGGAACAGGAACGGCACGATCAGGCAGCCGATCAGGAACGGAATGCGCCACCCCCACGCGGTCATCTCCTCGACCGGCAGCGCACGGTTGAGCAGCACGCCGACGAACGCGGCGAACACCACGGCCACCTGCTGGCTGCCCGATTGCCACGACGTATAGAACCCCTTGTGGCCCTTCGTCGCGATCTCCGACAGGTAGACCGACACGCCGCCGAGTTCGACGCCCGCCGAAAAGCCCTGCAGCAGCCGGCCGAGCAGCACGAGCACCGGCGCGAGCACGCCGATCGTCGCGTAGCCGGGTATCGCGGCCACCGTGAGCGTGCCGAGCGCCATCAGCCCGAGTGTCAGGATCAGCCCCTTGCGCCGGCCGTGGTGGTCGATGTACGCACCGAGCACGATCGCGCCGACCGGGCGCATCAGGAAGCCCGCGCCGAACACCGACAGCGACAGCATCAGCGACGCGAATGCGTTGCCGCTCGGAAAGTAGGTTTTCGCGATGGCCGACGCGTAATAGCCGTAGACCATGAAGTCGTACATTTCCAGGAAGTTGCCGCTGACGACGCGGAACACGGTGCGGAATTTCGATTCCTGCGTGATGGCGTGTGACGCTGTGGACATGTTTTTCTCGCTCAGCTCGGATGGCGCGAATCCGCGCCGCATGGATCCGACGACGCGCGCGGCGCCGGGCCGGCGCGCACGGGCATCGCTGCCCGCCGGCGGCGCGCCGCGCGACGACGCGCGCGCCGGCATGGTTCGCGCATCATGCCACGCCAACCCGACATTTGCCTTGTGCCGCCGCGACCGTTGCCATTGCCGTCGCGGCACTCTTCTCGTACGAGTCGCCCAGAATCGGAAGAAAAAATCGGATTGATCTGATCGACCTGCTCTCGCCGCCTGACCACAATGTCACGATTTGCGACGACATTTCCGCGCCGCGGCCGGCACGGTTGCCCGTGTCGCACGGCGTACCGCCCTCATGACCCCATCGCCACTCGTCCCCGTCGAAGGCGCACTCGCCCGCCCTCGCGTCACGCCGCTCGATATCGCTCCGTCGTTCGGCCGCGAATGGACCTTTCGCGGCGCGCCCGGTGCACGGCCCGACAGGCACTGTCTCGCCACGCTGACGACATCCTGCATCGACGTAGACCGGCCGCACAGCGCATGCCGCTGGCAGCCGCGGTCCGTGGCGTTATCGATGCCGGTTTCGGCTGGCGCGCCGGTCGTGCCGGCCGGCGTTGCCGGCGCGCGCATCCGCCGCTCTCACGACCGGCGTGCGCGGTATGCGATCTGCTGGAGCATCGGCGCGCTCGGCATCATCGGCTGGCTGATCGCCGCATATGAACCGCCCGCGGGCTTCGGGCCCACATACGCGATTCAAGCGGCCGGCAGCGTGCCGGATCACGCTACATCGTGGTCCGGCACCGTGCAGGTCGCGACGGTACAGCCGGGTACGTCGACGAGCACGCCACCGCAGCGCACGATGGCCGCGCCTGTCGCGACAACGGCCGAAGCGCCGCAGGTCATGCACCACGTCGCGCGCCGTCCGGCACCGCTTCGTCCCGACGCAACGTCCAACGTGCCGCCCACGGCCGTTGCATCGTCACTCCGTTCGAACGACAAACGCGGCGCGACGGCAGCACCGGCCCGGCCCGCGACCCCGTCGCGGCTGGCCGCGCGCCCACCGGTCCGGAGCAGCGCGGTTGCCCCACGCGCACATGATCAGTTCGCCCCCGCGTCGCCCGCAATCGCCGAACCACGCGACTCGCTCGACGATCCGCTCACGCTGATCGCAATGGCAAGCGCGCTGCGCGCTACCCAACCCGAGCGCCCATCGCACACGCCCGCCGCCGGTTTCGACTGGACGGCACAACTGTCCCACCGCCGCCTGACCGATACGCCGGACGCGTTCGCGCGCTGACGGCCGCACCATGAAAAAAACCCGGCGAAGCGCGCTTCGCCGGGTTTTGCCCGTCTCTCACCGTCCGTCCGACGAATCGCTACTTGTGTGCCGGCAGCCCCGTCTCGGTCTGCTTCTCGAGTTGCCGCACCTGCTCCTGCAGATCACGCAACTGCATCTGCGCGGCCCGCTTCTCGACCTGCAGCGCCTGTGCCTGCTCCTGCGCCGAACGCTGCCGTTGCGCGACTTCGGCCTGCTGGCTACGCGCAACGCTCAGGTCGGCCTGCAACTGCTGCGCACGGTTCGCCTGCAGCGCGATCACGCGCTCGAGAAACGCTTTCTGCGCCTCCAGCTCGGTACGACGGATCTCGATATCGGCGAGTTGTACGGTCTGCTGAACGAAGTTCGCGTACACCATCTCCGCGCGGCTCTTCTCCTGCGACCGGATCACACGCCACAGGTGCTTGTCCTGGAACAGCGCGACGTAGTAGGTCATCTCGCGCGGATCGAACATCAGGCTCGCACCGTAGCTGCCGTTGTACGTCGTGCGCATTTCGACGATCCGGCCATCGTGCAGCATCTGCGTCAGCTCGGCGACGTTGCCTTGCGCGGATGCATCCGTCGCCACCGTGGCGGACGCCGCCGCGTCGCCGCGCAGGCTCGTGACCGCCGGGCGCGTACCGGCGGCCGGCGCGGTCGCGTCGGCGGACCAGGCCGTGCCTGCTTGCGTGCAGGCAGCCAGCGCAACGATCCACGTTGCGCATCGTGCAGGGGAGAAATTTCGGAAAACCAACGTCGGACTCCGGCGAACGAATCGGAACTCGCGATTATCGTTCAAAACGAAATGGCCGCATCTCGAATTTATCGGGATGCGGCCGGCCTTCGTACGACGCGAAGAAAGTGGCTGGCTACAGGCGGGTTTCGCGCGCCGCGCGCAGGAACGCATCGAGCAGCGGCGTGCAGTCGAGCAGCTCCGAGCCGCCGGCGCGATGGAACTCGGGGTGCCACTGCACGCCGACGACGAACGGCGAACGCCGATGACGAATGCCCTCGATGATCCCGTCGCCCGCCGACACGGCCTCGATGTTCAGATCACGGCCGAGATCGCGGATCGCCTGATGGTGAATCGAGTTGACGATCGCCTCGCTGCGCCCGGGGAACATGCTCGCGAGCGTCGACGAATCGGGAAAGCGGATCGCGTGTCGATGCTGGTCGTAATGCTCGCTCACGTGCGCATTCGCGGTGGGCACGTCGGTGGCGATGTCCTGGTACAGCGAGCCGCCGAACGCGACGTTGATCAACTGGCAGCCGCGGCACACGCCGAGGACGGGTTTGCCGGATTCGACGAACTCGTGCAGCAGCTCGAGTTCGTACATGTCGCGCACGCGATCGCCCGGCCATTCGGGGCGGGCGTCGGACGCGGCGTAGGTTTGCGGCGACACGTCGGCGCCGCCCTGCAGCAGCAGCCCGTCGAGATGCTTCGCGTAGTCGCGCAGGCGGATGTTGCTCGGGTGAATCATGCCCTGGTGGCCGACGGTCGGAATCATGAACACGAGCACGTCGCGCGACATCACCCAGTGCGCGATCGATTCCTCGAGATACTGCAGTGTCTTGCCCCGCAGCCCCTTCGCACCCGGTTCCGGATGGAAGATCCGCGCCGACACGCCGATGCGCAGCGTGCGCTGGGTGATGCGCTGGCCAGCGCGGTCGAACAGCCGGCGCGCGCGCGCGGCCACGATCCGGCCGAACACCGACCACGGCGTGTCGCTCTGCTTCAGGTAGGCCGGCGGCGCATTCTGCGCGCTCGCCGGCGGCGGCCGCGGCGTGTCGAAGTCGGGCTGCGCGCCGAACCCCGGCGGCGGCGCGCCATGCTTCGGCGGCGTGGCAACAGCGCCATCGATGGCGGTGCCCGTTGCACCGGGCGCACCCGGCTCGGACGCCGCAGTGACCGGCGACGCGCCGTCCGCGGCGACGTTCTGCGCGGCGGCCTGGGCTGCCGGCGCATCGGGCGCTTTCGCCGGATCGGTACGGGGGGAATCGGAAGAAACGGAGGAGGTGCCGGGCAGACCGGCCGGGGAAGGCGTGTTTTCGCTCATGACGATGGTCTGGTACGTCGCTCACGCGTATGGATAAACGAGGATTCATTATGCGTCAGCGCACGATCGCGCGGCAAACCTGCAACATCCTGTCGATATTGTTGCAAGTCGGCGGCAAACTGCGCCGGCAAGCGCCCCCGTCCCTCGCGCCGGCAAGCCGGTGCACCGCCGCCGGTACTGGACACCAGTGATATATCACAATAATATCCAGGCATCGTCCACGCTTCCCGATCGCCCGCGCCATGATCGCGCCCCGCCCGGCCGCCGCGCCACACCCCGCATGAATGCCCTGACCGACGTCACCCGCGACCGCCCCGCCGCACCGGCGGCCAGCCTCGCCGACCGCGCTTATGCGCTGATCCAGCGCGACATCATCACGATGCGCCTGAAGCCCGGCGCCGCACTCAACGAAGCCGACCTCGTCGCCCGCACCGGGATCGGCCGCACGCCGGTGCACCAGGCCGTCCATCGGCTCGTGCTCGAAGGGCTGCTGTCCGTGATGCCGCGCAAGGGATTGATGGTGCAGCCGCTGTCGCTCGACGACATCGTCGCGGTGATCGACGTGCGGCGCATCAACGAAGCGCACTGCGCGGAACTCGCCGCGCGCCATGCGACGCCCGACGATCTCGCGCGCCTGGCCGCGCTGCTCGACGAAGGACAGGCGTGCGTCGACACGCACGACGTCGAGGGCATGATGGAACTCGACCGCGCGTTCCACCAGGCGATCGCCGCGGCCGCGCGCAATGCGGTTCTCGCCGAGATCCTGCGCGCGCTGCACGAACGCTCGCTGCGCTTCTGGTTCGTCACGCTGTCCGAACCCCACCATCTCGCCGACGTCCAGCACGAGCATCGCGAACTGTTCGACCGGCTGTCCGCGCGCGATGCCGCCGGCGCACGCGCGGCCGTCGAAAACCATATCGACTCGTTCCGCTCCACGCTTCTTCAACATCTTCGCCCCTGAGCCGCCATGACCACTTTCACGCCCTTTCCCCCGCTCGCCCAGCTCGCCGCCGATCTCGCCGCCGGCCGGACCACGAGCCGCGCGCTCGTCGACACCGCGCTCGACCGGATCGCCGATCCGTCGGGCCAGGGTGCGGTCGTCTTCACCGAAGTCGATGCCGACAACGCGCGTGCCGCCGCCGACGCGCACGACCGGCTGCGCGCCGCGGGCACCGTGCTGTCGCCACTCGCGGGCATTCCCGTGTCGGTCAAGGACCTGTTCGACGTCGCGGGCCAGGTGACGCGCGCGGGTTCGCGCGTGCTCGACGGCGCGCCGGCCGCGCGCACCGATGCGGTCGCCGTCGCCCGGCTCAAGCGGGCGGGCGCGGTGCTGGTCGGCCGCACCAACATGAGCGAGTTCGCGTTCTCGGGGCTCGGGCTGAATCCACACTTCGGCCACCCGCGCTCGCCGTACCACCGCGACGTGCCGGGCGACGCACGGATTTCCGGCGGCTCGTCGTCCGGCGCGGCCGCGTCCGTCGCCGACGGGATGGCCGCCGTCGCGCTCGGCACCGACACGGGCGGCTCGATCCGCATTCCGGCCGCGCTGTGCGGGCTGACGGGATTCAAGCCGACCGCGAGCCGGATCCCGACACAAGGCGGCGTACCGCTGTCGACGACGCTCGACTCGTTCGGCCCGATCGGCCTGACGGTCGCCTGCTGCGCGCTCGTCGACCGGATGCTCGCGGGCCTCGAACCGCACGTGCCGGCCGCCCGGCCGCTCGAGGGCGTACGGCTCGGCGTGCTGACGAACTACGTGACGGACGGTGTCGATGCCGACGTCGCGGCCGCGCTCGACGCCGCGCTCAAGCATCTCGAAGCCGCCGGCGCGATCGTCACGGAAGTGCGCTTCCCGGCGCTCGACCGGCTGCCGGACGTCAACCGCTTCGGCTTCTCGCCGATCGAGGCCTACGCATGGCATCGCCCGCTGCTCGCTCGGCATCGCGACCAGTACGACCCGCGCGTGCTCACGCGCATCCTGAAGGGCGAACCCGCGAGCGCGGCCGACTATCTCGACCTGCTCGCCGCGCGCACCGCGATGCTCGACGAAGCCGCGCACACGGTCTGGGCGCGCTTCGATGCGCTCGTCGCGCCGACGGTGCCGGTCGTGCCGCCGCGCATCGCCGACCTCGAAACGGACGACGCCGCGTTCACGCGCACCAACGCGCTGATCCTGCGCAACCCGAGCGCGTTCAACTTCCTCGACGCGTGTGCGCTGTCGCTGCCGTGCCATCCGCGCGACGCGGCGCCGGTCGGCCTGATGCTCGCGGCCGCACCGCATCGCGACGACGCGCTGCTCGCGATCGGCCAGGCCGTCGAGGCCGTGCTCAATACGATCCGCTGAACGCAGCCAGCCGAGCGCCGGCGGACAGACGCGCGGTGCGGCAGGTTGCCGCACGCGCGCTGTCAGTTTCGTGCCAGACCGTTCGCGCTAAAATCGCGCGATTGTTTTCCGGACCGACCCCACGAGGAACCCCGCCGACATGAACGACTACACGCTCGCAATCCGCCGCGAACGCCGCCTGCTGATGCTGCTCGGCTGGGTGTGCATCGCCCTGCTGGCCGGTGCGCTCTACCTGCAGTACGTGAAGAACGAAGATCCCTGCCCGCTGTGCATCATCCAGCGCTACTTCTTCTGCGCGATCGGGATCTTCGCGTTCCTGGCCGCCGGGATCCGCAACTGGCGCGTCATCTGGGTGCTCGAGCTGCTGATCGCGATCGCCGCGGCCGGCGGCGTCGGCACGGCCGCCCGCCATCTGTCGATCCAGATGAATCCGGGCTTCAGCTGCGGCTTCGACACGCTGCAGCCGATCGTCGACAGCCTGCCGCCCGCGCAGTGGTTCCCCGGCATGTTCAAGGTCGCCGGGCTGTGCGAGACCGTCTACCCGCCGATCTTCGGCATCCTGCTGCCCGGCTGGGCGCTGATCGGCTTCGCCGCGATCCTGGTTGCCGTCGTCGCGAGCCTCTGGCGCCATCGTCGCAAGCTCGCGGCCTGACCGGCCGGTTTCGCACCGGCCTGCGCGCGGCCCGCTCACCCGGGCCACACGCCGCCAGCCGGCAAGCCCGGCACCGGAGCACTCTCCGAACCGGCCCGGCCGGTCGCCCCTGACCGGCCGTACCCGGGCGGCCCCGCGTAAACACCTACCTCGCCGCCACCCGGATAGCCGGGCGAACGCGCATCGCGCGACTTCCGCGCCCAGCCCCGCCACGCCTGCGTTTTGGCCCGATGTGCACGCATCGGCGCCCCGATCCCGGGCGGCGGGCCTATGATCGACATGATCGCCTCCTGATAGCCCGGATCACCGCCCCGCGATGTTCCCGCCGCCGTGCGGTGCTATCTTCGGGGCTGGATGGCGATCTACGTGCGCGAGGCCAGGCGGTCTCACCACCCCTGCGTAACGCGCGCCCGATCCGCAATGTCGACTGGATTCATCATGACAACGCAAACCATCCGCATCCGTCACCCTCATGGCGTCCGCGCATCCGGCGGTGCCGTCCGCGCGCACTGTCGCCGCGCCGCCGCACCGCATTCGCCGTGCGGCCGGCCCGCCCCGCCCCCGTCCGTCATCGTTGCCGCCACGCTCGCCAGCCCGCGCCGCGTGTCGTGCCGCGTCGTTTCGCAAGGGGTGTGCTGATGGAAGCCTGGCTCGGCGATCTGCAGCAACTGCTCGCGCACGGCGAAGCGGCCGTGCTCGTGACGGTCGCGCACACCGACGGCTCCGCGCCGCGCGAAGCCGGCACCAAGATGCTCGTCACGCGCGACACGGCCCGCCATACGATCGGCGGCGGTCATCTGGAATGGAAGGCGATCGAGATCGCGCGGCATCTGCTGAAGGACGGCGCGCACGTGCCGCACGCGCGCCGGCTCGAACGGCTCGCGCTCGGCCCGAGTCTCGGCCAGTGCTGCGGCGGCGCCGTGGTGCTCGCGTTCGAGCGGCTCGACGTCGGCGATCTCGGCTGGATCATGTCGCTCGCGAAGCGTGTCGCGGCCGGCGCCGCGACCGTGCGTAGCGTATCATTCGGCCCCTCGCCGGGCGCGCCGTTGTTGAGCGAGCCCGAATCGGAAGCCGCGCGTGCCGACTGCCTGCTGTGGGAAACCGGCGGCGTGTCGCTGATGACCGAAACGATCGCGCCATATGCGTTCCCCGTCGTGCTGTTCGGCGCCGGGCACATCGGCACCGCGCTCGTGAAGGTGCTGGCGACGCTGCCGTGCCAGGTGCGCTGGATCGACGGGCCCGATGCGGTGTTCCCGCCGGCCGACGCGCTCGCCGGCATCGGCAACCTCGCGATCGAGGCGGCCGCTGCCCCGGCCGACGCCGTCGACACGGCGCCGCCGCAGTCCTACTTCGTCGTGATGACGCACGACCACGCACTCGATTTCGTGCTGGCCGAGCGCATCCTGCGACGCGGCGACTATGCATACTTCGGGATGACCGGCTCGCACGCCAAACGCGTGCAGTTCGATCATCGCCTCGCGGCGATCGGCATCGACCCGGCCCAGGTCGCGCGGATGCGCTGCCCGATCGGTGTCGAAGGCATCATCGACAAGGCGCCCGAAGTGATCGCGATCTCGGTGGCTGCGCAATTGCTGCAGGCCGTCGAAGCGAACGCGGCCGCGCAGGCTTCCCCTACCTACTGACCGACCAAGAACGACGCCATGACCCCGACATTCAAGGACAAGATTGCCCGCGCGCCGAAAGCGGAGCTGCACATCCACATCGAAGGCTCGCTCGAGCCCGAGCTGATCTTCGCGCTCGCGCAGCGCAACGGCGTGAAGCTCGCGTACGACTCGATCGACGCGCTGCGCGCCGCCTACGCGTTCACCGACCTGCAGTCGTTCCTCGACATCTATTACGCCGGCGCGAGCGTGCTGCTGACCGAGCAGGATTTCTACGACATGACGGCCGCGTACTGCGAACGCGCGCTCGCCGACAACGTCGTCCACACCGAACTGTTCTTCGATCCGCAAACGCACACCGAACGCGGCGTGCCGATCGAGACGGTAGTCGCGGGCATCGAGCGCGCACTCGCCGATTACGAGCAGCGCGGGCTGTCGAGCAAGCTGATTCTGTGCTTCCTGCGCCACCTGTCCGAAGAGGACGCGCTCGCGACGTTCGAATCCGCGCTGCCGCTGTTCGAGCGCTATCGCCATCGCCTGATCGGCGTGGGCCTCGACTCGTCCGAACTCGGCCATCCGCCGACGAAGTTCGCGCGCGTGTTCGACAAGGCACGCGCGCTCGGGCTGAAGCTCGTCGCACATGCGGGCGAGGAAGGCCCGCCCGCGTACATCTACGAGGCGCTCGACGTGCTGAAGGTCGACCGGATCGACCACGGCGTGCGCAGCATCGAGGACGCGGCCCTGGTCGAGCGTCTCGCCAAGACTCGCACGGCACTGACCGTCTGCCCGCTGTCGAACCTCAAGCTGTGCGTGTTCGACGACATGGCGAAACACACGCTGAAGGCGCTGCTCGATCGCGGCGTCGCGGTGACGATCAACTCCGACGATCCGGCCTATTTCGGCGGCTACGTCAATGAAAACTACTTCGCGACGGCCGAAGGGCTGCAACTCACGGATGCCGAAGTCCATGCGGTGATCCGCAACGGCTTCGAGGCATCGTTCATCGAACCGGCGCAGCGCGACGCACTGTACGCGCGCCTCGACGCGTACTGGCAGGCCGCCTGACGGCCCGCATCGAGGAACGCCAGACAGATGAAACACGGCAACGGCATCCGCTTCGCAACCACCGGCCCGGCATCGCGCCGGAACGGCCGCGTGCGTGCCCGCGCGGCGAGCGCGCCATTCGTCGTCGCCCGCCCGTGCTTGCCGTCGCGGTTCGCCGCTGCGTTCGCTGCCGCTCCGGTCGCGAACGCAGCGGCTGCGAGGCCCGCCGGCAACCACTCGCCGGCGGCTTCGGCCGCCACGTTCGCCCGCGCAATCGCCTCCGGTCGTGCCGCACGCAGCATGCCGCTACCGCTCGCGAAACGCCGTCCCGCCGCCCTCCGGCGTCGATCGCTTTCTTCTGTTCGCCTTACCTTGATGCAGGACCATTTGTCATGACGCAAACCGCTTTCCGTTCCCAGCTGCTGACTTTCAACGGCGACCCGGCGCAATCGAGCCAGGCCGCGAACTACGAGACCGACGGCCTCCTGATCGTCGACGACGGCAAAGTCGTCGCGGCCGGCCCGTACGCGCAGCTCGCCGCGACGCTCGCGCGCGACGCGATCGTCCACGACCTGCGCGACAAGCTGATCGTGCCCGGCTTCATCGACACGCACATCCACTATCCGCAGACGGACATGATCGCGTCGCCGGCGCCGGGCCTGCTGCCGTGGCTGGACAAGTACACGTTCCCGACCGAGCGCCAGTTCGGCGATCCCGAGCATGCGCGCGAGGTGGCCGACTTCTTCGTCGACGAACTGCTCGCCTGCGGCACGACGAGCGCGCTCGTCTACTGCACGGTGCACAAGCAGTCGGCCGATGCGCTGTTCGCGGCGAGCGACGCGCGCGACCTGCGGATGATCGCGGGCAAGGTGCTGATGGATCGCAACTGCCCCGAATTCCTGCGCGATACCGCGCAATCCGGTTATGACGACAGCGCCGAGCTGATCGGCCGCTGGCACGGCAAGGGCCGCCAGATGTACGCGCTCACGCCGCGTTTCGCGCCGACGTCGACCGAAGCGCAGCTCGAGGCGTGCAGCGAACTCGCGCGCCGCCATCCGGACGTGTTCGTACAGAGCCACGTCGCGGAGAACGTCGACGAGGTGAAATGGGTGGCCGAGCTGTTCCCCGGCCATCGCAGCTATCTCGACATCTACGACCGCTACGGGCTGCTGCGCCCGCGCGCGGTGTACGGCCACTGCATCCACCTCGACGACGAGGACCGCCGCCGGATGGCCGAGACGCGCACCGTCGTCGCGCACTGCCCGACGTCGAACTTCTTCCTCGGCAGCGGGCTGTTCGATTTCGACAAGGCCGGTGAACACGACGTGCCCGTCACGCTCGCGACCGACGTCGGCGGCGGCACGTCGTTCTCGATGCTGCAGACGATGAACGAAGCGCACAAGGTCGCGCGGCTGTCGGGCCACCATCTGACCGCGACCCGGATGTTCTGGCTCGCGACGGCCGGCGCCGCGCAGGCGCTCGACCTCGCCGACACGGTCGGCACGCTCAAGCCGCGCACCGAGGCCGACTTCGTCGTGCTCGATCCGCAGGCCACGCCGCTGCTCGCGCGCCGGACGAAGCGCGCGGATTCGCTCGAGGAACTGCTGTTCGCGTTCGCGCTGCTCGGCGACGACCGCGCGGTGTACCGCACCTATGCGGCCGGCGAACTCGTCCACGAGCGCGGGGCGGCGCGCCGCCCCGCCGCGTAACGGCGTTCCGGGGGGTGTCCCGGCAGGCGCGGGCGTCGGCCGCCGCGTCTGCCTGCGGGGCGGCTGCCCGTCTGCCGGGCCTGCCGTACGGCCGGAGCTTGCCGAACGCCAATCCCCGCCCGGACACCAGGCACCGCACCGCTCGACCGCTTTCCCGCGCGCGACACGCCGTGCTAGAATTCGCCGCTCATTGGGGAGTAGCCGCTCCGCTCGATGTCCCGCGCCCCCGGCGCGCATCGTGACGGAGGCGTCCGTCAACAGACTTGGCCTTGCGGCCATGGCGGGCGCAGCCACCTAGGCCTGGCGAGACCGATGGTTCACAGTGCGCCGCATCAGGGCCCGGCGCGCCGTGGATCGTCGCTCGCACGCACAACACCGGCCCGTGGAACCCCATACGTGTCTCAAGCCTTCCTGATCTCCACCGGCGCCGTCGCCCTCGCTGAAATCGGCGACAAGACCCAGTTGCTTTCCCTCGTCCTGGCCGCGCGCTATCGCAAGCCGGTGCCGATCATTCTCGGCGTGCTCGTCGCGACGCTCGTGAACCACGGTTTCGCCGGCGCGCTCGGCGAATGGCTCGGCGCGCTGGTCACGCCGTCGATCATGCGCTGGGCGCTCGCGTTCTCGTTCATCGCGATGGGGTTGTGGATCCTCGTGCCGGACAAGCTCGACGCCGACGAGGCCAATGCCAACCGCTCGCGGCTCGGCGTGTTCGGTGCGACCCTCGTCGCGTTCTTCCTCGCGGAAATGGGCGACAAGACGCAGATCGCGACCGTCGCGCTGGCCGCGCGCTTCCAGGACTACATCGGTGTCGTGGCCGGCACGACGTTCGGGATGATGCTCGCGAACGTGCCCGCGATCCTGCTCGGCGACCGTTTCGCGCACCGCCTGCCGACGAAGCTCGTGCACGGCATCGCGGCCGTGCTGTTCGTCGTGCTCGGCGCGCTGGCGCTGCTGGGCGTCGGGGTCTGACGGGGAAGAAAACGGCAGGCGCGGCCGGACGGCCGCGCCGAGGCTGATGCCGCGTTACTTGGCGGCGGCGCCCGAAGCGGGCGCAGCCGGCACCGCGCGCTCGTTGGCGGCCGGTGCCGCCGGGCCGCCGCGCTTGTCGACCGGCAGCCGGACCGAGCGGACCGCGCCGTTCGACAGCGGGAAATCGGCGAGCGCGCTGCGCGCGAGGAACGGCATCGCGTACAGCAGCGTGCCGTTGTCGCCGGTCGTGCGCGCGGACACGTTGTAGACCTCCTTGCCCGTCGCGCGCTCGGTGATGCGGATGCCGAGCGTGTAGTCGAACACCTGGTACGTCTGCGCGACATAACCGGCCGGCATCGGCCCCCAGGGCCCCCACGGGCCCCACGGCCCGCGCCGCCAGTACGGCCCCGGCCCGACGAACCACGGATCGTAATAAACGGGCTGCGGCACCGTCACGAGATCGCTGCCGACCGCATAGGTCAGCCCGACGAGATAGCGCGCCTGCGCCTGCGGCACCTGCCGGAACGCATACGTGGACAGCTCGTTCGCGACGATCGGCTCGTAGGTCGACTGCTCGATGCTGTTCTTCTGCGCGTCGGTGCGGGTGAACGCATAGGTGCGTGTCGCGTCGCTGCCGCTCCAGTCGGAGAAGGCCGTGACCTGGGTCGTCACGTAGCTGGTGCAGCCGGTCAGCAGCGCCACGCACAGCACCGCCGCCCAGCCCGCACTGCGTTGAATCCATTCGCGTTTCATGTTGATCCTCTTCGATCCGTCACCCGTTCGTCGCACCGCGCGAACCGTAACGGGATGCCGATAATACGCGGACTCCCGGAACCGGTAAAAAGTTCGCCCGGCACGCAGCCGCAAGCCTTTGTACAATGGCCCGGTTCGCCCGGCCCGTGCCACGGGCCCGTCCCCCACTCCACCGATCTCGACGACCATGTCCGACAACGCTTCCTCCACCGTGATCCGCCGCGCCGACTACACGCCGCCGGCCTTTCTCATCGATGCCGTTGCGCTCGAATTCGATCTCGCGCCGGCCCGTACGATCGTCAGGAATACGATGCGCGTGCGCCGCAACCCGGACGCCGCGCCCGCGCCGCACCTGGAGCTGATGGGCGAAGCGCTCGAATTCGTCGGCGCACGGCTGGACGGCGCGCCGCATGGCGCCGTGCGCGCGCACGAGCACGGGCTGACCGTCGAGAACGTCCCCGATGCATTCGAGCTGACGCTCGAAAGCGCATGCGCGCCCGACCAGAATACGACGCTGTCGGGTCTCTATGTATCGAGCGGCAACTTCTTCACGCAGTGCGAAGCCGAAGGCTTTCGCCGCATCACCTACTTCCTCGATCGCCCGGACGTCATGGCGTCGTACACGGTGACGCTGCGCGCCGACAAGGCCGCCTACCCGGTGCTGCTGTCGAACGGCAACCTCGTCGATTCCGGCGACCTGCCCGACGGCCGCCACTTCGCGAAGTGGGAAGACCCGTTCCGCAAGCCGAGCTACCTGTTCGCACTGGTCGCCGGCAAGCTCGTCGCGATCGAGGAGAAGATCACGACCGGCTCGGGCAAGGAAAAGCTGCTGCAGGTGTGGGTCGAGCCGGCCGATCTCGACAAGACGCGTCACGCGATGGATTCGCTGATCCATTCGATCCGCTGGGACGAGAAGCGCTTCGGCCTCGAGCTCGATCTCGACCGCTTCATGATCGTCGCGGTCGGCGACTTCAACATGGGCGCGATGGAAAACAAGGGGCTCAACATCTTCAACACGAAGTACGTGCTGGCGAACCCCGAGACCGCGACCGACACCGACTTCGCGAACATCGAATCGGTAGTCGGCCACGAGTACTTCCACAACTGGACCGGCAACCGCGTGACCTGCCGCGACTGGTTCCAGCTGAGCCTGAAGGAAGGCCTGACGGTGTTCCGCGATCAGGAATTCTCGGCCGACATGGCCGCGGGCGACGCCGTCGAATCGGCGGCCCGCGCGGTCAAGCGCATCGAGGACGTGCGCGTGCTGCGCCAGCTGCAATTCGCCGAGGATGCCGGCCCGATGGCGCACCCGGTGCGCCCGGAGAGCTACGTCGAGATCAACAACTTCTACACGATGACCGTCTACGAGAAGGGCTCGGAAGTCGTGCGGATGTACCAGACGCTGTTCGGCCGCGACGGCTTCCGCAAGGGGATGGACCTGTATTTCAAGCGCCACGACGGGCACGCCGTGACCTGCGACGACTTCCGCCATGCGATGGCCGACGCGAACGGGCGTGACCTCGCGCAGTTCGAGCGCTGGTACAGCCAGGCCGGCACGCCGCGCGTGTCGGTGCGCACCGCGTACGACACGGCCGCGCGCCGCTATACCGTCACGCTCGCGCAGGGCTACGGCGACGCGTCGCCGGCCGCGCGCGAAACGCAGCAAGGGCCGCTGCTGATCCCGTTCGCGATCGGCCTGATCGGCCGCGACGGCCGCGACCTGCCGCTGCGCCTCGACGGCGAAGCCGCCGCGGCGGGCACGACGCGCGTGCTCGACTTCACCGACACCGAACAGACCTTCACGTTCGTCGACGTTCCGGAACAACCGCTGCCGTCACTGCTGCGCAACTTCTCGTCGCCGGTGATCGTCGAGTACGACTACAGCGACGACGACCTCGCATTCCTGCTCGCGCACGACAGCGATCCGTTCAACCGCTGGGAAGCCGGCCAGCGCCTCGCGACGCGCGCGCTGCTGACGCTCGCCTCGCGTGCCGCCGCGAACGAGCCGCTGACGCTCGGCGAGAACTTCGTTGCCGCCTTCCGCCGCGTGCTGACCGACGCGACGCTGTCGCCCGCGTTCCGCGAACTCGCGCTGACGCTGCCGTCGGAAACCTACCTCGCCGACCAGATGGCGGAAGCCGATCCGGCCGCCGTGCATCGCGCGCGCCAGTTCGTGCGCCGCCAGCTCGCCACCGCGCTGCGCGCCGAATGGCTCGCCGCATACGAGCAGCACCAGACGCCCGGCGCCTACGAACCGACGCCCGAGGCCTCCGGCCGCCGCGCGCTGAAGAACCTCGCGCTCGCGTATCTCGCCGAACTCGAGGATCCGGCCGATGCCGTGCGCCTCGCGACCGCGCAATACGACGCGGCGAACAACATGACCGATCGCGCGGCCGCACTCGGCGCGCTGCTGTCCGCCGCGGCCGCCGGCGCGAACGAACCGGCCGAGCACGCGCTCGACGATTTCTACCGCCGCTTCGAGAAGGAAGCGCTCGTGATCGACAAATGGTTCGCGATGCAGGCCGCGCAACGCGGTACGCCCGCGCAGCCGACGCTCGCGAAGGTTCGCAAGCTGCTCGCGCACCCCGCGTTCAACCTGAAGAATCCGAATCGCGCACGTTCGCTGATCTTCAGCTTCTGCGCGGCCAACCCCGCGCAATTCCACGCGGCGGACGGCTCGGGTTATGCATTCTGGACCGAACAGGTGCTCGCGCTCGACGCGATCAATCCGCAGGTCGCGGCGCGCCTCGCCCGCTCGCTCGAACTGTGGCGCCGCTTCACGCCCGCGCTGCGCGACCGGATGCGCGAAGCGCTCGAGCAGGTCGCCGCCGGCGCGAAATCGCGCGATGTGCGCGAGATCGTCGAGAAGGCGCTCGCGTAACGCAATTCTCCGCATCGCTCACACGCGAAACAGCCGGTGCCGCCCATGGCGGCACCGGCTTTTTTACTGCATGAATACTGCCGGCCCCGGACACAGTCGCGGGGTCTGACCGCGCCGCTTGCCGCCGCTGCATGGCGCGTCCCGTGCATCGTCGCTGCCGGAAACCGGGCCGATCCGGCCGCCCGGCCATGTAACCGGACGAAAAAAGCCGGCGGCACGGGAGGCGCGGCGGGTAAAATTGCGGCCATTCAAGGATTCTTTGGCCTTCTGGAGTCTGTCATGTCCATTGCCCGCCGCACCACGCTGTCGAAGTTCCTGATCGAACAGCAACGTGAGACCAACAACCTCCCCGCCGACCTGCGCCTGCTGATCGAAGTCGTCGCACGCGCGTGCAAGGCGATCAGCTACAACGTGTCGAAGGGCGCGCTCGGCGAGGCGCTCGGCACCGCCGGCAGCGAGAACGTCCAGGGCGAAGTGCAGAAGAAGCTCGACATCCTGTCGAACGAGATCCTGCTCGACGCGAACGAATGGGGCGGCAACCTCGCCGCGATGGCATCGGAAGAAATGGAAACCTTCTTCCCGATCCCGGCGAACTACCCGCGCGGCGAATACCTGCTCGTGTTCGATCCGCTCGACGGTTCGTCGAACATCGACGTGAACGTGTCGATCGGCACGATCTTCTCGGTGCTGCGCTGCCCGGACGGCAAGCAGGCAACCGAGGAATCGTTCCTGCAGCCGGGCACGCAGCAGGTCGCGGCCGGCTACGCCGTGTACGGCCCGCAGACGGTGTTCGTGCTGACGACCGGCAACGGCGTGAACTGCTTCACGCTCGACCGCGAAGTCGGCTCGTGGGTGCTCACGCAGAGCAACATGCAGATCCCGGCCGACACGCGCGAATACGCGATCAACGCATCGAACGCGCGCCACTGGTACGACCCGGTCAAGCGCTACGTCGACGAACTGAACGCCGGCAAGGACGGCCCGCGCGGCGACAACTTCAACATGCGCTGGATCGCCTCGATGGTCGCCGACGTGCACCGGATCCTGAACCGCGGCGGCATCTTCATGTACCCGGCCGACAAGCGCACGCCCGATCGTCCGGGCAAGCTGCGCCTGATGTACGAAGCGAACCCGATGTCGTTCATCGTCGAACAAGCGGGCGGCGCCGCGACGACGGGCACGCAACGCATCATGGAAGTCCAGCCGACGGGCCTGCACCAGCGCGTGCCCGTGTTCCTTGGCTCGAAGAACGAAGTCGAGCGCGTGACCGGCTATCACGACGAAGCAAAATAATTGCACTGCAGCACTAGACGGAGGTGCGATGCGCAAGTACAATCGCGCCTCTTGATGTGGCCCTGACCGGTCGCATCACAGTGAAGTGAAAGCGGGAAGTCCGCCGGATCGATGGTTTCGCGAAGCAGCAGCAAGCTGAAAAAAATTTCGCAAAACCTATTGCCAAGATCCCGGAAATCACCATATAATTTCATTTCTCTGCTGCCGGTGTAGCTCAGTTGGTAGAGCAGCGCATTCGTAATGCGAAGGTCGTAGGTTCGACTCCTATCTCCGGCACCAAGACATAAAGGCCTGACAAGCATCGCTTGTCAGGCCTTTTCTCTTTTCCGGCGCCGAAATCGTGCGCCCGCCCTCTCGCCTCACCCAGTCCGCTTGCGGGCATCCCCGGACTCCCGTATCACGCGCCGACGACTACAATCGCCGGACACTCCACCCTCGTCCCCTTCTTCATGCGCACCTGGCGTCTCGAGCGAGCGAATCTCGCCGCGCAGCTGGACGTGTCCCGCGCGACGCGCCTCGTCGCCGCGATCGGCGGCAACGAGCCGAACGCATTCGCGGCCGAAATCCTGAAGCTGTTCGACGACGCGCTGTCCATCACGCAGTGCACGATCTTCGCGTACGAGTTCGGCAATCGCCCGCGCACGATGTCGGTCGCCGATCATCGCGGAGGCCGCTACCTGCGCGATCTCGCCGACACCTACGCACGACATTTCTACGCACTCGACGGCAACCAGCAGATCGTGTCGACCGCCCATCTCGGCACACGCCGCCACGATCTGCTGCTGCACCAGCAGGCCGGCGACGAGATCGATCACGAAGCGTATCGTGCCGCGTGCTACCGTGGCCCCGACGTATCCGACCGGCTGGCGCTGCTGATGCAGCCCGGCGATGCGACGTGGCTGTCGATCAACCTGTACCGCGCGCATCGCAGCGGCGCATTCCAGCCGCGCGAGATCGCCGCGATCGAAGCGCTCGCGCCGCTGATCGCGCAGGCCGCAAGGCATCACTACGCGCTCGCCGGTGCCGCGCAGATCGGTATCCCGCAACGGATGCTCGCGCGACTGCGCCATGCATGCCCCGATTTGTCCAAGCGCGAGCTCGACGTGCTGCGCGGCGTACTCGACGGCCAGACCGCGCACGAGATCGGCGAGACGATCGGCGTGAAGGCATCGAGTGTCGTCACCTACCAGAAGCGCGCGTACCGGCGTCTCGGCATCTCGAGCCAGCGCGAGCTGTTTGCGCTGTGCATGCAGCCGTGAAACGTCGCGGCCTGCGTTGAGCCCCTCGCTGTACCCGAATTGGGGACAACCGACGCACGACCGGCTTCCATACTGTCCCGACCTGTTGCGCGCATCTTTGCGTCGATGCGTGCACGTCGAGCCGGACAACCCTGGAAGCCAACGATGGATATCGACTTCAAGCCCTACCCGTTCGTCGCCGAGCGCCATCCCGCGCATCTGCCGGCCTGCGACGACGGTGTCGATACGCACCGGCATCGCGTTGCGATCGTCGGTGGCGGCCCCGTCGGCCTGGCCGTCGCGCTCGGCCTTGCGAACCACGGCATCCGCAGCGTGCTGATCGAGGCCGACGACGCAGTCTGCCACGGCAGCCGCGCCATCTGCATCTCGCGGCGCAGCCTCGAGATCATCGAGCGGCTCGGTGCGCTCGACGACTTCCTGCGCAAGGGGCTGCCGTGGACCGGCGGGCGCAGCTTCTACCGTCGCGACGAAGTGCTGCATTTCACGATGCCGCAGGACGCAAACCAGAAGCTGCCGCCGATGGTGAATCTCGCGCAGTATCACATCGAGCAGTTCCTGCTCGACGCCGCGCTGCGCCGCCGCGAACTCATCGAGATCCGCTGGCAGACGAGAGTCACCGGTGTGACCCGGCAACCGGACGGCGTGCGACTCGACGTCGACACGCCGCTCGGCGGCTACGCACTCGACGCCGACCGGGTCGTCGCGTGCGACGGCGGGCGCAGCACGATGCGCGACGCGCTCGGCCTGTCGCTCCGCGGCACGAGCTACGAGGGCCGCTACGTGATCGTCGACA
Source organism: Burkholderia cepacia ATCC 25416 (assembly GCF_001411495.1). Classification (NCBI taxonomy): domain Bacteria; kingdom Pseudomonadati; phylum Pseudomonadota; class Betaproteobacteria; order Burkholderiales; family Burkholderiaceae; genus Burkholderia; species Burkholderia cepacia. Next base: position 1,916,543 of record NZ_CP012981.1, on the reverse strand, counting down.
TCGCGCTCGAAAGCGACCGGCCGACCGAACGACTGGCGTACTTCGACCCGTCGTCGAACCCGGGCTCGACGGTGCTCGTTCACAAGCAGCCCGACAACGTGTGGCGGATCGACTATCAGTTGCGCGACGATGAGGATGCCGAAGCCGCCGTGAAGCCGGAAAACGTGATCCCGCGCGTGCAGAACCTGCTCGACATGATGGGCGAGCGCGGCGACTGGTCGCCGATCTGGATCACGATCTACAAGGCGAATGCACTGACACTCGAACGCTATCGACACGGTCGCGTGCTGTTCTGCGGCGACGCTGCGCACCTCGTGCCGATCTTCGGCGTGCGCGGCGCGAACTCGGGCATCGACGATGCCGACAACCTGGCATGGAAACTCGCGTACGTGACGCACGGACTCGCATCGGACACGTTGCTCGACAGCTACTCGGACGAACGCGTGTTCGCGACGCACGAGAACCTCCGCTACGGCACCAAGAGCACCGAGTTCATGGCGCCGCCGTCGTTCGCGTTCGAACTGATGCGCAAGGCCGTGCTGTCGCTCGCGGTCCGGCATCCCACGCTGCGCTCGCTGATCAATCCGCGCCAGACGACGGCCATCGCGTATGCGACGTCGTCGCTCAACGCGGCCGAACACGACACGTTTTCGGCCGGCCCCGCGCCCGGCACGGTGCTCGCCGAATGCCCGCTGATGCTGTACACGGCACACGGCAGCGACGTGCGCCGCGGCCACCTGACCGACCTCGTCGCTCCGCGCTTCACCGCATTCTGCTTCACCGCCGACGGCGCGCCCGAGGCGACGCTGGCCGATCTCGAACGGCGCCTGCAGGCTGCGCGGATGCCGTTCGCGCTCGTCACGCTCGCACGGCATGCGGCGCCACGGCAACCGGCCTGCGGCGGCCATGACGTCGACGGCCGGCTGTTCGACATGTACGGCGCGCGCGACGGCACCGTCTATCTCGTGCGTCCGGACGGTCACGTACTCGGCCGCTGGCACGACGCGCGCGCCGGCGACGTGGCCGCCGCACTCGAACGCGCACTCCATCCTTGCGCATCGACCGATCCTCAGGAGACCGCATGATGACGGATACCGAACGCGACACCCTCTACACCGACCTGTGCCGCACGATGACGCGGATCGGTGAAGCCGATGCATCGCTCTTTCTCGCCCGCTTCGCACTGCTGTCGATCGAGGCGATCGGCGACACCGCGACCGTCGCACGGCTGATTGCCGACGCAAGCGACGGATTGCCCTCTGCGGGCATGCAGGCTTCGACGCTCGGACGATGACGCTCACGGCCGACCGGCTTCACCGGCAGTCATTCCTTACAGATTCATTTCGCCGCGCATCGCCCGTGCGCCAGCCTCGCCGTATGCAGACGAATTCCCTGGAAAATCCGGTTACGGGTGCATAACATTACTTAACGATTCCGACCCGTCTATCGCGTTACATTGCGTGGGCGGCGCGGCGGGTCGCAATGCCGCCTTCATTCAGCTTGCGGCGACAGCCGACGTCCGGTCATTCGACACAACACAAGGAGAGGACCACCATGACTCATGGCTTGATTATGTGGCTCATCATCGGCGCGATCGCCGGCTGGCTTGCCGGCTTGCTCGTCAAGGGCGGCGGCTTCGGGCTGATCGTCGACATCATCGTCGGGATCGTCGGAGCAGTGATCGGCGGCTGGCTCGCCGGGCTGCTCGGCATCAGCATCGGCAGCGGTTTCATCGGATCGGTGATCGTCGCGGTCGTCGGTGCGGTGATCCTGCTGTTCGTGATCCGGCTATTCAAGCGAGCGGCCTGACGCTTCTCTCCACGCGCCTTCGGGCGCGTTTTCGCATCAGGCCGGCGCGCGGCCCGTTCGCCGCGCGCCACCGGCCCGTTCAGCGCCTGGCGCGCTGCAACCCGCCGTCGAGCACGTCAGCCGTCAGCAATCCGCTGCGCGCTTCGCGTGCGCCATCGCGCCCGATCCATACGGTGCGCGGCATCTCCCCTCTCCATCCCGCATCGAGCGCCGCGCTCAGCCGCTCGGGCATCGGCTCGGCGTTCGCGTACTGCACGACCTGCGGCAGATGCATCTGCGCGAGTGCCCGGGAGATCGCCACGCCGTTGTCGTCGTACACATCCATTGCGACCATCGCGAGCTGCATGTCCGGACTCGTAGCGATCTTCGGACGATTCTCGGCGCTCGTGTAGATCGGCTCCGGCATCGCGTTGACGGTGACGGGTGCGGACAGCGTGCGGCCGGCGGCGTCGGAATGCGCGACGACGACATGCGCGCCTTCGACCCACGCGCCCCACAGCCGGTGATGCGTGTCGAATGCCGCCCCCGTCGCGAGCGGCTGCTTCTGCTGCGCGGGCGCAGCCTGCATGCTCATGTGCGCGGCGCGCGAATCGGCGGCCTTCGGCACGACGTGGGTGTCGTGCGCCCCGGCAGTCGACAGCAACGCGCACCACAGCGCGCCGCCTGCCGCGAGCGATTTCACAGTGACCATTTCAGTTCTCCGTAGAAAGTACGGCCCGGATATGGGTGGAACACGTAGTAGCGGTGGTCCGTCAGGTTGTCGATGCCGACCGACGCGGTCCAGTGACGGTCGAAGCGGTAGCGCGCCTTCAGGTCGACGATCGTGAACGAGCTCGTCCCGCCGTAGACGTCCGGGTTCACGTCGCTGTTGTCGAGCGTGTTGAACTGGCGGCCCGAATAGCGCACGCCGACGCTCGCGAGCCAGTGTTCGTCGAAGCGATACGACGCGAGCAGGTTTGCACGCATGCGCGGAATACGCGGAAAGCGCGACCCGACGTACGCGGGATTCGCGGCATCGGCGAGGATCTGCGCGTTGCTCGCCGACACGTTCGCGTCGAGACTGAGGCCGCGCAGCCCGACGTTCTCGCCGCTGAACGCAAGTTCGACACCGCGCACACGCACGCGATCGACGTTCGAGATGTTGGTCACCGTCGTCGCACCCGACACCGTCGTCTGGCTGTAGATCGAATCGCGCAGATCGCTCTGGAACACGCTGGCACGCACGACGCCGACACCCACGTCGCGCTCGGCCGCGAAGTCCCAGTCGATCGCCTTTTCCGGCCGCAGGTTCGGGTTGTTGTTGACGATTGCGTTGTTCGAGATCGTGCCCTGGAACAGTTCGCCGACCGTCGGGTAACGCGTGCCCGTCGCGAACGACAGCCGGAAGCGCCAGACGTCGGTCGCATCCCATTGCAACGCGACTTTCGGCGACAGCGCATTCGCGCTGCGATCCGCATAACCGAGCGTGCCGCTCGCGTTGCCGAGCGCGCCGCCGTACGCATCCCAGCGTTCGTAGCGCAGCCCCAGCGTCGCGAGCCAGCCCGGTGCGAAGCGCCACGCATCCTGCCCGAACAGCGCCTGCGTGCGCGTGTCGCCCCGATAGGTGCTCGCGAGCGACGTGGTCGGCCCGGCCAGCCAGTCGGCCGTGTTGTACGTGACGTTGCGCAGGAAGTAGTTGTCGTAGTGATAGCCGAACGTGAACGTGTGGCCCTTCACTTCCGGCGCCTCGGCCTTCAGGTCGAGCGTGTGCCAGCCGGTGCCGTCCCCCTGGAACAGCGTGCCTGCACCGCCCTGCACGGTCGACGCCGAGCGCTGCACGTCGCGCGACACGTCGTACGCGGACACGACGCCCGACAGGCGCCAGCCTGAATCGAGCCGGCCGTTCAGCCCGAGCGCGTACAGCCAGTTCTCCTGGTCGCCGCGCTGCGGCGCGAAGGCATTCGGCGCAACGGTCATGTTCTGGCCACCGATCGACACGTTGCCGCCGTAAACCGGATTGCCGGCCGCATCGCGCAGGAAGGTTTCGCCGTGCTGCCGGTAATGGTTCTCCCAATGCCCGAGCGTGAGCGTCGCATCGATTCGGTCGGTGAACGCGTAGCCCATCCGGATCGTCTCGTTGAGCTGTTCGGTCCGCTCGATCGTCTGCGCGCCGACGATCGTCCGCGGCTTGCCGTTGGGCCCGATGTCGGTCGCGGCGCCGCTCACGGGCACGGCGGCGCCGAGCTTCGGGTTGTACGCCGAATTGGGGCTCGCATATTGCATCGGCTGACCGTTGTTCTCGAGCCGGTCGAGCGACAGCGCGAACCAGAACCGCCCGACGCGGTTGGCGATCCGTGCGGTCTGGTGATTGCCGCCGAGGCTGTCCGCGAATCCGTAGCCGTCGTGGTAGCGCTGCGTAAAGAACTGCGTCGACAGCGACGCCTCGAGCTTTTCCGGCCGGCGTGTCGTGAGCAGCACGGTCGAGCCGATCGAGTTGCCCGGGTACAGCGCGGAAAAAGGGCCATAGAGCACGTCGACGCGCGCGATATCGTCAGGCGGAATCAGCGACCAGCGCGGTGGGTACGCGTAGCTCGAGCCGAGCAGGTTCGACAGCAGCACACCATCGGCGTAGACGAGCCCGCGCGCGCTCTGCAGTTCGTTGAAGTCGCGACCGGCGAACACGCTGTTGCGGTCGCCGATATAGCGCTTGCGGACCATCAGGTTCGGTGCGTACTTGAGCGCGTCCTCGGTGGTGACGTTGGTATGCGATTCGATCTGCTCGCGCGTGATCGATGTGACGACGGCCGGCATATCCGGATCGACCGGTTGCCGCTGCGCGGTCACGCTGACCGCGGTCAGCGTACTGCCGGCCGGCACCGGCGAAACGGCTGCAGCGGTGGATGCCGGCGCGACGGTATCGGCGGGACGCTCGACACCACGGCGGGCAGTGTCGACACGCGTATCGTCAGTTGAAGCCGCATGGGCGACAGGCCACGCGAAAGCGGCCGCGCATGCGAGCGCGAGCCGCCCGCGCGACGGCCGCGCGGCGAAGGAGGAGGACATGAGGGGATTCCTGAAAACGTGATCGAACGCCGCCGGACACGAGCGCGCGCACCACGCACGGACGGCGCGGCACGCGGCCCGGCCGCGAGCGGCACGCGCGCCACCGGGGCGCGCGGACGACATCAATCAGATCGGAGCGTTTTCAGGCGGCGCGCGGGGCTGCGCGAGACGGATACCCTTGCGGGGGCAATCGGGAATGACGGGTGCTGCCGCGCGGTAGGCGAACGTCCGCACGAAACCCGGCAGCGCGGGCAGGCTCGTACCGAGCGCCACGTTCGCCGCGAAGCCGGGGCAGTACACGCAGTGCGGCACGCCGGCATGGTCGAACGACGGCGCATCGTGATCGCCTCCGGCCTGCGCGAGCACGATCTGGCGGGCGCCCGCTGCACTGCACAACTCGAGCGTGAACTCGCCGGAGCCGCTCGAGGCGAGACGCGCATAGCCGACGACGGGCGACAGTACGTTCAGTACCAGCGCCAGCCATACGAGGCCGATCCATCGCGTCGTTCGTTTCATCGCGGTGCAGGAAAAAGTGCGCGCAAGTATAACAAGCGGCCCGATTGTTGCCGATTCCGCACGACTCGATAGTCGGCATCGCAGCGCGCGTCCGAGCGCATGTGCCGTTAATACAACAGAGACAAAATCTAACGATTCGCCACTGGCATAAATCCAAGCGCGAGGATGATAATCGTCGAACCTGCTGGAGAAATGACCATGGACGAAAGACCAACTCGCATGCCACCGCCGGAGCAAGTGATGAGCCCGGATCCGGAACCCGTCGGCGTGGAATTCCTCGCCGAATTGCCTGACCACGTACGGGCATTCTTCGACGAGCAGCACAAGCTGTACTCGCCGAAGTGAACGCCTGTTCGGTTCTGTAACCGCCACGTGTCGATCATCGCTATCGTGCGGTTCATCATTGCGCATCGCGCGCAACTCGCCTCGCACCCGGGCCGCAACAGCCTGACGGTGCCGGATCAGCTCGCCTGCTGATTCCTCTGTCGCGTCGCTACGCCGCGCGACTGTCTTCGTCTATCCTTCTGGTTTTCCACGTCCGGCCCGCCCGGCTCTCCCGATCGTTCCGATGAAGCAAGCCATTCGTGCCAGCGTCGCTGTCGCCGCGCTCGGCGTCGCCCTCTTTTCGTCCCCGCGCATCGCCGTTGCAGACGGCGACGACACCGCCCTCACCAACATCGTCGCACTCGCGTCGCAGCGACTCGCGCTCGCTGAGCCGGTGGCTCGATGGAAATGGGCGAATCACAAGGCAATCGAGGACCGCCCGCGCGAAGCGGCGCTGCTCGAATCGGTCGGGAAGCGCGCGGCACAGGCCGGCGTCGATCCCGCGTTCGCGCGGACGTTCTTCGAGGATCAGATCGCGGCGAGCAAGGATGTGCAGAACGCCCTGTTCGCAACCTGGCGCACGACGCGGCCGCCAGAAGGCACACCGCCCGATCTCGCGACCAGCACGCGCCCGGCGCTCGACCGGCTGACGCAGAAAATGCTCACGGGGCTCACGCAGGTTGCACCGCTGCGCGATGCGCCTGATTGTCAGGCACGGCTCGCCCGCAGCATCGCGAACTGGAAGACACTCACGCGCTACGACTCCACGCAGACGCAGGCGCTCGACACCGCGTTGTCGCACGTTTGCTCGGCCGGCGGCGCAAGCGCGATCGGCTGATACGGCGGTCGCGCCGGGTCAACCCGCTTGGCCCGCAGGCGTGAGTGCGGCGAGCGGAATCAGTTGCAGGCCGCGCGCGAGATGCGTCTGCAGCAGGCGGTGGGTGAAGGGTTCGAATGCGCCGGCTGCCCCGTCGGCCGCGAGCCGCGCGGCCGCGTCGAGCGATTCCGCGACGCCGAGATAGCGCCAGCCATCGATCACATGAAACAGGCGGCGCTCGCCGCTTGCCTCGAACGCAACGGCGCCTTCGAACGGCCAGGGTGCATTGCCGGTACGGGCGGTGTCGGCCGCAGGGCGCCGGTTGTACGACGGACGCAGCCCGGCGATCCATTGCGCTTCCGCGAGCATCGCCCCCAGTTCGTTACCCGTCTCGCGCCATTCAACGCGCCGTACCTGCTGCGCAAGCCGCATTTCCTTCGACGACCGACGCTCTCCCGTCAACAACGCGCGCAGCCGCTGCCGCACGCGTACGCTGCGGCCGACGTACAGTGGCGCGTCGCCCTCCCCGAACAGTGCGTACGCCCCGCACCCGGCCGGCGCGGTATCGAGCCAGGCTTCGGTCAGGTCGCCGCCCAGACGGAAGTGGCGCGTCGTGCGCGCGATCTGATCGCGCAGCCGGTCGAGTGGCACGATGTCGTGCAACTGGCGCCAGAACTGCCACAGGAGGTCGGCATCCGCCAATGCCCGGTGGCGCGCAGCCGGCACGAGGCCGTGGCGTTCGATCAGCGCGTCGAGCCCGTGCCTCGTTTCACGCGGGAACAGCGCACGCGACAGCCGCACTGTACACAGCACGTCGGGATTGAACGCGAACCCGGCGCGCTCGAATTCGGCCCGCAGGAAACCGCGGTCGAAGCTCGCGTTGTGCGCGACGAAAAGCTTGCCGTCGAGCCGCTCGAACAAGGCCGGCGCCAGCGATGCGAACGAAGGCGCGTCGCGCACCATCTCGTCCGAAATACCCGTCAGTTGCTGGATGAACGGCGGAATCGACTGCCCCGGATTGACGAGCGTCGTCCACGTCGACACGCCGAGCGGGCCGATTTCGACCACGCCGATTTCGGTGATGCGGTGTTCGGCGGGCGAGCCGCCCGTGGTTTCAAGGTCGACGAAAACGAGCGGCTGTTCGCTGGCCGGATCGGACGGACGGGGGAAATCGGACATGAAAAGACTGGGAAACGATGCTTCCGTGAGTATGCACCGGCATCCCTGTTCGCGGCCAGCCCGAACCGTATTGCTCCGTCCCCGGAAAATGAAAAGCCCCCGCCATGCGGGGGCCGGACGTGATCGGCAATGCGTGGCGCGTCAGACGGCCTGGATATTCGCTGCCTGCTTGCCTTTCGGCCCGACTTTTACGTCGAACGAAACACGCTGGTTTTCCTTCAGCGTCTTGAAGCCGTCCATCTTGATTTCGGAAAAGTGCGCAAACAAATCTTCACCACCATTGTCCGACGTAATAAAGCCGAAACCTTTAGCATCGTTAAACCATTTCACGATACCGGTATCCATGTCTTCGTTCCCCACTCGATTAGATCAAAGAAGCTATTTTTATAGCCGTTTCCCGAAATCCCGAAACATCGCGCCAGCAACTGCACCAGCACCAGCACGCCGCCCGAGGACGGAGTGCTGACTTTATAAATTGGACAATCCGGGTGCGTCAAGAAAATTTTTGATGCTCGTTTTATCAAAATAGTGCTAATGGCATTGGAATCGGTACACCATCGCCTTTTATTAATTGATTCGAGTCAAAAACCTGTCAACATTACCGGGGCGGGAGCTCCGATAATCTTGGCCACGAAATTTCTACCGGGGACAAATCGCCTCGGTAAAATCCTCGGGTTTTTTCCGGGTTGCAGAAATGCGGGGACATTGCGATGCTCATCCAATGCGGAAGGAAGGAGAAGGTCATGTGGCTGGACGGAATCAAGCGCTTCGCGAGCCGGCTTGGGCGCGTACGCCGCAAGTCCCGCGCCCTGGCAGAGTCCGCGCGCGAAGCGCCGTGCGACACCGAGTTCGATACGACCTGGCACGGCGATCACTGGCAGAACCTGCTTGCATCGCCCCTCGATGCCCGTCACTACGTGATGGAAGACTGGACATACACGCCGCCCCCGAACGAAGCCAAGGAGGCCGCGCCTGCGGCCAAGCGCAAGCGGCGCTCGTACACGCAGTAGTGCGCAGCGGCGGGGCAAAAAAAAGCGCGACTGGGAAGTCGCGCCGACAAAGGTTTGGAGATCTTTTCCGTCAACGAAAAAGTCTGCTTCGGAAAGCAGAGATCGCAGTATAGCGAGAGAACAACCTTTCATTATCCATGCTCCACACAAACCTCTATTGCCGATGTGTCAATAATCGCGCTATGACCGCCGTCGCCTGCTGGTGATTACCTGTCGCGATCGCGCAACGTCCGTTACGCAGTCCTGAGCGCCATTTTCTTTCGCTGCATCGCCGCAAACCCTTGCTGGACAACCGTTTGCGCTCCCCCCTAGATCTTTGCGGATTCCAAAATACATTATTGCTTAAAGCGCGCCCCACCCCCGCTCCACGCACTCCTTACACTGCAGATGGCTTTTTGAAAAGCGCACCGCCGCTCTGCCGGACCGGCCGCAGCGTCAAGCACAACATGCCAGTCCGCAGCAGGTTCGATCGACATCATCCTGTTTGGAGACAGATCCATGAAAAAAACTCTGATCGTCACCGCGTTGTCGGGTGTATTCGTTATGGCAGCCCATGCCCAGAGCAGCGTGACGCTCTATGGCCTGATCGACGCCGGCATCACCTACACGAACAATCAGCACGGCCACAGCGCCTGGCAGGAAACGAGCGGTTCGGTCAACGGCAGCCGCTGGGGCTTGCGCGGCACCGAAGATCTCGGCGGCGGCATGAAAGCGATCTTCACGCTGGAAAATGGTTTCGGCATCAATAACGGCGCGCTGAAGCAGAACGGCCGCGAATTCGGCCGGCAAGCGTTTGTCGGTCTCGCACTCAACAGCTACGGCTCGCTGACGCTGGGCCGGCAGTACGACAGCGTCGTCGACTATCTCGGGCCGCTGTCGCTGACCGGCACCCAGTACGGCGGCACGCAGTTCGCTCACCCGTTCGACAACGACAACCTGAACAACTCGTTCCGGATCAACAACTCGGTCAAATATCAGAGCGCGAACTACGGCGGACTCAAGTTCGGTGCGTTGTACGGGTTCTCGAACTCGACGTCTTTCGCGAACAACCGCGCCTATAGCGGCGGCGTGTCGTACAGCTACCTGGGCTTCAACTTCGCCGCGGCCTACTTGCAGTTGAACAGCGATGTGAACGCGCTCGCGCAGGCCGCGACCGACCCGGGCGCGGTGACCGGCGACTGGACCTTCGCCTCGCGCGTGCAACGCACCTGGGGCGCCGGCCTGAACTACGGGTTCGGCCCGGCCACGGTCGGCTTCGTGTTCACGCAGACGCGCCTCACCGGCATCCGCGCAATCAGCGCGGGGCAGTCCGGCGTGTCCGGTGGCATCACGGGCCTCGGCGGAACCGCGCGCTTCAGCAACTACGAACTCAACGGCCGCTACGCGCTGACGCCGGCGCTGTCGCTTGCCGGCTCCTACACGTACACGCAGGGCCGCCTGGCCGGCGACAAGCCGACCTGGCACCAGTTCAACCTGCAAGCCGACTATGCGCTGTCGAAGCGCACCGACGTCTACCTGCAGGGCGAGTTCCAGAAGGTCAACAACGACGGCCTCGACCTCGGCGCCAACATCAACGGGCTGGGCGCCGCGTCATCGACCAACAAGCAGATCGCGGTCACGGCCGGCATGCGCCATCGCTTCTGAGCGACCGGCACATCCGCTGCATGCCGGATGACGAAGCGCCCCGTCGGGGCGCTTTTTCTTTGCCGGACTGCGCCGGGTATCGCTCAGGCGTTGTCCCGCGGCGGGTAGCGAACGTCGAGCACGTCGATCGGCTGCGGGCCGGCCGGCGTCATCAGCATGACGGTATCGCCGATCTTCGCCTTGATCAGCGCACGCGCAACCGGGGAAATCCAGCTGACGCAGCCGCGATCCAGATCGACCTCGTCGATCCCGACGATCGTGATCGTATGATCCTGGCCGTCCGGCGTCTCGTAATCGACCGTTGCACCGAAAAACACCTGGTCGACATTCTCCTGCCGGCTCGCATCGACGACTTCGGCAAGATCGAGCCGCTTCGTCAGGAAGCGGATGCGGCGATCGATCTCGCGAAGCCGTCGCTTGCCGTAGATGTAGTCGCCGTTTTCCGACCGGTCGCCGTTCGACGCGGCCCAGGACACGAGCCGCACGACCTCGGGACGCTCGACGTCGATCAGGTTCAGCAGTTCGTCCCTCAGCCGCTTGTGGCCGGCGGGCGTGATGTAGTTCTTCGCGCCCGCCGGGATCGCGGGCTGGGCCTGGTCGAGATCGTCGTCGTCGCCGTCCGACTCTTTGACAAACGCCTTGTTCATGATGCGGATTCAACGTGGATGACTGATGCTCCAAGGGTACACGATGGGGGCCCCGGCAAGGTCGCGTAGAACAATTCGCGAATAAGGCTTCCCTTTTTATACAACCCTGCTATAATTTCGCTTCTGCGTGCGGCTGTAGCTCAGTTGGATAGAGTACTTGGCTACGAACCAAGGGGTCGTGGGTTCGAATCCTGCCAGCCGCGCCACTTTTTCGAGGGCCTTCCGAACCGAAGGCCCTTTCAGTTCGAAGCAGTAGAAGTTTTGTTTTGCGTGCGGCTGTAGCTCAGTTGGATAGAGTACTTGGCTACGAACCAAGGGGTCGTGGGTTCGAATCCTGCCAGCCGCGCCACTTTTTTGGGGGCCTTCCCATCGCAGAAGGTTCCGACAGTCAAGCAGTACCGTTTTGCGTGCGGCTGTAGCTCAGTTGGATAGAGTACTTGGCTACGAACCAAGGGGTCGTGGGTTCGAATCCTGCCAGCCGCGCCACCTTAAAAGGGCTTTCCTCCGGGAAAGCCCTTTTTCTTTTCCGCCTCCCCTTCCCTTGCTCACGACACGGCCCGCTTACAGGCGCCCTTGTCCAGCCACGCCGCACGTTCGCTCTTCGTACCGCACAAATGAAAACGGCGGCCATATTGGCCGCCGTCGATCAATCGCCCGCTTGTGCTGGCAAGCGTCAATAATCCTGCCGTTCGCGCTCGATCCGCATGCCGCCGTCATGGCGCGCATGCGCGCCGTCGTCGGTCGAACGCTCGCGCATGATCCGCATCACGTCCGGATTGGTCCGCACGCGCCGCATCACGTTCGCGAGATGCACGCGGTCGCTGACCTGGATCACGAAGCGCAGTACCGTCGATTCGTGCGTCAGATCCTCGTCCATCGCGATATGCACGATGTTCGCGTCGGCCGACGTGATGTCCGCCGCCACGCGCGCAAAGATACCCTTGGTGTTCTTCACGAGCGCCTTCACCGCGACATCGAACAGGCGGCCCGGCTGCGGCGCCCATTCGACGTCGATCCAGCGGCCCGGATCGCGGCGGTGAATCCGCTGCGCCACGCGGCAATCGGTCGTATGAATCGCCATCCCCAAGCCGATGCCGATGTAACCCATGATCGCGTCGCCCGGAATCGGCCGGCAGCACGCGGACAACTGCACGGACATCCCTTCGGTACCGGTAATCACGACCGGAGGCGCATGGTGCGCGGGATGCCGCTCGGACTTCGGCAGATCGTCGTCCGCGTCGCGGCCGCTCATCAGCACCTCGATGCGCTTGGCCATCACCGCGGCAACGCGACGGCCGAGGCCGATGTCCGCGAAGATTTCCTGACGGCTCTTGTTGCCCGTCCACTGCACGAGCTTCTCCCACACCTCCGGCTCGACATCGGCCAGCGCGAGACCATAGCCTTTCAGGCTCTGGTCGACCAGCCGCTCGCCAAGCTGCACCGACTCGTTCAGGCGCATCGTCTTCAGGTAGTGACGGATCGCCGAACGCGCCTTGCCGGTACGCACGAAGCCGAGCCATGCGGGGTTCGGCTTCGAATACGGCGCGGTGATCACCTCGACGATGTCGCCGCTCTTCAGCTCGGTGCGCAGCGGCAGCAGTTCGTTGTTGATCTTCACGGCCACGCACTGGTTGCCGAGATCGCTGTGGATCGAATACGCGAAATCGAGCGCCGTCGCGCCGCGCGGCAGCGCCATGATCTTCGACTTCGGTGTGAACACGTAGACCGCATCGGGGAACAGGTCGATCTTCACGTGCTCGAGGAATTCGCTCGAATCGCCGGCTTCGCTCTGGATGTCGAGCAACGACTTCAGCCACTGGTGGGCGCGCTTCTGCACGTCACTGAGATCGGCGCTGCCGTTCTTGTACAGCCAATGCGCGGCGACGCCCGCTTCGGCAATCTCATGCATCTTGCGCGTGCGCACCTGAAACTCGATCGGTGCGCCGAACGGACCGACGAGCGTCGTGTGCAGCGACTGATAGCCGTTGATCTTCGGGATCGCGATGTAGTCCTTGAACTTGCCGGGCACGGGCTTGTACAGCGCGTGCAGCGCGCCGATGCACGTGTAGCAGTCGAGCGGGCTGTCGACGACGACGCGAAAACCGTACACGTCGAGCACCTGCGAGAACGACAGCTGCTTGTCGCGCATCTTGCGGTACACGCTGTAGATGGTCTTTTCGCGGCCGGTGATCTCGGCGTCGATCTTCGCGTCGGCCATCGCGCGCTGCGCGGCCTCGAGAATCTTGCTGATCACTTCGCGGCGGTTGCCGCGCGCCGCCTTGACGGCCTTCTCGAGCGTCGCGTAGCGATGCGGGTTGAAGTTCGCGAAGCTCATGTCCTGCAGCTCGCGATACGTGTTGTTCAACCCGAGGCGGTGCGCGATCGGCGCGTAGATATCGAGCGTCTCGCGCGCGACGCGGCGGCGCTTTTCCATCGGCACCGCGCCGAGCGTGCGCATGTTGTGCAGGCGGTCGGCGAGCTTGACGAGAATGACGCGCACGTCGCGTGCCATCGCGAGCAGCATCTTGCGGAAGTTTTCCGCCTGCGCTTCCTCGCGGCTGCGGAACTCCATCTTGTCGAGCTTCGACAGGCCGTCGACCAGTTCGGCGACCTTCGGGCCGAACCGTTCGGCCAGTTCGCTCTTGGTCACGCCCTGGTCTTCCATCACGTCGTGCAGGAGCGCTGCCATGACGGCCTGTGCGTCGAGCTTCCAGCCGGCACAGATTTCCGCGACGGCGACGGGATGGGTGATGTAGGGTTCGCCGCTCTGGCGATATTGACCGAGGTGGGCTTCGTCGCTGAAGTGGAACGCCGCCTTGACCTCTTTGATTTCTTCCGGAGCGAGATACTCGGCCAGCACGGCCGTCAGTTTCGCGATCGAAACGACGCCGTGCTTGCGCGGCTGCTCCGGTGTGGCGGTCGGCCCGAACAGATGCCGGAAGGACTGTTCGAGGACCGCGTCGATGTACTGGCGCGCAGGCGACTGGGCCGTGGCTTCGGTGGTCGAATCCGCGGAGGCGGACGATGGGGTGGTGCTCATATTCGCCTCCAGGTCGAGTCGTTGCGCGCGTGGATTACATGGCTGGAACGGGCCGGATGCGCGTTACACCGGCACCTTCTTCAGCATCTCGACGCCGACCTGGCCGGCAGCGATTTCGCGCAGCGCGACGACGGTCGGCTTGTCGCGGCTTTCGATCTTCGGCGTATGGCCTTGCGCGAGCTGCCGCGCGCGATAGGTGGCGGCGAGCGCCAGTTCGAAGCGGTTCGGGATTTGCTTCAGGCAGTCTTCGACGGTAATGCGAGCCATGTTGGTAATTCCTTCTGAATATAGTCCTTATTCTACCTTATGTCCCTCGTCCCCCGCGTCATTCCGCGTGGGGCAGATGGATGCCGAGCTCGATGAACAGCTCCGTGTGTCGCGCGTACTGCGAAGCAAAGCGCAGGCGCGTGGCGGCGACGATGCATTCGAGCTCCGCGAGCGCACGCTCGAAATTCTCGTTGATCACCACGTATTCCGCTTCCGACGCGTGCGCGATCTCGCTGCCGGCGGCGAGCAGGCGGCGCGTGATCACGTTCGGTTCGTCCTGGCCGCGCTTCTTCAGGCGCTCCTCGAGCGCGTCGAGCGACGGCGGCAGGATGAAGATGCCGACCGCGTTGCGGAACTGCTTCTTCACCTGCAGCGCGCCCTGCCAGTCGATCTCGAGCAGCACGTCGTGGCCGTTCTTCATCTGCTCTTCGATCCAGACGCGCGACGTGCCGTAGTAGTTGCCGTGCACTTCCGCGCTCTCGAGGAATTCGTGCGCCGCGTGACGCGCGCGGAAATCCTCGACCGTCGTGAAGTGATAGTGCCGGCCGTCCTGCTCGCCCGGGCGCGGCTTGCGCGTCGTGTACGAGATCGACAGGCAGATGTCGTTGTCCTTCGACAGCAGCGCATTCACGAGCGTCGACTTGCCGGCGCCCGACGGCGCGACGACCATGAACAGGTTGCCGGGATAGACGCCGCCGTGCAGCGAATGCGACGCGTGGACGTCGCGATGGGAATCGGTCATGACAGCCTCCGCCGGGCAGCCCCAAGGAGGCTGGCCGCCCCCTCGGGGGGCAGCGAACATAGTGAGCGTGGGGGTCGTTTCATCTCTGTTACTCCAGGTTTTGCACTTGCTCGCGCATCTGCTCGATCAACAGCTTGAGCGCCATCGATGCGTCGGCCAGTTCCTTCGCCGCCGCCTTCGAGCCGAGCGTGTTTGCTTCTCGATTCAGTTCCTGCATCATGAAGTCGAGACGCTTGCCGACGCGGCCGCCCTTCTCGATCACATGACGCGTTTCGTTCAGGTGCGCGGTGAGACGCGACAGCTCTTCCGCGATGTCGATCCGGATCCCGTACATCGTCACTTCCTGACGAATGCGCTCCGCGGCCTCCTCGCGCGTGACGATCGTCGCGCTGCCTTCGGGCGCCGCGATGCCAAGCGCTTCCTGCAACCGTTCGACGATCTTCTGCTGATGCTTCGCGATCAGCTCCGGCACGAGCGGCGTGATGCGCGCGACGATCGCTTCCATCTCGGTGACGTTCGACAGCAGCATCGTCGCCAGTTGCGCGCCTTCGCGCGAACGCACGACGACGAGTTCGCCGATCGCCTCCTTGCCGCACGCGAGCACCGCGTCGCGGATCGCTTCCCCCGACACGCCGCTTTCGGCGATCACGCCGGGCCAGCGCAGGATCTCGCCCGCGCGCAGGCGGCCGACGCCCGGGAACGTGTCCAGCACCGAGCGCTCGAGCTCGGCGAGCTGGCCGAGCGCCGACTGGTTCAGCGCGCCGGCGCCGATGCTCTGCTCGCCGCGCTGCAGGTTGATGCGGATGTCGACCTTGCCGCGCGACAGCTTGTTCATCAGCATTTCGCGCAGCGCGGGTTCGCACGCGCGCACGTCGTCCGGCATCCGGAAATTCAGGTCGAGGAAGCGCGAGTTCACGGTGCGCAGTTCGACCGACACGCTGGTGCCGCCGTTACCGGTGGCCGTCGCGAGTTCGCGTGTCGCGCTCGCGTAGCCCGTCATGCTGTAGATCATGGTTCGTCTCGCCGTCTGGGTGCCCTCGCGGGCGGGGATATGTCGAGGCGCCCGGCGCATCGGAAAGCGCGGGGCGGGAAGCGCGCATTATCCCATTTTTGGGAACCACCCCGCCGGGCAAGCCCGCCGTTCGGCGCTAAAATCGGGGTTTCCTCTCGTTCCGCGATTCCCACATGACGTCCTCCGTTTCCCGCCCGAGCGGCCGCCGCGCCGACGAACTGCGCAAGGTCGCCCTCACGCGCCACTACACGAAACACGCCGAAGGCTCGGTGCTGGTCGAATTCGGCGACACCAAGGTGCTCTGCACCGCGAGCGTCTCCGAACGCGTGCCCGATTTCCTGCGCGACCGCGGGCAAGGCTGGCTGACCGCCGAATACGGCATGCTGCCGCGCGCGACGCACACGCGCAGCGACCGCGAAGCCGCACGCGGCAAGCAGACCGGCCGCACGCAGGAAATTCAGCGCCTGATCGGCCGCGCGCTGCGCGCCGTGTTCGACCTCGAGGCGCTCGGCCCGCGCACGATCCACATCGACTGCGACGTGATCCAGGCCGACGGCGGCACGCGCACGGCGAGCATCACCGGCGCGTTCGTCGCCGCACACGACGCCGTGTCGACGCTGATCGCGGCCGGCAAGCTCACGCGCTCGCCGATCACCGACCACGTCGCCGCGATCTCGGTCGGCGTGTACGAGGGCGCGCCCGTGCTCGACCTCGATTACGCGGAAGATTCGCGCTGCGATACCGACATGAACGTCGTGATGACGGGCGCCGGCGGCTTCGTCGAAGTCCAGGGCACGGCGGAAGGCGTGCCGTTCTCGCGCGCCGAGATGAACGCGCTGCTCGACCTCGCGCAAGGCGGGATCGCCGGGCTCGTGCAGCTTCAGAAAGACGTGCTGGGCGCCTGACATGCCGGACGACCACACCATCGCACCGCTGTCGCGCATCGTCCTCGCGTCGAACAACGCCGGCAAGCTGCGCGAATTCACCGCGCTGTTCTCGACGGTCGGCATCGAGATCGTCCCGCAGGGCGACCTCGCGGTGCCCGAGGCGGAGGAGCCGTTCGGCACCTTCATCGAGAACGCGCTGACGAAGGCGCGTCACGCGTCGCGGCTCACCGGGCTGCCGGCGATCGCCGACGATTCGGGCCTGTGCGTGCGCGTGCTGCGCGGCGCGCCGGGCGTCTATTCGGCGCGTTATGCGCAGCGCGCGGGCCGCGACAAGGGCGATGCGGCGAACAACGCGTATCTCGTCGAGCAGCTTCGCGGCGTCGACGACCGGCGCGCATACTACTGCTGCGTGCTCGCGCTCGTGCGCCATGCGGACGACCCCGAGCCGCTGTTCGCCGAAGGACGCTGGGCGGGCGAGATCGTCGACACCCCGCGCGGCGAGCACGGATTCGGCTATGACCCGTATTTCTATCTGCCTTCGCTCGGCGCGACGGCCGCCGAACTCGAACCGGCCGTGAAGAACACGCACAGCCACCGCGCGCTGGCGCTGAAGGCGCTGCTGGCGCGGCTCGCGGAGGAGGCATGAGCATGCCCGATACCCCTTCGCTGCGGGAGGTTGCATGAGCCAGGCCGCGGAAACCGGCGCACGCGTCGTCGCGACCTTCACGTCGCCCGGCCAGGTACGGCTCACGTCGCTGCCGCCGCTCGCGCTGTACGTGCATTTCCCGTGGTGCGTGCGCAAGTGCCCGTACTGCGATTTCAACTCGCACGAGTGGAAAGGCGAACGGTTTCCGGAAACCGAGTATCTCGACGCGCTGCGCGCCGATCTCGAGCAGGCGCTGCCGCTCGTGTGGGGCCGGCAGGTGCATACGGTGTTCATCGGCGGCGGCACGCCGAGCCTGCTGTCGGCCGCCGGCCTCGACCGGATGCTGTCCGACGTGCGCGCGCTGCTGCCGCTCGACGCCGATGCCGAGATCACGCTCGAGGCGAATCCGGGCACGTTCGAGGCCGCGAAGTTCGCGCAGTTCCGCGCGAGCGGCGTGAACCGCCTGTCGGTCGGCATCCAGAGCTTCAACGAAACGCACCTGAAGGCGCTCGGCCGGATTCACGACACCGCGCAGGCTCGCGCGGCCGTCGAGATCGCCGCGAAGAACTTCGACAACTTCAACCTCGACCTGATGTTCGCGCTGCCGAACCAGACGCTCGACGAATGCCGTACCGACATCGAAACCGCACTGTCGTACGCGCCGCCGCATCTGTCGCTGTATCACCTGACGCTCGAGCCGAATACCCTGTTCGCGAAGTTTCCGCCGGTCGTCCCCGATGACGACGCGTCGGCCGACATGCAGGAATGGATTCACGCACGTACGGCCGAGGCCGGTTACGGGCGCTACGAAGTGTCCGCGTATGCGAAGCCGAATCATCAGTGCAAGCACAACCTGAACTACTGGCGTTTCGGCGACTATCTCGGGATCGGTGCGGGCGCGCACACGAAGCTGTCGTTCCCGAACCGGATCCTGCGGCAGGCACGCTACAAGCATCCTGCGACCTTCATCGAGCAGGCGATGGCCGGCACGGCCGTGCAGGAAGAACGTGAAGTCGGCGCGCGCGACCTGCCGTTCGAGTTCATGCTGAACACGCTGCGGCTCGTCGAGGGCTTCCCCGTGCACAGCTTCGCCGAGCGCACCGGCCTGCCGATGAGCACGATCGAGCCGGCACTGCAGGAAGCGGAACGGCGCGGACTGATCGCACGCGATTTCGCGCAGATCGCGCCGACGCCGCTCGGCCAGCGTTTCCTCAACGACCTGCAGGAATTGTTCCTGCGCGACGATTGAGGGCATGAAGATCGCGGCATTTCGGTTACAATGCCGCCTCGTGTGGAAGCGTGGCCGAGCGGTTTAAGGCACCGGTCTTGAAAACCGGCGACGGGAAACTGTCCGTGAGTTCGAATCTCACCGCTTCCGCCAGGAAGTTTGCCAAACCCCGTCCATTCAGCGAATGACGGGGTTTTTTGTTGGTTCTCGTACGGCTTTCCCCCACGTTCCGACGCGTCCCGCCGGATGCCGTTACAATCCGGCGCTCCGATTCGCGAAACGGGAAACCCACGTCATGAAGCCCCTCATCGTCTCGTCGCTCGTCGCCTTGCTCGCGGCCGTCAGCACGCACGCGGCAGCCGACACCGCGTCCGGCAGCGACGCGCAAGCGTCGTGCGCGATCGCATACGTGTCCGGCGTCGGCGGCTCGCCGCGCGGCCTGAGCGAATACCTCGCGAGCCCGTCGCCGTACAACTACCTGAAAGACAACGACCTCCAGTGCAAGGTGGGAGACGACGGACGCACGTCGAACTGCACCGGCGTGACCTACCTGCGCAACGAACAGGTGAGCGTGTACGACGATTCCGATCCGGCGACGCTCACCGTCGTGGCACGCGTGGAGCTCGACCACGGCCAGAAATACCCGGTGATCATCGTCGTGCAGCGCAAGGACGCCCGCTGCAAACAATGATGCAGCGCCGCGCGCGAACCCGTTCGTCGAAACGGCACGGGCAGCAGCCCGTCATCGCGCCGCAGCGCGCCGGAAGCCTCCCGGCCAGCCGCTCGATCACCTAGAATTCGATCAACACGGCGACACAACCGCCGCCGCGTACTCGATGCCGCGCGCGCCACCCCTGCGTGCGGTACACGGAGATCGCCATGACCGAACTGTCGATACCGACGGAACACGTCGATTACGAAGGCTTCGAGGTCCATGTCGTGCCGGCTGCCGTGCCCGGCAGCGACACGCGCTATACCTACACCGGCTACGTATGCCATCCCGGCGCGAATCCCGCGTTACCCGGCCACGCGGTACCGTTCCATGCGGACGGCGAGGAAAGCTTCGCCAGCCTCGATGAAGCCGTCCACGAAGCCGTGCATGTCGGCAAGAGCATCATCGACGGCACGCACCCCGACCTGTCGGTCCTGTCACTCGTCACGCACGGTTTCTGAACCGGGCGGCACGCGTCGCTGACGATTGCGCGGGCATCCGCCGCGGTGCTGCCCGCGGCGACGGATGCGCGCTGCCGAACCATCTCCAAGCGCCTGCGCGCCGGTCGCGTTCCTCGCCTTGCTTTCAACCGTGCAACACGCGCACCGGGATGCGGACGTGCGGCAGCCGCGCGAGCGTGCCGTCACATGTCACGTCACATCGCGATACGCGGGCGCACGCTGCCTCGCCATCAGCGATCGCGACACCCGGCATCGCCCGTTATGTGTTTCTCCCGATGCCGGCTCGCGCCCGTGCGCCTATCATTTTTTTATAGTCACTTCTGGCTAGCCTCCCATGCGCCCCCTTTCCCGTTCGCGCGTCGACCGGCTGCGTGCAGTTGCACTGGCCGTCGTCGCCATGCTCGCGGCGTGCACGATCACGCCGCCTCCGTCGCTGCACTCGATCCTGACGATTCCGTCGATCACACGCAGTGGCAGCCTCGACCAATACCGCGTCGAAGTCGCGCAGCGTGTCGCCGAACGCAATCCGTCCGGCCTGCTGCACGGCACGCCGCAGGCCATGCTCCGTTCGCTCGTCGTCGTGGCCTTCACCGTCGATGGCAGCGGCCGGCTCGTCAACGCGTCCGTCTATCGCAGCAACGGCGACAGCGAAGCGGAAGCGCTCGCGCTCGCGTCGCTGCGCCGCTCGGCGCC